>DBPQ01000048.1:8587-68649 GCA_002304945.1 Actinomycetales bacterium UBA1416 | reverse complement strand
TGCAGCCAAATGGCATCAAAAAACAAAACACACTGTTGAGATATCAAACAACAAACACACTCCAGGAGTGGGCAGCCGATGGGCCGCTCTCTCCGTGGGGCAACTTCTCCATCTTAGGGATCCGGAACCTCGGTGTCAAACCGCGGAACATGAATCATCCTCCGGAGCGCGACCGATCAGACCCAGAGGTCTGATCGATTGCTTTCCCGCCGGGACCGGCCGCACCGTGGCGTCCGTTCCTCCCCAACCGGGCTCACCGAGACTACAGAGCCTTCGCGATGCAGGTCAATCCGCCACGCTGTGACCCGTGCCACTCACACGCCGAGGCGGCTGGCGATCAGCTCCTTCACGCGCCCGGCATCTGCCTGCCCGCGGGTCGCCTTCATGACGCTGCCGACGAGCGCACCGGTGGCCTGAACCCTGCCTGCGCGAATGCGTTCCACGATGTCAGGGTTCGCCGCGATCACGTCGTCGATGGCCGCGAGCAACGGACCGTCGTCGGACACGACGCGCAGGCCGCGAGTCGCGACGACGTCAGCCGGGTCACCCTCTCCCGCGAGCACACCGTCCAGCACCTGCCGCGCGAGCCGCTCGGTGAGCTCCCCGGCGTCGACCAGGGCGACGAGTTGGGCCACCTGCACGGGCGTGACCGGGAGTTCCTCGAGGGTTGCCCCGCGGGAGTTCGCGACCCGGGCGAGCTCTCCGGTCCACCATTTCCGTGCGGCCGCCGGTGCGGCGCCCGCTGCGACGGTCTCGACGATCAGGTCGAGGGCGCCGGCCGCGTCCCGCATCTCGAGGTCGGAGAAGCCCCACTCCGCCTGCAGCCGCCGCCGCCGGGCGGCCGGAAGCTCTGGAAGGCGTGCCCGCAGCTCCTCGATCCACGCGCGATCGGGCACGATCGGCATGAGGTCCGGTTCGGGGAAGTAGCGGTAGTCCTCGGCATCGGACTTGACGCGGCCCGGTGAGGTCTCGCCCGTCTCCTCGTGCCAGTGGCGGGTCTCCTGCACCACCGTCCCGCCCGAGAGCAGGACGGCGGCCTGTCGCGTGATCTCGTACTGCACCGCGCGCTCGATCGAGCGGAACGAGTTCACGTTCTTCGTCTCGGTTCGCGTCCCCAGCGGGGCCTCGGGGGACGGCCGCAGCGAGACGTTCACGTCCGCGCGGACGTTGCCCCGCTCCATCCGGGCCTCCGAGACGTCGAGGACCCGGAAGATGTCCCGCAGTGTCTGGACGTAGGCGGCCGCCACCTCCGGCGCCCTGGCTCCGGCTCCGGTGATCGGCCGCGTGACGATCTCGACGAGCGGGACACCGGCGCGGTTGTAGTCCACCAGGGAGTACTCGGCACTGTGGATGCGACCGGCATCGCCTCCCACGTGCGTGTTCTTCCCCGCGTCCTCCTCCATGTGGGCGCGCTCGATCTCCACCCGGAACAGGGTGCCGTCCGCGAGTTCGACGTCCAGGTGGCCGTCTCGCGCAATGGGCTCGTCGTACTGCGAGGTCTGGAAGTTCTTCGGCATGTCCGGATAGAAGTAGTTCTTCCGGGCGAACCGGGAGGACTCGGCGATCTCGCACCCCAGTGCGAGCCCGATCCTGATCGCCGACTCCACCGCTGCGCGGTTCACCTTGGGCAACGAGCCGGGAAGCCCGAGCGACACCGGCGTCACCCGGGAGTTCGGCTCGCCACCGAACGCCACCGGGGCGCCGTCGAACATCTTGGTGCGCGTGCCGAGCTCGACGTGCACCTCGATGCCCAGTACCGGGTCGAAGGCCGCCACGGCCTCCTCGTAGTCGACGACGTCGTTCATCGAGCCCCTCCGTTCACCCCGTGCACGTCGAGCAGCCGGCCACCCCAGCGTTCCTCGAGCAGGCGCTCCAGCACCCCTGACACCCGGTACATCCGCTCGTCCTCGTGGGCGGGTGCCAGCACCTGGAACCCGACGGGGAGGCCGTCCTCACTGACGCCGGACGGGAGCGACATGCCGGGAGTCCCGGCGAGGTTCGCCGGGATCGTGGCGATGTCGTTGAGGTACATCGCCAGTGGGTCGTCGAGCTTCTCCCCGAACCGGAACGCCGTCGTGGGCGCCGTGGGGGAGACGAGGACGTCCGCACGCTCGAACGCAGCCGCGAAGTCCCGCTGGATCAGGGTTCGCACCTTCTGCGCCGATCCGTAGTACGCGTCGAAGTATCCCGCGGACAGCGCGTGCGTCCCGAGGATGATGCGCCGTTTCACCTCGTCCCCAAAGCCCGCACCTCGGGTGGCCGCCATGACGCGCTCCGCAGTCACGGGTCCGTCGCTCGGTTCGATCCTCAGGCCGAACCGCATGCCATCGAATCGGGCGAGGTTGGAGGACGCCTCGGCAGGCAGGATCAGGTAGTAGGCGGCGAGCGCGTAGTCGAACGAGGGGCAGGAGACCTCCACGATCTCGGCCCCCGCATCCGCCAGCAGTCCAAGGGCGGTCTCGAAGGAGGCCCGCACGCCCTCCTGGTACCCCTCTCCCCCGAGCTCACGGACCACCCCGATCCGCATGCCGGCCACATCAGCGTCCCGCACGGCGGCAGAGAAGGACGGAACGGGGGCATCAAGCGAGGTCGAGTCGAGCGGGTCGTGTCCGGCGAGCACCTCGTGCAGGAGTGCGGCGTCCTCGACAGTGCGTGCGACGGGACCGATCTGGTCCAGCGACGAGGCGAGCGCGATGAGGCCGTACCGGGAGACTCCGCCGTAGGTCGGCTTCACGCCCACCGTGCCGGTGACGGCACCGGGTTGGCGGATCGAACCGCCGGTGTCAGAACCGATCGCGAGGGGAGCCTGCAACGACGCGACGGCTGCGGCCGATCCGCCCCCGGACCCTCCGGGAATCCTGCCGGTGTCCCACGGGTTCCGGGTGGGTCCGAACGCCGAGTGCTCTGTGGAGGACCCCATGGCGAACTCGTCGAGGTTCGTCTTGCCGAGGATGGGCATGCCGGCGGCACGCAGGCGAGTCACCACGGTGGCGTCATAGGGCGGGATCCAGCCCTCCAGGATGCGTGACCCCGCCGTTGTCTCGAGTCCACGCGTCACCACGTTGTCCTTCACGGAGATGGGTACGCCGGCGAGCAGCGGAAGGCCCTCGCCGCGGGACCGCGCGGCGTCGACCCTCTCCGCCGCCGCCAGCGCCTCCGCCGCCGCGGTCCGGAGGTGGGCGTGGATCTCGCCGTCGACCTCCGCGATCCGGTCGAGGTGCGCACGCGTCACCTCGACGCTCGAGACCTCCCGGGCGGCGAGCAACCGGGCCAGCTCCGCCGCCGTGGTCCCCACGAGCGTGCTCATGCGTCCTCCTCGAGGATCTGGGGCACGCCGAACTGCCCGTCGCGGGCGTCAGGCGCCGCCGCCAGGACGTCGGCGACCGGCAGCGGCGTCACCGGGACGTCGTCACGCATGACGTTGGACATGGGCACGGGATGGGAGGTGGCGGGCACGTCCGGCGTGGCCACCTCGCTGACGCGGGCGACGGCGGAGGCGATGACGTCGAGCTCACCCGCCAGCCGGTCGATCTCGGCCTCCGTCAGCTCGATGCGGGCGAGCGCCGCGACGCGCACGACTTCCTCGCGGGAGATGGTGGACATGCCCGCCAGTGTAGTGGGGCGGCTTGGGAGCGGATGGGGCCGATACATTGGTGCCATGCCTGCCGCGCCCCGCCTCCCCCTCCGCCGGGTCCTCGCGTGGACGGGGATCGGCGTCCTCACCGTGCAGGTCGGAGCGGCTCTCGCGCTGATGGCGGCGGACGCCCTCCGGAAGCGGCGCTTCCCCCCGAGCGGGACGTTCCCGCGCATCCCACCGGAGGAGGTCGAGGCGCACGGCAGCCGCCTCACCGTGTACACCGACGGGGACGAGCTGTACGACGCGATGCTCGCGGACATCCGCGCGGCGCGGGAGACGGTCTTCTTCGAGACCTACATCTGGAAGGCCGACGAGGTCGGAGAGAGGTTCAAGGCAGAACTCACGGAGGCTGCTGCCCGCGGTGTCGACGTGTACGTCATCTACGACACGTTCGCGAACCTCGTCGTGCCGCGCGCCTTCAAGCAGTTCGACGACCGCCTCCAGGTGCTGGCCTTCGGGCTCGTCAACGGGCGATCTCCCCTCTCCCCCCGGACCTACGCCCGGGACCACCGCAAGCTCCTCGTCGTGGACGAACGCGTGGGCTACGTCGGTGGCTACAACATCGGCAAGCTGTACTCGGACACGTGGCGGGACACGCACCTGCGGATCGAGGGGCCCGCCGCCTGGGAGCTGTCCAACGCCTTCGTGGACTTCTGGAACTACTACAAGAAGAAGCGCCACCCCGAGCTGACGGACCGTGGGGCGCGCAAGTGGGACGCGCGCATCCGTGCCTCGCTCAACCTGCCGAACCGCCTCCTCTTCCCGGTCCGCGGCATGTACATCGACGCCGTCGAGCGGGCGGTCCGGTCGGTGGACATCACCCAGGGCTACTTCCTCCCCGACGAGGAGGTCCTCGACGCCCTGCTCCGGGCCGTGAGACGGGGGGTGGAGGTGCGCGTCCTCGTGCCCGAGTTCTCGAACCACGTGGTCGCGGACTGGGTGGCCAGGGGGCTCCTGTCCCGCCTGCTCGCCGGGGGCGTGCGCATCTTTCTCTTCCAGCACGCCATGGTCCACGCCAAGACGGCCACCGTCGACGGGCGGTGGACCACCATCGGCACCACCAACATCGACAGGCTCTCGATGACCGGGAACTTCGAGATCAACATCGAGGTGTACGACGAGGGCCTCGCACACCGCATGGAGGAGGTCTTCGCCACCGATCTCACCAACGCCCGGGAACTGACCCTCGAGGAGTGGGAGTCCCGTCCCGCGTGGAAGCGGGTGGTCGAGCGGGTGCTGCGCCCGCTCGCACCCCTCCTGTGAGATGACGCTCAGACCGCCGTGGGCCCACTCTCGAGCAGCCTCCGGAACCCTGCCGCGTCCAGGATCGGCACGCCCAGCTCCCGCGCCTTCGCCTCCTTCGATCCCGCGTTCTCGCCGACGACGACGTAGTCCGTCCTCCGGGAGACCGATCCCGCCGCCTTTCCGCCCCGCGCCGTGATGGCCTCTGTGGCGGCATCGCGCGAGAATCCCTCGAGCGATCCCGTGACGACGATGGTGAGCCCGTCGAGCACTGGGGCGGTGTCCCCGCCCGGCTCCGTCGCGTCCTCGAAGGTGACCCCGGCCTCCCGCCAGGAACGTACGACGTCCCGGTGCCAGTCGACCTCGAGCCAGTCCCGGATCGACTGGGCGATCACCGGGCCCACGCCCTCGGTCTCCGCGAGCTCCGCGACGTCCGCGGACTCGATCGCGGCGAGCGATCGATACCGCTCCGCCAGTGCACGCGCCGCCGTCGGGCCGACGTGGCGGATGGAGAGGGCGACGAGGAAGCGCCAGAGCGGACGATCCCTCGCCGCCGCGATCTGGTCGAGCATGTGGACGGTGGTGGCGCGCGCCACCGACGGCGCACTGACCGTGCCGTCACCTCTCCGCCGCTCCGCGGTGTGGAAGAACAGGACCTGTTCCCAATCGCCGGTGAGGGCCCCCTCCCTCCTGCGCTCGCGCCACACCCGGACGTCCGCGAGGTCCTCCACCCGCAGGGAGAACAGGCCGGCCTCGTTCCGGAGCACGGGGCGCTGGGGAGGCGGCATCGGGTCGACGCCGACGACGAACTCCCGGCGCGCCTCCGGGTTCGTCAGGGCGAGCGCCGTCTCCTCGCCCAGTGCCTCGATGTCGAGCGCACCCCTCGAGCCGATGTGGGCGACGCGCTCGGTGATCTGGGCGGGACAGGACTCGCTGTTGGGACAGCGCAGGTCGACGTCCCCCTCCTTGGCGGGTGCGAGCGGGGTGCCGCACGAGGGGCAGAGGGTGGGCATCGAGAACTCACGCTCGGTGCCGTCACGCAGTGCGATGACGGGAGCGACGATCTCGGGGATCACGTCCCCCGCCTTGCGGAGCACGACCACGTCCCCGATCAGGACGCCCTTCCTCCTCACCTCCGAGGCGTTGTGGAGCGTCGCGGTCGCCACCGTGGAACCCGAGACCCGGACCGGTTCCATCACGCCGAACGGTGTGACCCTGCCCGTTCTGCCGACCTGGGTCCGAATGTCGAGCAGCCGGGTGTTGACCTCCTCGGGCGGATACTTGTAGGCGGCCGCCCAGCGGGGGGCCCGGGAGGTCGCACCCATCGCGTGCTGCAGCGCCCGGTCGTCCACCTTCACGACGATCCCGTCGATCTCGTGCTCGACGGCGTGCCGCCGCTCACCGAACTCGGCGATCATCTGCTCGACGTCGGCGATCGTGCCCGCCCGCCGCGTGTGCGCGGACACCGGCACTCCCCAGCGCGCGAACAGCTCGTAGAGCTCCCACTGCGTGGACGGCACCGATCCGCCGGGCCAGTCGAGCGCCCCGACCCCGTGCGCCACCATGGACAGTGGGCGGGACGCCGTCACCCGTGGGTCCTTCTGCCGCAGCGAGCCGGCGGCCGCGTTCCGCGGATTGGCGAACGGCGCCCGCCCGGACTCGACCAGGGCCGCGTTCAGGCGGGCGAAGTCGCTAACAGGGAAGTACACCTCCCCCCGCACCTCCACCGTCTCCGGGAGGTCCTCCCCCCGCAGCGTCTGCGGGATCGCGCCGATCGTGCGGACGTTGACCGTGACGTCCTCCCCAACGCGGCCATCGCCGCGCGTCGCCGCACGGATTAGCCGGCCGCGCTCGTAGACGAGGCTCACGGCGAGGCCGTCCACCTTCAGTTCGCACGTCATCGGCACGTCGGAGCCACCCGCAGCCGTGCTCACCCTGGTGGCCCACTGGCGCAACTCCTCGAGCGAGAACACGTCGTCGAGGCTCATCATCCGCTCGAGATGCTCCACCGGTGCGAACTCGTTGGTCCGGCCACCGCCGACGCGCTGGGTCGGCGAGTCCGAGGACTGCAGCTCTGGGTGCTCGTGCTCCAGCAGTTCGAGCTCCCGCATCGCGGCGTCGTACTCCGCGTCGGAAATGGTCGGGGCGTCCTTGACGTAGTAGTCGAACTGCGCCTCGTCCACGAGGGAGGCGAGTTCGTTCCAGCGTGCGCGGGCGGTGTCGAGATCCACGGACCCATCCTCGCAGGCCCCACCCCCACGGTGGCGCTCCGCTGTCCACAGCGCGGCACGGGACGGACAGACGCTCCCGGGTGGTCGTGTTTCACTGACGCCGTGCGCCGCCAGCCTCTCGTCCTCACCGCCGTCCGGGGACCCGCCCTCGGCCTCTGCTGGGAGCTGACCGGCACCCGCGTGCTCGGACGGGCGGGTGACATCGCCGTCGACGACGTCGCCCTGTCCCGCCACCACCTGCGGCTTCGTGCGCGGGGGCGAACCGTCCGCTGTGCGGACGCCGGCTCGGCGAACGGCTCGTACCGCCGCGCACTCGGCGTCCGCCGGCGGATCGGCTGCACCTGGACCGCCGTCACCCGCTCGACGGTGCTCGAGGCAGGTTCGGGTGCCTACCGCGTGACGCGACGGCCGGGTCCACTGCGGGAGCGACGATGGGGCGCGGATGCCCTCGCGCGCGTCCTGGTGCCCCTCGCCATGGCGGCCGCAATGGTGCCCTTCGCCCTCGGAGGCCCGCCGTGGCGCTGGGTGCTGATAGCCGCTCCCCTCGCCGGCGCGGTGCTCCTCCTCCGCGGGACGACGGCCGAGATCATGCGTTCCTCCCACCCCGCCCATGTTCTCCTCGCCTCCCGGGAGGGACGCGCGTTCCACGCCGAGCCCGTGGTGCCCCGGGAGTTGCGTACCATGCGCCGCCCGCTGGGGGGCACCGGGTGGTGCATCCCGGGCGAGGACGCCGAGCAGCGGGCGATCTGGCTCGCGGGATTCCTCGCGGTGCACAACGACCCGGACGTGCTGCGGGTGACGTCGCCCTGGCTCACGACCTACGGAAGTGGACTCGAGGTGCGCTTCGATCCGCGTGGAACCGGGCCCACGACCGGTCAGGCCATGGTGACCTGGCTGCGGACGCCCCAGTGGGCCATGGTCCTCCGCCCGCCCGCCTGGGCCGCCGCCGGCCCGGCGTGGGCGCGTGCACTGGCACGAGCGCGGGAGGAGTCACCGGCCCCCGTCCGCGCTGCGGTCCCGGGCCCCGGCGAGATCCGCCGCCGGTGGGAGCGTTCCCGGGCCGACCTCGCCGTGCCCCTCGGCGTGGACGAGGACGGCCCGGTCGTGATCGACCTTGCCGGTGACGGGCCCCACGCCCTCGTGGCGGGGATGAGCGGATCGGGCAAGTCGGAACTGCTGACCACCTGGCTGTTGGAACTCGCGCAGCGGAACGCCCCCACCCTCCTGCACCTGATCCTCGTCGACTTCAAGGGCGGGGCGGCCTTCAACCACCTCGAGGCGCTGCCCCACTGCGTCGGCGTCCTCACCGACCTCGATGCGGGTTCCACGACCCGCGCGTTGGCCTCGCTGCGCGCACAGCTGCGCGTCCGCAAGCGTCGCATCGCCGCGCGCGGATGCCGCGAGGTGCAGGAGTTCAACCGGACGGCACCCGATCCTCTCCCGCTCGTCCTCGTCGTGATCGACGAGTTCCGCGCCCTCAGCCTCGACCACCCCGAGTTGATGGAGCAGTTCCTGCACCTGGCGAACCAGGGCCGTTCCCTCGGCATCCACCTCATCGCGGCCACCCAGCGGCCGGCCGGGGCCGTCGGCCCGGATCTCCGGGCCAACATGCCCCTGCGGATCTGCCTGCGAGTGGCAGAGGCCGCGGATTCCCTGGACGTGCTCGGCGTCCCGGACGCCGCCCGGCTGGACCCGGTTCCGGGCCGGGGGCTCGTGCTCCGTGACGGGCTCCGGCCCCTCCAGGTGGTGTGGTCCGGGGACGGCGAGACCGTCCGCCACACCGTCTCGACACTCGCCGCAGCCTGGGACGGTCCACCCGCCACGCCGTTGTGGTGCCCGCCCCTCCCCCGCCTGATACCGCCGACGGCGTGCGATCCGACCCGGCTCGGGCTCGCCGACGAGCCGGACGAGTTGCGACAACGGCCCGTGGGGCTCCCCGCGGCCCTCCTCGTCCTCGGACATCCGAGAAGCGGACGATCGACTACGGCGGCCCGTGCCGCCGCTGTCGCCGCAGCCGAGGGGGACGAGGTCTGGCTGGTCACCAGCGACGGTTCCGCGGCCGGGGTCGACGCCTGCAACACGCGGGTGGTGGGCCGCGTCCTGCGACACCTCTCCGTTCCGGGCGGCGACCGCACGCTCGTGCTGGACGACGTCGAACTGTGGATGGATGCCCACGACGCCCTCCATGGCGCCGGGTCCGCGGCCGCCGTACTGGGTGAGTTCATCCGGACCGCCCGTGCCACCGGCACACGCGTCGTCGTGACGGCACCGCCCGATCTGGCACACGCACGGTGGGCCGCACCCCTGTCCACCAGACTCCACCTGAGAGGCGTGGACGCCGCGTCCGCAGTGGCGGCCGGCGTTCCGCGGTCGTTGGTGACGGAGGTGACCGGACCTCTCGTCCCAGGCCGTGGGGTGATCCTCCCCGACGGAGTGGTCGTCCAGGTGGCTCAGGCACCGCCGGGCCCCACCGGCAGTCCTCCCTGGGTCCTGCCGGCGGCGAGTGAGCCGGCTCCCCGGCCGGGCGAGGTGGTGCTCGGCACCGGCGCGGAGGGGACCTGCAGCGTCCCGGCCACCGGGGACATCACCATCATCGGGCCACCCGGGACCGGCCGGACCACGCTGGCCCGGCTCGTCCACGACCAGTACCCCGGCAGCGCGCTCCACGACGGGGAGTCGACGGAGGGGCACGCACCCGCTGTCGTCACCGTGACTCCCGGGGCGTTCACGGGGGCCGCGTGGTCGCCCGCCCTCGCCCGCCTGCGGGAGGCGGAGACGATCATCCTGCTCCGCCCCGACCTGTTCCCCCGGATCCCGGGTATCGACTACTCGACGGAACTGGAGCCCGGCTCGCCCGGGTACGGCATCGTCATCCACCGCGGCCGGGCTGTCGCCCTCCGGCTCGCCCGCAGCCTCGCGACGCCGTCAGTCGCCGGGCAGGCGACGGTCGGCGATGTGGGCCCGGGCGGCCGGCGACGCGAGCGCCCCGAGGACGAGGAGCGACAGTCCGGCGGTCAGGGCGGCGAACCACGTCAACAGTTGAGCCAGGCCGATCATCGAGAGAAGCACGAGGAGGTGAGCCGTGATGAGCACCCCGCGTGACCAGGCCCTTCCCGCGAGGAGGGCCAGCGAGGCGGGGACCAGCAGCAGCGCCACCACGATGTAGTACGCGTTCGTCCCCAACCGGGGGCCGGTCGCATCTCCCACGATCAGGTCCCACAGTGCGACCCCCGCAATGGCCGTCGACATGATGACCGTGACCGCGGACGCCACGACGATCGAGGCGGGGCGGGAGCGGTTCATGCCGGGAGTCTACGTGGCCGAGGCGACGTCGACAGGTGTGACGAAGCACACCGGACGGACCGGCGTGGAGCCCTTGTCAGCCTGTGGAGGCCGTGTGAAGCTTGATTTCGGAATCAAGCGTTCGAATGGCGCCGAAATTTGCCGAGCACGATTTTTCGGGAAATCGGTGTGCCCAGAAGGAGTTGTTGATGGACTGGCGCCACCGTGCCGCGTGCCTGGAGGAGGACCCCGAGCTGTTCTTCCCGATCGGGAACACCGGTCCGGCCCTCATCCAGATCGAGGAGGCCAAGGCCGTGTGCCACCGTTGCCCCGTGATGGACACCTGCTTGAAGTGGGCCCTGGAGACCGGGCAGGATGCCGGGGTCTGGGGCGGACTGAGCGAGGATGAGCGCCGGGCGCTGAAGCGCCGCACGGCTCGCGCCCGTCGCGCCAGCTGACCAGGACGGACGAGGAGGGGGCGCCTGCGGGTGCCCCCTCACTCGCGTCTCACCGGCAGTGTCAGTCGTCGGCCGGTTCACGCCGTGACGGCCCAGCGGGTTCCGAGAGGTGGGCACGCAGCGTCACGATCGTGCCACCCTCCCGGCGGTTCGCCCAGGCGATGGTGCCGCGCAACTCCCCGGTGACGAGGGTCCGCACGATCTGGGTCCCCAGTCCCGCCCCCGGGGCGTCGCCCGCGAGGCCGGACCCGTCGTCGACCACCTCCACCTCGAGGTCCGCGTCGTCACGACGGGCCCGCACGACGACACCGCCGCCCCTTCCCCCGAGTCCGTGCTCCACCGCGTTCGCGACCAGTTCGGTGAGCACCACGGCGAGCGACGTCGCGACACTGGCGTAGATCCGCCCGAAGCTGCCCTCGAACGAGGTGCTCACCCGCGTGTCGGGGGTCGCGATGTCCGCGGTCATCGACAGGATCCGGCCGATGAGCTCATCGAAGTCGACGGACTCGTCGATCGTCTGGGAGAGGGTCTCGTGGACGACGGCGATGGTGGCGACCCTGCGCTGCGCCTCTCCCAACGCGGCGCGGGTCTCCTCCGACGTCGAGCGCCGGGCCTGCAGCCGCAGCAGCGCCGAGACGGTCTGCAGGTTGTTCTTCACGCGGTGGTGGATCTCGCGGATCGTCGCGTCCTTCGTCAGGAGTTCGCGCTCCCGGAGGCGGATCTCCGAGACGTCCCGCATGAGGAGCAGGCCGCCACGGCGCTGGCCGTACTCCGTGAGGGGGATGGCCCGGAGCGACAGGCTCACGCCGTGGGACTCCACCTCGGTGCGCCAGGCGGCGCGTCCCATCAGGACCACGGCCAGCGTCTCGTCCACCGTGGAGTGGACCTCGAGACGCTCGGCCACGCCCGTCGCCAGCACCGTGTTCACCAGGGGACCGGTGATCCCGAGGCGGTGGAAGCCACTCATCGCGTTGGGGCTCGCGTAGAGGACCACGCCGTCCGCGTCGAGCCGCACGATCCCGTCCCCCACGCGGGGGGAGCCGCGCCGCGCGGCGGGGGCCGAGAGGTTCGGGAACTCCCCCCGGGCGACCATGCCGCACAACTCGTCCGCGAGGGCGAGGTAGTTGACCTCCAGCCGCGACGGGGACCGGGCGATCCCGAGGTTCGCTTCCCGTGCCATGACGGCGATGGCACGGCCGTCGCACACGACGGGCACCAGGTCCTCCCGCACGGCGTACGAGCCGGTCCAGCGCGGTTCCTGCGAGTGCTGGATCACCTGCTCGGTGAGGGCCCGGCGCATGAGATCCACCCGGGCGGGCGGCAGGCGCTGCCCGACGACGTCATCCTGGTGCACGGTCACACCGGTCGATGGGCGCGAGTGCGCGACGGCGACGAACCCGTCGCCCTGCGGGATCCAGAGCACGAGGTCGGAGAAGGACAGGTCCGCGACCACCTGCCAGTCCACCACGAGCAGGTGGAGCCAGTCCGCCTCGTTCGGCCGGAGGTCGCCGTACAGGCGGAGCATCTCTCCCAGATTCGCCACACCCCCACACTAGGGGGCGGCCCGCTAGTGTTGGCACAGGAGGGATGCCCCATGAAGTTCGATTCGACGGTCCGCTACCCCGGTGACCTCGCGTCCACAACCGCCCTGCTCCTCGATCCGGGATACCTCGAGTTCCGCCTTCGGAAGATGGGCGTCGAGGTCGTCGAGCAGTCCGTCGAGACACGGGACGGTGCGCCGCGGCTCTCGGTCCGTGCCACCGTTCCCTCCGAGATGGTGCCGGCGACCTACCGCCGGTTCGTGCCGCCCCGGCTGAAGCTCCACCTCGTCGAGGTGTGGCAGCCGCAGGCCGGGGACCGGTCCCCGACGGGCACACTCACGGTCGAGGTCGAGGGACTGCCCGCCCGCGCGGCAGCGAGCTTCCGGCTCGACGCCGTCGACGAGGGCACGGAACGCGTGTACAGCGGTGACGTCACCGCTTCCATCCCCCTCGTGGGCCGAAAGCTCGAATCCGCCGCGGTCGCCGCCCTCGACAGGGTGGTTCGTGCTGAGCAGCGGGCCGCTGCGGAGTACCTCGCCCGCTGAGCCCTCCGGGCCGGCTCCTCGCGGTACCATGCACCCGGCCCCACTCCCGGACCGAGGACACACCCATGGACCATGACGGCAGCGCCAAGGTGCGCGAGCTCCTCGCGCGAGGAGTCCGGATCCCCAGTCCACTGACGGTGCACGTCGGCGACGAGGTCGACGTGGCGCGCATCTCCGCGGACGGCGTCACGATCCACCCCGGATGCCGGATCCGGGGCGCCGGGACCGTCATCTCCGCCGGGGTCACCCTCGGCGCGGAGGGGCCCGTCACCCTCGAGGACTGCCACCTCGGTCCCCGCGTCCAGCTCAAGGGCGGGTTCTTCTCCCGTGCCGTGTTCCTGGAGGGCGCGAACATGGGCCTGGGCGCCCACGTCCGGGAGGGAACCCTGCTCGAGGAGGAGGCGAACGGGGCGCACACGGTGGGCCTCAAGCAGACGATCCTGTTCCCCTTCGTCACGCTCGGCAGCCTCATCAACTTCTGTGACTGCCTCATGGCGGGGGGCACGAGCAGGAAGGACCACTCCGAGGTCGGGTCGTCCTACATCCACTTCAACTTCACCCCCGACGGGACCAAGGCGACCGCCTCACTGTTCGGGGATGTCCCCCGCGGCGTGATGCTGAACCAGCGGCCCATCTTCCTCGGCGGGCAGGGCGGTGCCGTCGGCCCACTGACCACGGGCTTCGGTGCCGTGGTGGGGGCCGGTTCCATCCTGCGCGACGACGTCGCGGACGACACGTTCGTCCTCACCCCACCGGCGCACGGGGTGTCACGTCCGGTCACCCCGCACGCCCACCGCAAGCTGCGGCGCATCGTCGAGCGGAACGTCGACTACCTCGCCAACCTCGTGGCGCTCCACGCCTGGTACACCCACGTCCGCGCACCATTCTTCGCCGCGCAGGAGCTCGGCGACCTGGTGTTCGAGGGTGCGCTCGCGGTGCTGGCCTCCGCCCGCCGCGAACGTGCGACGCGTCTCACCGCGCTCGTGGCGACCGTGACCCCGGACGACGACGCACGCCGGGAGCTCCGCGAGCGCATCGGGGAGGTCATCGCCGTCCTCGACGAGCCGTCCGTCCCGGACGGTGCCGCCTTCCTCGAGGCGCTCGGCTCCCCCACGGCGGGCTACGTCGCCACCATCCAGCAACTGCCGCCCGACGTCGCCCAGGCAGGCGTGGCGTGGCTGCAGCAGATCGTGGACGAGCTGCGCTCCCGCGTGGCCGCCCTCGTCCCGTCCCTCAGCCTGTACGCCGGCTGACCACCTCAGAAGGAGAAGCCCTGTGGGCAAACTGTTCGGAACCGATGGGATCCGGGGCGAGGCCAACCGCCACCCCATGGACGCGGCGATGGCCTTCGCCGTCGGCCAGGCGGTGACCCACGTCCTGCGGAAGCGGGGACACCGCACCCGCATCGTGATCGGCAAGGACACCCGGATCTCCGGCTACATGCTGGAGAGCGCCCTGGAGGCCGGGGTCACCTCGATGGGGGGTGACGCCCAGATGGTCGGTGTGCTCCCGACGCCGGGGATCGCCTACATCACGGAGAGCATGCGGGCGGACGCGGGCTTCGTGGTGTCCGCCTCCCACAACCCGTTCCAGGACAACGGGATCAAGGTGTTCTCCGGCTCGGGCTTCAAGCTCTCGGACGAGCAGGAGGCCGAGATCGAGGACCTGATCCTCTCCGGCACCCTCCCGGACATGGTCCCCCCGCCGCAGGACATGGGCAAGGCGGTGCGGCTGGACGACGCCATGGCCCGCTACATCGTGTTCCTCAAGAACGCCTTCCCCCGGAGCCTGTCCCTCGAGGGCATCAAGATCGCGATGGACGTCGGCAACGGGGCGACCTACCAGGTCGCCCCCGCCGTCTTCCGCGAATTGGGTGCCGACGTGACGCTGATCCACGACGAGCCCAACGGACTCAACATCAACGACAACTGCGGATCGCAGCACACCCAGGACCTCCGGCGGACCGTCATCGAGACCGGAGCGGCCATCGGGCTCGCCTTCGACGGCGACGGCGACCGGCTCATCGCGGTCGACGAGAACGGCGCGGAGATCACGGGCGACCAGATCCTCGTCATCTGCGCCCGCCAGCTCAAGAAGGAGGGGCGGCTGGCGAACGACCTCCTTGTCACCACGATCATGAGCAACCTCGGACTCAAGATCGCGTGCGAGAAGTACGGGTTCACGCACCACGCCTCCAGGGTGGGCGACCGTTACGTGCTCGAGGACATGCAGCGCCTCGGCGCGGTCCTCGGTGGTGAGGACTCCGGGCACATGATCTTCCTCCGCCACCACACCACGGGAGACGGCATCCTGTCCGCCCTCCAGCTCGTCGCCGCCATGCTCAAGTCGAGCCAGCCGCTCTCCGAGCTCGCGCGGCAGATGGACGTGTTCCCGCAGAAGCTCATCAACGTCGACGTCGCCCGGAAGCCGGAGGTCACGTCCGTCCCCGAGATCGTCGAGGCGATCAATCGCGTCGAGGCCGAACTGGAGGGCCAGGGCAGGGTCCTGGTGCGCTACTCCGGCACGCAGAACATGTGCCGTGTCATGGTCGAGGGGCCGACGGCGGAGCTCACGGAGCGCTACGCCCGCCAGGTCGCCGACGTCGTCGCCACGGCGCTGGGGTGATCGCGGATGTCCTTCACCATCATCGTCACCCGTGACTTCGACCAGATGAGTGCTGTGGCCGCAGGTGTCGTCGAGGACGACCTCCGCGCGCGGCTCGCGGAGCAGGACGAGTACGTGCTCGGTCTCGCCACGGGCAGCAGTCCCACCGGCCTGTACAAGCACCTCGCGAAGGCCTTCAACTCCGGGCGGATCGAGGCGGGCAGGGTCCGCTCCTTCAACCTCGACGAGTACGTCGGCCTGCCCGGTGAGAACGCACAGCAGCGGGCCCTCCATCCCCAGTCCTACAGCTGGTTCATGGTCTCCCAGCTGTTCGGTCTGCTGAATCCCCCTCTCCGTGAGACGTCCGTTCCCTGGGGCACGCTCGTGGACCAGGACGAACTGGTGGCGGCACTCGCCGCCCGTCCCGACTGGGTGGAGCAGCGCGGGACGGACCGCGGAGTCGCCCTGTCGATCTCTCCCGACGCCCGCGGGGTGCTCGGCACCGTGCGAGACGAGATCCTCGCGGCCTACGAGCGGAAGATCGCGGCCGCGGGGGGCATCGACCTGCAGGTGGTCGGGGTCGGGGGGCGCGGCCACGTGGCCTTCCACGAGAGCGGGATCCCGTTCGAGGGCTCACGCGTCATGCTCGTGCGGCTCGACGACGACACGGTCGCCAACGCGGTGGCGGACGGGCACTTCGCCCGTGCCACGGACAGCCCCCGGTACGCGATCTCCATGGGTGCCGAACTGGTGCACGAGGCCCGCTCCGTGCTCCTCCTCGCCAGTGGCCGCCGCAAGACGCGCCCCATCGAGGAGGCGGTCCTCGGGCCGATCACCCCGGACGTGCCGATCTCGTACGGGCAGCGGTACGCGGCGGAGGGCGGCGTGCTCACCTACGTGCTCGACGAGACCGCGGCAGCGGGACTGCTGGCCCGCGCCGAGGAGGTGAGGGCGCTCGGCCACGAACTCCGCGACGTCCGCGACGAGCCCTGCACGCGGGTGTCGGACCTCCCGTTCCACCCCGGAGCCGGCGGCCAGGTGTGCTGACCGGGGTCGCGGCGCTCGTCGCCGACGCGCCGCTGACGGGCGCCGAGATCCAGGCCAGTATCGGTGGGGACGCCTTCCGACTGTGGAAGGCGTGCTTCGCCGACCCGGGCCTCGAGCGCCGGGTGGTGGGCCGCCGGTACGTGCGGCTGGACCGCCAGGTCGACGGCTACGCCAGGCTCTCCCCCTCCATCCTGCGGGAGTTCCTCACCTACACGGTGATCGGCCTGGCGGGGGATCCCGCGATCGACGCGCGGGCGCGCGAGCTGCAGGATCACATCACCACCGTCAGTCGCACGAAGCTGGCGCTCTCCCGGCAGATCGCCCGCAGCCTCGGGGCGGAGTTCGCGCGCGCGGGGACCGAGGAGGACCGCTACTGCGTCGTGGTGGCCGGCGACATCGTGTACGGGATGGCGCACGACGTGTACCGTCCCGAGCGGAGCACCGGGAGCATGGTCCACGGCTCCGACCTCGACCTGGTCGTGATCGTGGAGGACGACGCCGCCGAACGCCTCGTCCCGTTGCTCGACGAGGCCATCTACGGCCGCAAGTACCAGTACCTCAAGCATCCCGCGTACAACGAGGAGATCGACTACGTAGTCAAGCCGTTCGGCAAGCTCCTCGAGCAGGCCGCCTTCGACACGTTCCCGCACATGGTCGCGTGCAAGATCTACGACGAGTCCGAGTTGCTGTACGGCAGCGAGGCCCTGTTCCGGCGCGGCAAGGACGCCCTGCGCGAACGCGGGGTGGTGGACCGCCTCCGGGCGATGGAGGCCGACGCGATCGTGGCGCGCGAGGAGCGGGTCCAGCTCCTCCTGGCATCCGACGAGATGCCGGGCGGGGACCAGCGCTTCCACTTCTTCAACGACGACGAGGCCCCCGAGTTCGAGTGATCAGTCCTCCCCCGGGACCCTCTCGAGCTGCTCCAGCATCCACCCGAACGGCTCGACGAGTCGCCGTGCCTCCTCCGGACCCCAGCCTCCGGGCTCGTACGGGATCGGCGCCGGCCGGCCCTGCCCGAGAAGTGGCTCGAAGGCGCGGAACGCGGCACGCAGGCCGAGCTCGGTGGTGAAGAGCGACCGGTCTCCCCGCAGCACGTCGTCGATGAGCGAGGCATAGGGGCTGAGCGGCTCCCCGCCTGGGACGTCGTCGAGATCCAGCACGGCATGCCCGTAGGACAGGTGCGCGTCCGGCCCCGGCGCCTTCACGGTGACCCCCAGCGAGATCCCACCGGCACCGGAGAAGTTGACCTCGATGGTGTTCGGCCGGGCCGCGACGGCGGAGAGTGGCCCCTCGTCCGGACGCAGCACCAGGGTGACGAGCTGCGCCTTCCGGGCCATCATCTTCCCCGTCCGAAGCACGAACGGCACCCCCCGCCACCGGTCCGAGTCCACCCACAGCCGCGCCGCCACGAACGTGTCCTGGTCCGAGTCCGCGGCCACGCCGTCGAGGTCCCGGTACCCCTCGAACTGGCCGAGGACGACGTCGTTCTCGACATCCAGGGGGCGGAAGCGGTGCAGCACGGCGTCCCGTTCGAAGAGCACCGACTCGGGGTCCGCGAGGTCGTAGGGGGTGTCCATGGCCACCTGCGAGACCACCTGGAACAGGTGGGTGACGAGCATGTCGAGGGCGGCACCGGTGGCCTCGTAAAAGGAGGCCCGGGTGTCGACATTGAGGGTCTCGGGCACGTCGATCTGGACCTGCGCCACCGAGTGCCGGTCCCACTGCGCCCCGAAGAGCTTGTTCGCGAACCGGAGCGTGTAGATCGCCTGGACGCCCTCCTTGCCGAGGAAGTGGTCGATCCGGAAGACCTGGTCCTCCTCGAGCGTGCGCTTCACCAGCGCGTCGAGTTCCTCGAAGGACTGCGACGACGTCCCGTACGGCTTCTCGAAGACCACGCGGGCGCCGTCGGCGAGGCCGTGCCGTCCGAGACCCTCGGTGATCGCGGGGAAGGCGGCCGGGGGGACGGCCAGGAAGAACACCACGAGGGGGTCGGACCCGCCAGCCGCCCGCAACTCCTCCCGCACCTCCCCGAGCACGGCCGGCAGCTCCCCCGGCTCGTCCGCCGAGAAGAACCCGCCGACGTACCGGAGGTGGGCGGCGACGTCGTCGAAGTCCGGGGGGAGGTCCCCGGAGCGTTCGAGGGACCCGCGCAGGAGCGCCGCGAAACCGTCCTCCCCGAGATCGTCCCCCGCCGAGCCGATGAGACGCCAGTGGTCGGGCATGAGACCACGCGCCCGCAGTTCGAACATGGCCGGCATCACCATCCGGCTGGCGAGGTCTCCTGTCGCGCCGAAGAGGACGATGACGACGGACTCGGGGTGGTGTGGGGTCACCCGACCACGGTAGGGCATGGCGCGCCGCCGCGGCGAGCCGTGGCAGGACACCCGGACGTGCACGACAATTGGACGGAGACGGGCCCATCGCGCCCCCGACCGGCAAAGGACCACGGATGGCACGGAACACCGACACGACGTTCGCAGAGAACCAGTTCACCCCCCTCATCGACAAGGCCGTGACGATCCCGTCGGAGAAGATCCACCGGCACGTGGACGGACTCCGGCGGGCCAACCCCGGCGCGTCGCCGGCCCGCATCGTCGAACTCCTCGAGAAGGAGTTCCTGCGTTCGTCGGCGAGGAAGGGAGGTGCGGTGGGGGCGACCGCCGCCGTCCCGGCTGTCGGGACGGCGACCGCGGTCGTACTCACCGGGGTACAGGCCGCCGCGTTCTTCGCCGACGCCGCCCGCCACGTCATGGCCGTCGCTGACATCCACGGGGTGCCGATCGACGACGTCGAACGGCGCCGGACCCTCCTGCTCGCCTCCCTCCTCGGGGAGGAGGGGGCCGCGGCGGTGCAGAAGCAGGTGGGCGTGGGCACGCTCTACTGGGGCCGGACGCTCCTGACCAAGCTCCCGATCCGGACCGTCTCCCTGATCAGCGCTCAGCTGCGGCGCCGCGCCGCGAAGGTGGGCGCACAGGTCGGGGCGCGTGCCTTCTTCGGACGGCTCGCACCCTTCGGCGTCGGTGCCGTCATCGGGTGGCAGGCGAACAAGGCGATGGCCAAGGAAGTCACCAAGGGTGTCAGGTCCGCGTTCGGTCCGCCTCCCCCGCGGTTCAGCCGCGAAGTGGGGCAGGTGCCGCGCATGGCCACCGTGGAGCTCCCGTGAGCGTGCACACGGGCTACGAGGACCTCCTCGCACACGTCCTCGCGCACGGCACCCCCAAGGGCGACCGCACCGGAACCGGCACGCTGTCCGTCTTCGGCCACCAGCTCCGCTACGACCTGTCGCAGGGATTCCCCCTCGTCACGACGAAGCGTGTCCACCTGCGCTCCATCGTCCACGAACTGCTGTGGTTCCTCCGTGGGGACTCGAACGTCCGCTGGCTCCAGGAGCACGGCGTGCGGATCTGGAACGAGTGGGCGGACGAGGACGGCGAACTCGGCCCGGTCTACGGGGTCCAGTGGCGCTCGTGGCCGGCCCCGGACGGCCGTCACATCGACCAGATCGCGCAGGTCCTCGACACCATCCGGACCGACCCGGACTCCCGCCGCATGGTCGTCTCGGCCTGGAACGTGGCCGAGCTCGACCGGATGGCCCTCCAGCCGTGCCACGCGCTCTTCCAGTTCCACGTCGCGGATGGCAGGCTCTCCTGCCAGCTCTACCAGCGGTCCGCCGACCTCTTCCTCGGGGTGCCGTTCAACATCGCGTCCTACAGCCTGCTCACCCACATGGTGGCGCAGCAGACCGGGCTCGAGGTCGGCGACTTCATCTGGACGGGCGGGGACTGCCACATCTACGCCAACCACGTGGAGGCGGTCCGCGAGCAGCTCTCCCGGGAGCCGTACCCGTTCCCGACGCTGCGGCTCCGGCAGGCGCCCTCGTTGTTCGAGTACGCGTGGGAGGACGTCGAGGTCGAGGACTACCGCCACCACCCCGCCATCCGCGCTGAGATCGCCGTCTGATGACCGTCGGCATGATCTGGGCGCAGGACAGGCACGGCACCATCGGCTCCGGCTCCGGCATGCTGTGGCACGTCCCCGCCGACTTCGCCTTCTTCAAGGAGACGACCCTCGGACGCCCCGTGGTGATGGGGCGCGCCACGTGGGAGTCCCTCGGCGGTCCGCTGCCCGGCCGGTGCAACATCGTGCTGACCCGGGACCGGGCCTTCGCCGCGACCGGTGCGCAGGTCGTCCACACCCTGGCGGAGGCGCTCGCCCGCGGGCGGAACGCCGCGGGCGGGGACCTCGTGTGGATCACCGGCGGCGGGCAGGTGTACGAGCAGGCCCTGCCGCACGCCGACCTGCTGGTGGTGAGCGAACTCGACCTCGACGTCACGACCGGACGGGGCGACGTCGTGTCCGCGCCGGGGATCGACGCCGCGGAGTGGCTCGTGGACGACGAGGCGTCCGATGCCGCCTGGCGCCCGGTCTCGGGGGACGCCCGGTGGCGGGTGCACGTGTACCGCCGCCGATGAAGGCGAAAGGCCCGGACCTCGTGGTCCGGGCCTTCGTGTCGTAGCGGGGGAGGGATTCGAACCCTCGACCTCCGGGTTATGAGCCCGGCGAGCTACCGAACTGCTCCACCCCGCGTCGGTGTCCTCCACTCTACGTCGGCTCGTGGATGCTGGCAAACGGCGGTGGGGTGTGGCTGGTCACACCCCACCGCTCACCCCTCGGTGGTGTCCGCCGTCTCCCCTCCCGCAGGGTCGGGGTCGGCCGGGTCGGGCTCGGGCATGGGCTCGGCATCCACGGGGAGCTGGCCGGAGATCTCCGCCTCGGCGTCGATCGCGTCCGCCAGCGCCTGGTCCAGCCTGTCCTGGGCGAGGCCGTACGCCGTCCAGTTGCCCTCCGCCAGCGCGGTGTCCGCGTCGCGCATGGCCTCGGCGGCGGCGTCCAGGGCGTCGCGGAGCTTCTCCTCCGCGGTCCGCACGACGTCGTCCCCGTCGTCCGTGGGGTCGGCCGCACCGCCGTCCGCGGTCTGGGCGCCGGAGTCGCCCTCGAAGACCTGGTCGAGCGCCTCCGAGAGGGTCGGGGCGAAACCGATCTCGTCACCGAAGGAGACGAGCACGCGGTGCAGGAGCGGCACCTGGGTGCCGCGCGAGGACTGGGTGTAGACGGGCTGCACGTACAGGAGGCCTCCCCCGACGGGCAGGGTGAGCAGGTTGCCCCGCAGCACCTGGGACGCGTTCTGCTCCAGCAGGTTCAGCTGCTGGGAGACGGTCGGGTTCGCGTTGAACAGGTTCTGCACCTGCCCGGGACCGGGCACCGTGAGGTCACGCGGCAGCTCGAGCAGCCGCATCGTGCCGTAGCCCTCGTCGATGACCCCTGCCTGGTTGCCCGGGTCTGCGTCCACGGCGAAGAATCCCGTGAGGATCTGCCGGCTCGACTGTCCACCGGGGATGAAGCTGGAGGTGAGGGAGAAGGTCGCCTTCTCCGCCCCCGGCATCTTGAGCGTCATGTAGTACGGCGGCTGCGGCACGGCCTCACCGGAGATCGGGTCGCTCGGGTTGAGCCAGAAGTCGTTGCCCTGGTAGAAGGAGGCGGCGTCGTCGACGTGGTACCGGGTGAGCAGCTCACGTTGCACCTTGAAGAGGTCCTCCGGGTACCGCAGGTGGGACATGAGGTCCGCACTGATCTCGCTCGTGGGCGTCACGATCCCCGGGAACACTCCCTTCCACGCCCGCAGGACCGGGTCCTCGCCGTCCCACTCGTACAGGGTCACGGAGCCGTCGTAGGCGTTCACCGTGGCCTTCACCGCGTTGCGGATGTAGTTGACCTGGGTGACGGGGGTGAGCATCTGCGCCTGGGTCAGGGAGGTGAGCGTGGCGTCCTCGAGCGACTCGCGGGCGGAGTAGGGGTAGTTGTTCGACGTCGTGTAGGCGTCGACCACCCAGACGACCTCCTTGGGGGTGGCCGGGTCATCGTCCGCGTCCACGACGGCGGGATAGGTGCGGCCGTCCAGGGACAGGAAGGGGGCGACCTCGGCGACGCGTTCGCGGGGGTCCCGGGTGTAGAGGATCTGGGACTCGCTCGTGACGCGGTCGGAGAACAGGATGTTGAAGGACTGGAACTTGAGGGCGAACAGCACCTTGTTGAGGAAGCTGCCGATGGCCGGCCCGCCATCCCCCTGGAAGGTGTAGGAGACGTACTGGTTGTCCGCGTTGTCGTCCGGGTAGTCGAACTCCCAGGGCTCGGTGCCCTCCGGGGCTCCCACGATCGAGTAGGTCGGCGAGTCCTCCCCGAAGTAGATCCGCTGCTCGTAGTCCCCCAGGGAACCCGTGGAGGGAACACCCCGTTCGAAGAACTGCGGCTGTCCGTCCGCGGCGGTGCGGTTGCCGTAGGCGGCGGCGACACCGTACCCGTGGGTGTAGACGGTGTGGTCGTTGACCCAGGTGCGCTGGTCCGGGCCGAGCCCGTCCTGGTTCAGCTCACGGACGGCGATCACGGTGTCGTGGCTCTCCCCGTCGAAGGTGTACCGGTCGACGGAGAGGGTGTCCGGGAAGTCGTAGTACTGCCGGTTCTGCTGGTACTGACGGAACGTCTGGTCGACGATGGTCGGGTCGAGGAGGCGGATCTGCGCGGTGGACTCGCTGTCCTCGCGGAGCTGACCGGCCTCGGTGTCCGTCCTGGCGGAGTATCTATCCTGTTCGACCCCCTCGAGCCCGTACGCGGCAAGGGTGGCGTCGATGTTGCGCTGGATGAACGGGCTCTCCAACTCGACGGCGTTCGGGTCGACCTGGAAGCGCTGGACGACTGCCGGGTAGGCGCCGCCCACCACGAGGGAGGACACCACCATGAGCGCCACGCCGACGACCGGGAGCCGCCAGGTGCCGCGAACGGCGGCGATCACGAACAACACGCCGACGACCACCGCGATTCCCGCGAGGATCGCCTTGGCCGGCATGCTCGCGCTGACGTCGGCGTAGCCCGCCCCGGCGAACCTGTCGCCCTCGTCGACGAGCAGGGAGTACCTGTCCAGCCAGAGCGAGACCGCGCCGAGGATGCTGAGAACCGCGCCGAGGACGGCGACGTGCACCCGGGCGGGCCGCGCCATGGAGAAGCGCGGCGAGATCGAGATCGCGCCGTAGAGATAGTGCACGGCGATCGCCACCACCAGGGAGAGCGACGCGGTCCACATGAGGGCGGACAGGATGAGGCGGAGGAAGGGCAGGGTGAACACGAAGAACGAGACGTCGAGCCCGAACTGGGGGTCGCTGACCCCGAAGGGTTCGGCGTTGAACCAGAGGAGGACCGTGCGCCACTGCGCGGCGAGCGTGGCCCCCATGAACAGGCCCGACACCGCGACGATCGCCCAGAAGACGAGCCGCCGGATGGGCGCGACCTGCTGGCGGTAGACCTCGAGGTTCCGGTCGGGACCCGAGAGGGGCACGTAGGCGCGGCGGGCGCGGTACGCGAGGAGCGTGCTCAGCCCCACCAGGCTGCCCATCAGGAGGAACCCGAGCGCGAAGAGCGCCAGCCGCGCGATCCACTCGGTCCAGAAGACCCGGGTGAAGCCGAGCTGGTCGTACCAGAGCACGTCCGTCCACACCTCGGCGATCGCCGAGAGGCTCCCCGCGAGGATCAGGAGGACGACGATGGTCGGACCCAGCGCACCGCGCCGAGCCGGCGGGCGTGCGGGACGCTGCGGCATGCGGGGTGGGACGTTGTCAGCGCTTGTCACGGAGCCTCCATGGGTCGGGGTGGCCGTGCCTCTAGCCTTACACATCCCGGCGGTAGTCTTGGCATCGTGACCGGCTCCCAGACACCTGACGCCCGGGCGTCCCGTGAGGCCCTGACGACCGCGGTGCTCGAGGTCGAGGGGCACGCCGCCGCCCTCGGGTGGGACGGCCCCGTCCGCGTGTTCGCCCTCGTGCGGACCGCGTCCGCCGTGCGGGTGGACCCCGGTTTCTCGGCCCACCTGCCGAACCCGGCCGAGGCCGCGGCAAACCCGCACCACCTGACGGCGATCGAACAGGACGGCCTGCCGCCCGCGGACTCGCTCGAGGAACTCCTCGCCGCGCTGGCCTGGCCGCCGACGGTGGACGGTGCCGCCGTCGTCGTCGAACGCGTCATCGTCGCCCAGGGCGACGACACGGTCCTGGGGCCCGCCGACGCGCTCGCCAGCCCTCACCGCCGGGACGTCCGGATCGCGGTGGGGGTGCTGCGCGACGGCGCGTCGTGGTGCGCTCTGCGGCTGCGGTCGCACGACGACGACGCCTCCGTCATCTCGGCCCCCGACACGGTC
Organism: Actinomycetales bacterium UBA1416; assembly: GCA_002304945.1. Taxonomy (GTDB): domain Bacteria; phylum Actinomycetota; class Actinomycetes; order Actinomycetales; family Actinomycetaceae; genus UBA1383. The sequence goes on along the minus strand of DBPQ01000048.1, from coordinate 43,820 downwards.
CCGGGCCTGGTCGAGGCCCTCCGGGAGACCCTCGCCTGACTCAGCCGCAGCTGGGCAGGCCCGTCGTCGACCCCTCGGCGATGGCGGTGACCGCGTCCACGGCCTGGCTGAGGTCCTCGATCCGGACCACGGTCAACCCCGCGGGGACGTTCCCGACGACCTCATCGCAGTTGCCGGCAGGCGCGAGGAACCACTGCGCCCCATCGCGCACCGCACCGAACATCTTCTGCTCGACGCCGCCGATGGCCCCGACATACCCGTCGACGCTCATCGTGCCCGTGCCGGCGATGACCTCCCCACCGGTGAGGTCCCCCGGCGTCATCACGTCCACGACGGCGAGGGCGAACATCGCGCCCGCGGACGGGCCGCCGATGTTGTCGAGGTCGAAGTCGACCTGGACGGGCAGGCTCACGTCCGCCGAGACGTACACGCCCAGCACCGAGCCCGGACGGTCGTCACCCTCGGGCCGTGGCGAGGTCACCAGGACCGCGGCGCCCTCCTCGCCCGAGCGCAGGTAGCCCACCTCGATCCGGGCACCCGGCGGGACCGTGCGCATGAAGTCCGTGAGGTCGCGGAAGTCGACGAGCTCGACGACCTCGCCGCTCCCCTCGAGGGCGATGTCCGTCAGCACGTCGTCGGGCTCGAAGAGACCCTCGGCGCCGGCACCCGGGATCGTCTCCGCCACCCGGAGCACCATCGGGACCTCCCGACCGAGCTCCTGGAGCGCCGCGGCCGCCGCGTTCGTCTGGGACGCCGCCATCTGGGCCTGCTGGAAGTCGGAGATCTGCTCCGCGTCCTCGCCCTCCGAGAACGCGTCCTCCCGGGGGACGACCGCGGTGTCCGCCCGGACCCACCCCTCGATCACCTCGAAGGCGTTGACCGGGTCGTCCGGTCCACCGGCCACACGGACGGTCGTGAGCCGCAGCTCGCCGCTCCCGACGCCGTACCGCAGGTCCGCGGGCACCGAGACGATGGGCTCGCCGTTCCGCTCCCCCAGTGTGTCCACGGTGGGGCCGGGCCGCTGGATCGCGTAAGGGACCGGCAGCATCGTCATGCCGGCGAGGAGAAGCGCGAGCAGCAGCCCGGAGACGCTGACGATCCACCCCGGTCGGTCGAGCGTCAGGTCGTCGTGCGGTGTCACACACCTCATTCTGCCGCACGCGAACCAGCCTCCCTCCCACGCCCCGTTGTTCGTTACCGTTGAGACCGAGGAAAGGAAGTCCGATGCCAGAGAACGAATTCTCCTCCTGGGAGGACGTGCTGCGATCCCTCCTCGGTGAGGAGGCCGCCGCCCAGGCGATCGAGTCCATGCGCGCTGCCGGGCTCGACCCCGCCACCATGGGTGAGGCGGCCGGACTGCCGACGAACTCCGACCAGCTCATGGCGATGGTGAACCAGATGCAGGCCATGCTCGCCTCCTCGGGTGAGGGCCCCGTCAACTGGAAGCTCGCCCACGACGTCGCCCGCCAGCAGGTCCACTCCGGAGGCGACCCGAGCCTCACGGCCGCCGAGGAGGCACGATGCCGGCAGCACCTCCAGGTGGCGGAGCTCTGGCTGGACCCGGTCACCACCCTGCCCCCGGGATCCGGCCCGCGGGCCGGCCTCTCGCGCGCCGCGTGGGTGGAACGGACGTTGCCGACGTTCCAGCTCCTCGCCGAACCCGTGGCGGCCTCCGTCGTCGAGGCGATCGTGGCGACCCTCCACGGCGAGGCCGATCGCGTGGCGGGGCTCGGTCTGGCGGGGACGACGGCGTCGGACCTGCTGCGCCGGCTCGGAGGCGCCGCGTTCGGCATGCAGCTCGGCAGCGCCGTGGCGAGTCTCGCTCGCGAGGCCTTCGGTTTCTCCGACATCGGCCTCCCCCTGACGGACGACGGTGCGGTCAGCCTCGTGCCGCGCAACGTCGAGGAGTTCTCCGACGGCCTGGAGATCCCCTCGGACGAGGTCACGCAGTTCCTCGCGGTTCGTGAGGTCGCCCACGCCCGCCTCTACTCGGGGGCGCCATGGCTGCGGTCGCACGTCCTCGGCATCGTCCACGCCTACGCCCGCGAGATCCGCATCGACACCGAGGCCATGGAGCGCGCGTTCCGCGAGATCGACCCGTCCGACCCGGAGCAGCTCCGCGCGGCCATGGGATCGGGCGTGTTCGCGCTCGACGTGACCGACATCCAGCGCCGCGCCCTCGAGAGGCTCGAGACGACCCTCGCGGTCATCGAGGGCTGGGTGGAGGAGGTCTCCACCCAGGCGGTGCAGGGTCAGCTGGACCACGTGCCCGCGCTCACGGAGCTGATGCGGCGCCGGCGCGCGGCCGGTGGGCCGGCGGAGGACACGTTCAAGTCGCTGGTCGGGCTGGAGCTGCGGCCACGACGCCTCCGCGACGCCGCGCAGCTCTGGGCCACCCTCACGGCGACCGCGGGGATCGAGGAGCGGGACGCCGTCTGGGCGCACCCCGACCTCATGCCGTCCGCGGCCGAACTGGACGATCCCAAGGACTTCGCCGCGTCACGCGCGCAGGGCAGCCAGGACTTCGACGACGCGCTCGCGGCGCTCCTCGACGGGGAGCAGTCTCCCGACGCATGAGTTGTCCACAGGGCGCCACGCCGGTGCGTGCCGTTCTGGCACCCTGTGTCCATGCACGTGACCGAACCCGTCCTCTGGCGGCGTCCCGGAGAGGTCCAGGTCGGGGTCTCGGCGGCGAGGATCCTGACCGGGCTGGAGCCCACCGAGATCGACCTGCTCCTGGACCTGGCGGTGCCACGTTCCGCGCAGTGGCTGGCCCGTGAGCTCACGGTGCGCGGGATCCCCTCGGCCCGCTGGGAGAAGATCCGGTCCTCCCTGCCCGCCCCGGCCCGGTCCACGCCCGTCCGCCGCGGCTCCGTCCTCCTGTTGGACTCCCATCCCCTGACGGTCCAGGTGGGGCACCTCCTCGCGGAGCGCGGGGTGCGGGTGATCACGGAGTCGGTCGGTCGCAGCGGCCGCACCCGTGATCGCGTGCCGTCGCGCCGCCCCGCCCTCGCCGTCCTGACCGACTCCTGGGTGACCGACCCCGTCCGGGTCGGCCCGCTCATGCGCCACGACGTGACCCACCTGCCGATCGTCGTGGACGACGCCGTCACGGTGGGTCCCGTCGTCGTGCCCGGCGGCGGTGCGTGCACCCGGTGCCTCGAGCTGTCACGGACCGACGCGGATCCCGCGTGGCCCGCCGTCGCCACCCAGTTGCGTCACCTGCCGGGCCCGCTGGCGACGGAACTGGTGCTCGCCGCTGGGTTGGCGGCCTGGGTGGTGGCGGACGTCCTGCGCGACGCCCCGACGAGCGGGTGGCGGATCACGGATGGCGCCGTCCTGCCCGTCACGGTGGAGTGCCACCCGCGCTGCGGCTGCTTCACGCCACCTTCCGCGGCCGACCGCGTCCCCGTTTCACCGGGATGATCCGCCCGTCGTCGAACACCTCCCCACCCCACACGCCCCACGGCTCGGCGCGCGCGATCGCGCCCGCGAGGCAGGCCGCGCGCAGGTCGCAGTTCCTGCAGAGCTGACGGGCGCGCTCGGTCTCCGCCGTTCCCTCCGCGAACCAGAGGTCGGGGTCGTACTGCTGGCAGATGGCGATCTCGACGAGATGCACGATGGTCTCTCCTGGCCGGTTCTCCCGGTCGGGGACCGGAAGAGCTACGAGTTCTGGGGCTGTGGGACGGCGCGGGCGGGCGCAGCGGGCGCAGTGGTGCCACGGAGGCGCGTACGGGTGATCATCAGCATCTCGGCGCCTCCCTCCAGGATCGGTGTCATGCCAGACGCGGTGTCGTGCGCTCACACACTACTCACGGGCGGCTGGGGGTGTCCATCCCTTTTTCCCGGATCCCTCGTCAGCGGGCGAGCCACTCCCCCACGACCGCCAGCACCTGGGGTCCGTAGCTCTGCACCTTGGTGGCGCCGATGCCCCGCAGCAGGGTGAGCTGGCGCAGGTCGCGGGGTTTCGCGGTCGCGATCGCCACGAGGGTGGTGTCGTGCAGGATCGTGTAGGCCGGACGGGAGAGCCGGGCCGCCTCGGTGGCCCGCCACTCCCGCAGCCGTTCGAACAGCTCTCGGTCGGCGGGGTCCAGTTCGTCGGAGGGCGGTGCCGCCCGCTTCTCGGTGCGGGCCGGCGCGGGATCGTCCGTCGGCCAGATCCCGGTGAGGAACCGGGAGTGGCGCCGTGAGGCTCGACCACCGGCCGTGCGGGCACGGGCGAAGGACAGCTCCAGGTGTTCGCGCGCCCGCGTGATCCCGACGTACAGCAGGCGCCGCTCCTCGGCGATCTGCTCCGGGGTGGCGGCCATCGAGATGGGGAGGAGCCCGTCGGAGAGACCCACGAGGAACACCGCGTCCCACTCCAGTCCCTTGGCGGCGTGCATGGAGGCGAGCGTGACCCCGTCCGCGACGGGCGCGTGCTGTGCGGCCGCCCGTTCGGCGAGTTCCTCGAGGTAGTCCGCGAGGCTCGCCCCCCGGCGGGCGTACAGGTCGTCGGCCAGGTGGACGAGGGTGTTGAGCGAGTCCCACCGTTCCCGCACGGAACCACGCCCCGAGGGTGGTTCCGTGGTCCACCCCACCGATCCGAGCGCGAGCCGCACCGCGTCCGGCATCGCACCGGAATCCTCCACCTTGGTGGCGGCGCGCAGTGCCACCACCGCGCCCCGGACCTCCGGGCGGGAGAAGAACCGCTCGCCGCCCCGGAGCTGGTACCCGAGGCCGGCCCGCGCGAGCGCGTCCTCCAGCGGTTCGGACTGCGAGTTGGTGCGGTACAGGATCGCGATCTCGCGCAGGGGCACCCCCTGGTCGACGAGGACGCGCACGCGCGCCGCGACGCCCTCGGCCTCCGCGACGTCGTCGTCCCAGGACTCGAAGCGGACGGGGACCGACGAGGGCCGCTGCGCCTCCAACCGCACCGCACCGGGTGCCATGCGACCCGTCCGTGAGGTGAGGAGACGGTTGGCGAGGGACACCACCTGGGGCGTGGAGCGGTAGTCGCGAACCAGTTCCACCACGGTCGCACCCGGGTGACGGCGCCGGAAGCCGGTGAGGTGCTCGGGGCTGGCACCCGTGAAGGAGTAGATGGTCTGCGAGACGTCGCCCACCACGCAGATGTCGTCCCGTTCCCCGAGCCACAGGTCGAGCAACCGCTGCTGGAGGGCGGACACGTCCTGGTACTCGTCGACGACGAAGTGGCGGTACTGGCGGCGCACCTGGTCGGCGATGTCGTCCCGTTCGGCGAGGATCCCCACCATGAGCAGGAGCACGTCCTCGAAGTCGATGACGGCTCGCTCCGTCTTGACCTCCTCGTAGGTGCGCAGCAGGGACGAGATGGTCGCGAGGTCGAGCCCGCCCGCCTCCTGCCGGCCCGCGGCGGCCGCACGGCGCTGGTAGTCCTCCGCCGTCACCATGGAGACCTTGGCCCACTCGATCTCACCGGCGAGGTCCCGGATCGCGACCTTGTCGACGCCGAGCCCGAGCCGGCCGGCAGCCTCCGCGACGAGCGGTGCCTTGTGCTCCTGGATGCGCGGCACGCCGCCGCCCCCGATCGCCTGCGGCCAGAAGAACGTGAGTTGCCGCAGCGCCGCGGAGTGGAACGTCCGTGCCTGGACGCCGGCCACGCCGAGGTCCCGCAACCGCGAGCGCATCTCCCCGGCCGCACGGGCCGTGAAGGTCACGGCGAGCAGGTGCTGGGGATGGTGGGCGCCGCTGCGCACTCCGTGGGCGATGCGGTGCGTGATCGCGCGGGTCTTCCCAGTGCCGGCCCCGGCCAGGACGCACAGCGGGCCGTGCAGGGTGGTGGCGACGACGCGCTGGTCGTCGTCGAGGGCGGCGAGGTGGTCGGTGTCCATCGCATCCATTGTGCCGCCCCCCACCGACAGGCCGGTCCGGCGGGGCGTCAGGGAACCGGGCCGCCGTACCAGTCGAGGAGGAGGGAGTGGGCCACGGACGCCGGACCCGGCAGGGTGATGTCCCCGGCACCGACCGCCGTGGCGAGGTCGGCCCGCGAGAGGAACCGCGCGTCGGTGATCTCGACGCCGTCGGCACGTGGCCATGGCGTACCCACCACCCGGGCGGTGAAGGCGGCCATCAGCGAGCGCGGGAAGGGCCACGGTTGCGAGCCGCGGTAGGTCACGTCGACGACGTCGAGGCCCACCTCCTCGCGGGTCTCCCGGACCACGGCGTGCTCGAGGGACTCCCCCGGCTCCACGTAGCCCGCCACCATCGAGTACCGTCCCGCCGGGAAGTGGGCGGCGTGGGCGAGGAGGAGCCGCCCGTCGTCGTCGGTGACGGCCATGATGACGGCCGGATCGGTCCGCGGGTAGTGGTCGAGCCCGCAGTCGCGGCACACGCGCACCCAGCCCGCCGCGGTCACCTCGGTGGCCCGGCCGCAGCGAGGGCAGTGCCGGTGGGCGTGGTGCCAGTTGGCGATCGCCACCGCGGGCACGGCGATCCCCAGGTCCTCGGGTGTCATGCGGGCCATGATGCGGCGCAGGTCGTGGTGGTCGCGGCGCGCATCCCGCGGGGCGATCGCCAGCACGCGGGCCGCCCCGGACGCCGTGCGTCCGAGGTGGACGTGCACGGTGCCGGGTGGGGGGATGTGCTCGGCTGCCGGAATGAGATCGAGGGCGGCGTCGCGGACTGCGAGGTGGCCGATCTCATCCACCAGGACCACGGCGGTGTCCGCCTCCGCGAGCACGTCCTCGAGGAGCCCGGGCCGGGTGCGGGCCTCCGCGTCGGGGTCGAGGGACGCCCGGGCGAGCGGCAGGTCGAGGATCACGCGGCGCGCCGGTGGGCGGAGCGGATCGTGGCCTGGCCGAGCACCCGGCTCCCGGCGTAGACGACGGCGGACTGGCCGGCGGCGAGCCCCCGCGTGGGGGTGTCGAGTTCGATGTGGAGGGTGTCGCCGTCCCGCCGGACGCGGGCACCGAGCGGGTCGCCGTGGGCGCGGAGCTGGACGGACGCGGGAAGGGGCTCGGTGGCGGGGACGTCGTCGGCCAGCCAGACCGCGTCCTCGCCCACGATCGCGTCGACGCTGAGGAGCGCCGCGGGCCCCACCACGACCGTGTTGGTCGTGGGCCGTACCTCGAGCACGTACCGGGGCGCACCGTCCGGCGCGGGCCGCGTGAGGCCGAGGCCCCTCCGCTGCCCGACGGTGTAGGCGTGGGCGCCGTCGTGCTCCCCCACCTGCATCCCGGTCTCGTCGACGACGGGACCCGGCGCGCTCCCCAGTCGGTCCCGCAGGAAGCCCTTGGTGTCGCCGTCCGCGACGAAGCAGATGTCGTACGAGTCGGGCTTCGCCGAGACCTTCAGCCCGCGCGCGGCGGCCTCGGCGCGCACCTGCGCCTTGGACGTCGCGTCGCCGAGCGGGAAGAGCGCGCGGGCGAGCCTCTCGCGCCCCATGACGGCGAGCACGTAGCTCTGGTCCTTGAGCGGGTCGACGGCGCGGTGCAGTTCCGGACCCGGGAGGTTCCGCGCGTAGTGCCCGGTGGCGACGGCGTCGAACCCGAGGGCCAGCCCCCGGTCGAGGAGGGCGGAGAACTTGATGTGCTCGTTGCAGCGGACGCAGGGGTTCGGGGTTCGTCCGGCGGCGTACTCGGCGAGGAAGTCGGCGACCACCGTCTCCTCGAACTCCTCAGACAGGTCCCACACGTAGAAGGGGATCCCGAGGACGTCGGCCGCCCGGCGGGCGTCGGACGCATCCTCGATCGAGCAGCAGCCGCGCGACCCGCTCCGGTGCTCCGCCCGCGAGCGGGACAGCGCCATGTGCACGCCGACGACGTCGTGGCCGGCGTCGAGGACGCGCGCGGCAGCGACGGCGGAGTCCACTCCCCCGGACAGTGCGGCAAGGACCTGCATCGGCTCCCTCAGGATCGGTGGGCGCGGCGCGCGCGCCCGACGGCGTCCCCGACGACCGCGGCGAACGCGGAGACATCGGCGGCGGTGGTGTCCCACCCCACGCTACAACGCAGCGTCCCCCGGGCGTGTTCCGCGCCCCATCCCATGGCGAGGGCCACGTGGGACGGCTCGTGCACGCCGGCCCGGCAGGCGGACCCGGCGGAGGCGGCGATGCCGGCCCGGTCGAGGGTGAACAGCAGGGAGTCGGCGTCGACGCCGTCGATGATGGCGTGCGCGATCCCCGGGTGGCGCCGGTCCTCGGGGAGCCCGGTGCCGGTGGGGTGGACGCCGTCGATCGCGGCGAGCGCGGCGAGGAGGTCGTCGCGGAGCCGGCGGCGTCGGTCGGCCTCCCGGTCGAGGTCGGCAACGGCGACCGTGAGTGCGGCCGCCAGCGCGGCAGCGCCGGGCACGTTCGCGGTGCCCGAGCGAATCCCCCGCTCCTGGCCGCCCCCGTGCGCGACGGCGACGATCGGGGTCTCCCGCCGGGCGAGGAGGGCCCCGATGCCGACGGGGGCGCCGACCTTGTGACCGGAGAGGCTCAGGAGGTCGATCCCGGAGGCCCGGAAGTCGACGGGCACGTGGCCCACCGCCTGGACCGCGTCGGTGTGCACGGGGATCCCGAGGGAGTGCGCCCGCTCCACCACCTCGCCCAGCGGCTGGATCACGCCGGTCTCGTTGTTCGCCCACATGATCGAGACGACGGCGGTGTCGTGGCCGAGCGCGTCGAGGGCGCCCGGGAGCAACTGGCCGTCACCCCCCACCGGCAGGACGTCGACGCCGAACCCCTCCCGCCGCAGGGCGTGGGCCGGATCGAGCACGGCATGGTGCTCGGTCGCGCCGACCGCCACCCGCGTGCCCGCCCGGGCCCGCGCCGTCCCCAGCACGGCGAGGTTGTCCGCCTCCGTGCCACCGGAGGTGAGGACCACCTCGGCCGGGTCGCATCCGAGGAGAGCCGCCACGGTCTCCCGGGCCTCCTCGAGGATGCGCCGGGAGCGGCGCCCGGCGGCGTGGACGGCGGAGGCGTTGCCGGTGTGCCGGAGTGCCTCGGCGTAGGCGGCGGTGGCCTCCGGCCGCACCGTGGTGGTGGCGGCGTGGTCCAGGTAGTGGGTCACGTGCCGCGGAGGGCGGCGATCGCGGTGGGCAGGACCTCCCGGAGGTCGCCGACGACCCCGAAGTCCGCCATCCCGAAGATCCGGGCGTCCGGGTCGGAGTTCACGACCACGATCGTCTCGGCGCCCTGGAGGGCAGCGGTGTGGTGGATCGCGCCGGAGATGCCGAGTCCCACGTAGAGGCGCGGCGAGATGGTGACGCCCGTCTGGCCGATCTGGGCGGCGTGGTCGATCCAGCCCTCGTCGGTGGCGACGCGGGTGGCTCCCACGGCTCCGCCGAGGGCGTCGGCGAGTTCCTCCACCAGGGTGAAGTCCCCGTCGGTCCCACGACCCCCGGCGACGACGACGCGGGCCTCCTCGAGCGGGGGGCGACCGGAGGCCGGGCGCGCCTCGCGCGCCTCGACCGTGACGGCTCGGGCGGCGGCGCCGGGGGTGACCGGGAGCGTCACGACCTCCGGGGTCCCGCCCGGTTCCTCCCGTGCCTCGAACGCCGTGGGCCGCACGGCGATGACCGCGGGACCACGGGTGACGGCGCACTCGGTCGCCCAGCTCCCCTGGAGCACCGGCTTCGAGGCGACGACGACGCCGTCCTCCACCCGCAGGCCCGTGACGTCGGTGACGGCCCCGCAGTCGAGCAGCACGGCGAGCCGGCCGGCGACCGCCTTCCCGGCGAAGGACGAGACGAGCAGGACGGCGTCGGGGCGGGAGGCCTCCACGGCGGCGACGGCGGCGTCTGCCACCGCCGCGGGTTCGGTGGTCGGCGGCATCTCGGGCACCAGGACGCGCGGAACCCCGTGGCGGGCGAGCATGGCGAGGTCGGGGTCACCCACGACGAGAGCCGTCACGGAGCCGAGGGTGCGCGCCGCCGCGATCACCTCGAGGTGCGGGACGGTGAGGACGGACGGCAGGACGACGAGGACGTTCATTCAGGCCAGCCTCTCGCGGAGGAACGCGGCGAGGCGGGCCCCGCCGTCGCCGGTGTCGGAGATGATCGTCCCGGGCGCACGGGGCGGCCGGGGAACGGCGGTGAGGACGGCGGTGGCCGGGCGGACGTCGTCGAGCCCGAGCTCGGCGAGGCCGACGGTGCGGACGGTGCGACGCCGGGCAGCCTTCATGGCGGCGAAGTTCGGGATCCGCGGCTCGTTCGCCTGGTCCGTCACCGACAGGAGCAGGGGCAGGGGCGCGGACAGGACCTCGGTGTGGTCCCCGATCGTCCGGGTGATGCGGGCCTGCGTGCCGTCGCACTCGACCTCGGCAGCGAGAGTGAGCGCCGGCAGCCCGAGCGCGGCCGCCAGGGCGTCGGGCAGCATCGAGGTGAGCGAGTCCATCGTGGCCATCCCGGTGACCACCAGATCGATCGGACCCCCCTCCTCGAGGTGGCGCACCGCGGCGGCGAGCGCGCGGGCGGTGACGCCGACGTCGGCGCCCGCCAGGGCGTCGTCCGCGACGTGGAGGGCGTCGTCCGCCCCCATCTGGAGCGCGCGCCGGAGGGCGTCGTCGGCGTCGGACGGGCCCATGGTGACCGCGGTGACGGTGCCTCCCAGGGACTCGGCGAGCGCCACCGCCGCCTCGACGGCGTACTCGTCGAGCTCGTTGAGCACGTCGTCCTCGCCGCGGACCAGGCGGCCGCCCGCCATGCTCCGGTCGGACTGGAGGTCTGGGACCTGCTTGACGCAGACGACGATCTTCACCCCTCCAGCGTGCCATCCCGGTCGGTACCGAGCCACCGGGTGCGGGCCCCGTCCACCAAACGTGACGAAGGTCCCACAGCCGGTGTCCACAGCCAGCGGCGCTTGCCCGACGGGGGCGGCGAAATGCGGTTGAATGTCTGGGTGACGTTCGTCGAGGCCCCACCCAACCCCGTAGCCGCCCCGGCGAGCGACATGCACCGGATGGGCGTCCACCTCGTGGGCGACGGCGTCGACGTCGCCGTCGTGGCGACGCGCGCCTCGCGCGTGGACGTCTGCTTCCTCCGCGACGGCGTCGAGGTGAACCACTCCCTCAAGGGCCCCACCCTGGGGATCTGGCACGGGCACGTCCCGGGGATCCGGGCCGGGACGCGCTACGGCTTCCGCGCGTGGGGGCGCTGGGATCCCGCGGCCGGCCTGCGCCACAACCCGGCGAAGCTCCTCCTCGACCCGTACGCGCGCGCCCTCGAGGGTGAGGTGGTCCACGGGCCGGAGATCTACGACTTCGCGTGGGAGGGCGGGGCACCGCGTGACCCCCGGCAGCCCTCCACGCTCGACTCCGCCGGGCACACCGCGTGGGGCGTGGTGGTCGACTCCGCGTTCACCGCCTACGGCACCCGTCCGCGGCACTCCTGGGACACCACCGTGATCTACGAGGCACACGTCCGCGGCCTCACCCGGCTCCTGCCGGGCCTTCCCGAGCACCTGCGCGGCACCTACGCCGGACTCGCGCACCCCTACACGATCTCGCACCTGAAGCGGCTGGGGATCACCGCGCTCGAGCTGCTGCCGGTGCACGCGAAAATGGCGGAACCCGCGCTCACCACCCGGGGAACGGACAACTACTGGGGGTACAACACCCTCTCCTTCTTCGCCCCGGAGCCCTCCTACGCGACGGCGGACTCGCGCGCCGCGGGCGGGGCCGCCGTCCTCGCCGAGTTCAAGGGCATGGTGCACCTGCTGCACGAGGCCGGCATCGAGGTGATCCTCGACGTGGTGTACAACCACACGGCCGAGGGCGGGATGAGCGGGCCGTCCCTCTCCTTCCGGGGCCTCGACAACCCCACCTACTACCTCCTCGACGAGGGGAACCGGTACATCGACTACACGGGCTGCGGCAACACCGTGGACTTCCGCCACACCCGTGCCGTCCAGCTGACGCTCGACTCCCTGCGCTACTGGGTGAGCGAGGTGGGGGTGGACGGTTTCCGGTTCGACCTCGCCGTCACCCTGGGCCGCCATCAGGAGCACTTCACGCCCTACCACGCCTTCCTCGTGACCATGACGACCGACCCCGTCCTGCGGGACGCCAAGCTGATCTCGGAGCCGTGGGACCTCGGACCGTACGGGTGGCGCACCGGCCAGTTCCCAGCCCCCATGGCGGACTGGAACGACCGGTACCGCAACTCGCTGCGCACCTTCTGGCTGTCCGACGCCGCCGCCCAGGCGAAGGGTCACGCCGGGCAGTCCCCCGCCGACCTCGGGTACCGCCTCGCCGGCTCCGCCGACCTGTTCGGGCACGGGGAGGTCGCCGGGGGCAGGTCCCCGCTGGCGTCCGTCAACTTCATCACCGCCCACGACGGCTTCACGCTGCGTGACCTCGTGTCCTACGACAGGAAGCACAACGAGGCCAACGGTGAGGACAACAGGGACGGCACCAACGACAACCACTCGTGGAACCACGGCTCGGAGGGGGCCCTCTCCAAGGAGGACCCCGACGGCGTCATCCTCGCCCTGCGCCGCCGTTCCTCCCGCAACCTGCTCGCCTCCCTGCTGATCTCGGCGGGAACGCCGATGCTGCTGGCGGGCGACGAGATCGGCCGGACGCAGCGCGGCAACAACAACGCCTACTGCCAGGACAACGAGATCTCATGGGTGGACTGGGAACTCGACCCGTGGCAGGAGGCGCTCTTCGCCACGGTGGCGCACCTCGTCCGACTGCGGCGCGAGAACCCCTCGCTCCGTCCCGCCCGGTTCGCGACCGGCCGGCCACTCCCGGGCGACACGATCCCGGACCTCGCCTGGTACGACGCGAGCGGCCACCCCAAGCCGGCCCACGCATGGCACGACCCCCACCAGAGGGTCATCCAGCTGCTGCGCTCCGGCCACCCCCACGGCCGCGACTCCCTCGTGGTCATCAACGGCAACCTCAACCCGGTGGAGATCACCATCCCGGAGGGCCGGGGACGCAACTACACCCTCGTGTGGGACTCCGAGCGGGAGCGTCCCGACGTCGTCCCCGACACCGTCGCGCCCGGTGAGGTGGTGACCGTGGAGGCGCTGTCGATGCAGGTCTACCTCGCGAACCCCTCCTAGACTGGAGGTCATGACCGACATCGACCTGGCCGACTCCGCGTCCGCCGCCTCGCTGGAACGCACCCGGCTCCGGTCCCACGAGATCGAACGCGAGATCGCCTCCGACCCGTCGCGCTTCCGCATCCTCACCGGCGACCGCCCCACCGGCCGGCTCCACATCGGCCACTACTTCGGCTCGCTCGCCAACCGCGTGCGGTTGCAGGACCTCGGCGTCGAGTCCTTCCTGGTGGTCGCGGACTACCAGGTCATCTACGACCGTGACGGCGTGGGCGAGATCCAGGACAACGTCCTGAATGCGCTCGCCGACTACCTCGCCATCGGGATCGACCCGGCCCGCACGACGATCTTCACCCACTCCTCCGTACCCGCCCTGAACCAGCTGGTCCTGCCCTTCCTCTCGCTTGTCAGCGACTCAGAGCTGCGGCGCAACCCGACCGTGAAGGACGAGCTGGAGTCCTCCGGCCGGCCGATGACCGGACTCATGCTCACTTTCCCCGTCCACCAGGCGGCCGACATCCTGTTCTGCCGGGCCAACCTCGTCCCCGTGGGGAAGGACCAGCTCCCCCACATCGAGCAGACCCGGGTGATCGCCCGGCGCTTCGACGAGCGCTACGGTAGGGCCAACCCGGCGGAGCCGGTCTTCCCCCAGCCGGATGCCCTGCTCTCCGCGGTGCCCCTGCTCCTCGGCATGGACGGGACGAAGATGTCGAAGTCCAAGGGCAACACCATCGAGCTGGGGATGGATGCGGACACGACGGCCCGGCTGATCCGCAAGGCGGTCACCGACCCCGACCGCCACATCACCTTCGACCCGGTGGGCCGGCCCGAGGTCTCCAACCTCGTCCTGCTCGCCGCGTTGTGCCTGGACCGGGACCCCACCGCGGTCGCGGACGAACTCGGCGACGCCGGGGGCGGTGGCCTGAAGAAGCTCGTCACCGAGGCGGTGAACGAGCGCTTCGCCCCCGTGCGGGCGCGCCGCGCCGAACTCCTCGCCGACCCGGGGGCGTTGCGGCAGGTCCTGCGGGACGGCAACGAGCGGGCGAACGCCGTCGCCGAGGCCACCCTCGATGACGTCCGCACCGCCATGAGCATGGTGTACTGAGCCGACGACGCCGGGAGGGCCCCCACGGAAGCTCCGTGGGGGCCCTCTCGGCGTCCTTGGCTACTGGGCGGCGTTCGCGACCAGCCCGAGTTCGGTGTGCGACGCGAGGTCCGGGTGGGACGGCACGATCCGCACCGCGTACCCGAAGGGCCCGGAGACCCCCAGCTCGTGCGTGAGGCTGAAGACGTACCGGCCGCCGCCGAGGTCCTCGGCCTGCGGGATCGCGACCACGCGGAAGTCGTTGAGCGAGTCGTCCTCGGCAACCCGGCCGTAGACCATCTGGACCTCGACGTCCTCAGGCCGCAGCTCGCCGAGCTCGACCCACGCGTTCAGCGCGAGGGCGTCACCGACCGACACCTCGTCCGGCATGCCCTCGGACTCGACGTGCTCGACGCGGACCTGCGACCAGCCGGCGCGGACGCGGGCCTTCCAGTCCGCGAGGGCGCGTGCTCCGGCGAAGTCGTCGTTCATCTGGCGGTACGAGGCCGCGGTGGGGGTGTAGAGCTGCTGGACGTAGTCGCGCACCATCCGCGTCGCCTGGACCTTGGGCCCGAGGTCGGAGAGCGTGTGGCGCATGTTCTCGATCCAGCGGCGCGGGATCCCCTCGGAATCACGGTCGTAGAACCGCGGGGCCACCACGTTCTCGATCAGGTCGTAGAGCGCCGCCGACTCGAGCTCGTCCCGGCGGCTCGGGTCCTCGACGCCGTCGGCGGTGGGGATCGCCCACCCGTTGCGCCCGTCGTACATCTCGTCCCACCAGCCGTCGAGGATGGAGAGGTTGAGCGCACCGTTCAGCGCGCACTTCATCCCCGAGGTGCCGGAGGCCTCCAGCGGCCGCAGCGGGTTGTTCAACCACACGTCGCAACCCGGCATGAGCGTCTGTGCCATCGCGATGTCGTAGTTCGGCAGGAAGGCGATGCGGTGGCGCACGCCCTCCTCGTCGGCGAACTGGACGAGCCGCTGGATCAGGCCGACGCCCTGCTCGTCCGCCGGGTGGGACTTGCCCGCCACGAGGATCTGGACCGGCCGCTCGGGGTCGGTGAGCAGCGCGCGGAGCTTCTCAGGGTTGTTCAGCATGAGGGTGAGCCGCTTGTACGTGGGTACCCGGCGGGCGAAGCCGATGGTCAGGACGTCCGGGTCGAGGACATCCTCGGTCCAGCCCAGCTCGGCGGGCGAGGCCCCCCGTTCCAGCCACGCCTCCCGCACCCGTGCGCGCGCGGCGTTCACGAGCTTCGTGCGCAGCGAGCGGCGGACCTTCCACAGCTCCTCGTCGGTGATGGTCTCGGCGTCCAGCCACCCCTCGCCGGTGGCGAGTTGCTCGGGGGTGAACCGGCTCTCGGCGAGCTCGCTCAGCTCGGGATCGGTCCAGGTGGGCCCGTGGACGCCGTTGGTGACGGACGAGATCGGCACCTCCGTGACGTCGAACCCGGGCCACATCGCCTGGAACATGCCGCGCGACACCCGGCCGTGCAGCTTGGCCACCCCGTTGGCGCGCTTCGAGGTGCGCAGGCCCATGACGGCCAT
Source organism: Actinomycetales bacterium UBA1416 (assembly GCA_002304945.1). Lineage (GTDB taxonomy): Bacteria > Actinomycetota > Actinomycetes > Actinomycetales > Actinomycetaceae > UBA1383. The sequence continues at coordinate 28,182 of DBPQ01000048.1, read as the reverse complement.
GTTGAACACGCCGGGGGCGCCGCCCTCGAAGTTCTCCGCACCGAGCGCGAGCAGGTCCTCGACGTCGATGCCCGGTACCGCGGCGTCACCGTCGAAGTGGGCCCGCACCAGGTTGGCGTCGAAGCGGTCGATGCCCGCGGGCACCGGTGTGTGCGTCGTGAAGACCGTTCCGGCCTTGACGCTCTCCAGCGCCTCGCGGAAGCTCAGGCCCTCCGTCTCGATGAGCTCCCGGGCCCGCTCGATGCCGAGGAACCCGGCATGGCCCTCGTTGCAGTGGAACACCTGGGGCGCCGCGGCACCGGAGAGGCGCTGGAAGAGGCGCACCGCCTTGACGCCACCCATCCCGAGGAGGAGCTCCTGCTGGAGCCGGTGCTCCGCGGACCCGCCGTAGAGGCGGTCGGTGACGTGGCGCCCGACCTCGTCGTTCTCCGGGACGTTCGAGTCGAGGAGCAGGAGCGGCACCCGGCCGACGCGGGCCAGCCAGACCTGCGCCGAGAGGGAGCGGGGACCGGGGAGCGACAGGGTGACGCGCGCCGGGGTGCCGTCGTCCTCGCGCAGGAGTGCGAGCGGGAGGTTGTCCGGGTCGATGACCGGGTAGGTCTCCGCCTGCCAGCCGTCCCGCGTGAGGGACTGGCGGAAGTAGCCGGCACCGTAGAGGAGGCCCACGCCCACGATCGGGACGCCCAGGTCGGAGGCGGACTTGAGGTGGTCGCCGGCGAGGATGCCGAGGCCGCCCGAGTACTGCGGGAGGACCGCGGTGATGCCGAACTCCGCGGAGAAGTAGGCGATCGTGTCCGGCTTGTCCTCGTTGTCGAACGAGTCCTGGTACCAGCGTGGTTCGGTCAGGTACGCCTTGAGGTCGGCGTCCGCCGTCTCCACCCGGCCCACGACGGCGGGATCGGCTGCGAGCTGCTCGAGCCGCTCCACGCCGAGGAGGCCGAGGAACGCGGTCGGGTCCTGCCGGCTCTGCTCCCACAGCTCGGGGTCGAGCGACCGGAAGAGCTCCCGGGTCGGGGCGTGCCACGACCAGCGGAGGTTCATGGCGAGGGCGTTCAGGGGGGCCAGCGCGTCGGGAAGGACGGGACGCACGGTGAATCTACGAATGGCTTTCACGTCCGCCAGTCTAGGTGAGACCACGGGTCCCCCCGGAACCCGCCCACCCGCGCAGGAGCGTGAGATGCGCCCCATCCGCGACCCGCCGACCGCGAGCGCGGACTGGATGCGCCGAGGGGCCGATCGCTAGTAGCTTGCAGGTGTGAGTATCGACAGCACCACGCCCGTGCCCGCAGCGCCGCAGATCTCCCGTCCGATCGGCCGGATCCCCGTCACCGAGGTCTTCCCGGTCCTCGAGGACGGCGACTGGCCCGCCAAGGGAACGGTGGGCGAGCCCTTCCCGGTGCGCGCCACCGTCTTCCGCGAGGGCCACGACGCCGTCGCCGCGACCGCCGTGCTCGTGGCCCCCGACGGCACCGAGCACTCGTGGGCCCTCATGAAGGACGTCGCGAAGGGCCTGGACCGCTACGAGGCCTGGCTGTGCCCGGACGCCCCGGGCCTCTGGTCCTTCCGCGTGGAGGGCTGGTCGGACCCGTACGCGACGTGGGTGCATGACGCGACCATCAAGGTGGACGCCGGGGTCGACGTCGATCTCATGCTCACCGAGGGATCGCGCCTCCTGACGCGCGCCGCGGACCGCGACCTCCCCGCGGGAGCGGCCGAGACGCTGCGCGACGCCGCGGCCGTCCTCGCGGACACCTCCCTCGAGCCCGCGGACCGCCTGGCCGGCGGCCTGTCCGACGACGTCGCCGCCGTGCTGGCCGCCGACCCCCTGCGCGACATGGTCTCCCCCACCGTCTCCTACCCCCTGCAGGTGGACCGCAGGCTGGCTCAGACCGGCGCCTGGTACGAGATGTTCCCCCGCTCGGAGGGGGCCCATTTCGACCTCACGACAGGGCGTTGGGTGTCCGGGACGTTCCGGACCGCGATGCCCCGGATCGACGCCATCGCCGACATGGGCTTCGACGTCCTGTACCTCACCCCGGTCCACCCCATCGGCACGACCAACCGCAAGGGCCGCAACAACTCCCTGAACGCCCGTCCCGGGGATCCCGGCTCCCCCTACGGCATCGGCTCCCCGGAGGGCGGCCACGACGCGATCCACCCGGAGCTCGGCACGTTCGAGGACTTCGACGCCTTCGTCGCCCGCGCCCGCGAGCGCGGCATGGAGGTCGCGCTCGACATCGCGCTGCAGTGCTCGCCCGACCACCCCTGGGTGACGGAGCACCCGGAGTGGTTCACCACCCGCGCGGACGGCACCATCGCCTACGCCGAGAACCCGCCCAAGAAGTACCAGGACATCTACCCACTGAACTTCGACAACGACCCGGAGGGCATCTACGTCGCGATCCGCGACATGCTCGAGGTGTGGGTCTCGCACGGCGTGACCCTCTTCCGGGTCGACAACCCGCACACCAAGCCGCTGGAGTTCTGGCAGCGGCTGCTCGCCGAGTTCCGTGAGAACCACCCCGAGGTCGTGTTCCTCGCCGAGGCGTTCACCCGCCCGGCGATGATGCGCACCCTGGGAGCCGTGGGCTACCACCAGTCCTACACGTACTTCGCGTGGCGCAACACGAAGAAGGAGCTCGCCGAGTACCTCACCGAGGTCGCCCGCGAGACCTCCCACGTCCTGCGGCCGGCCTTCTGGCCGACGACGCACGACATCCTCACGCCGTTCATGCAACAGGGCGGCACCGCCGCGTTCGCGCTGCGTGCGGTGCTCGCCGCCACCGGGTCCCCCACCTACGGCATCTACTCCGGGTACGAGCTCGTCGAGAACATCGCCCGCCCCGGGGTCGAGGAGCAGATCGACAACGAGAAGTACGAGTTCAAGCCCCGTGACTGGGGCAGCGCGGACGCGACGGGCATCGCCCTCCTCCTCGGGACGCTCAACCGCATCCGCCACGAGCACCCCGCTCTGGGGCAGCTGCACGACCTGACCGTCCACCCGACGTCGAACGACCAGGTGCTCGCGTTCTCGAAGCGGATCGAGGCGCGCTTCTCCCCCACGGGCAGGGCCGACACGGTCCTGGTCGTGGTGAACCTCGACCCGTTCCTCACCCACGAGTCGCTCATCCACCTCGACATGGAGGCGCTGGGACTCCGTGGCACCGACTCGTTCCGCGTGCGCGACGAGCTGAACGGCGAGGAGCACCAGTGGGGGGCCACCGCCTGGGTGCGGCTCGACCCGCGGGCGCAGACCGCCCACGTGATGGCGGTGGAGCCCCTGTGAGCCAGCAGCGCATCCCCGTCACCGTCCCCACGACGGCGATCCTCGCGACGGTCCGCAACCACGGGCGCACGCCCGTGCAGCCCGATCCCGACTGGTTCAAGACGGCCGTGTTCTACGAGGTCCTCCTCCGGGCGTTCACGGACTCCGACGGGGACGGCACCGGGGACCTCCGCGGGCTGATCGACCACCTGGACTACCTGGCGTGGCTGGGCGTGGACTGCCTGTGGCTGCCGCCGTTCTACCCCTCCCCGATGCGGGACGGTGGCTACGACGTGTCCGACTACACCTCCATCTCCTCCCAGTACGGCACGGTGGACGACTTCACCGAGTTGATGGACGCCGCCCACGAGCGCGGGATGCGGGTGATCATCGACCTGGTCATGAACCACACCTCCGACGCCCACCCGTGGTTCCAGGCGTCCCGCTCCGATCCGACCGGCCCCTACGGGGACTTCTACGTGTGGACCGACGACAACACCGAGTACTCGGACGCGCGGATCATCTTCGTGGACACGGAGGTGTCCAACTGGACCTTCGACCCGGTGCGGCGCCAGTACTTCTGGCACCGGTTCTTCTCCCACCAGCCGGACCTGAACTTCGAGAACCCGGACGTGCACCGCGCCCTGTTCGACGTCGTGCGCCACTGGTGCAGGGTGGGGGTGGACGGCTTCCGGCTCGACGCCATCCCCTACCTGTTCGAGGAAGAGGGCACGAACTGCGAGAACCTCCCCCAGACCCATGACTTCCTGCGCGAGCTGCGGGCCATGGTGGACGAGGAGTTCCCCGGCACGATCATGCTGGCCGAGGCCAACCAGTGGCCCCAGGACGTGGTGGAGTACTACGGCACCGAGGACGATCCCGAGTGCCACATGTGCTTCCACTTCCCCGTGATGCCCCGCATCTACTACGCCCTGCGGGACCAGCGGGCCCGGGCCATCGAGACCATCCTCGCCGACACCCCCGCCATCCCGTCGCACGGCCAGTGGGGCACCTTCCTGCGGAACCACGACGAGCTCACGCTCGAGATGGTGACCTCGGAGGAACGCGCGGCCATGTACGGCTGGTACGCGGAGGACCCCCGCATGCGCGCGAACGTCGGCATCCGGCGCCGGCTCGCTCCCCTGCTCGGGAACTCGCGCGCGGAGATCGAGCTCGCCCACGCCCTCCTCCTCTCGCTCCCGGGGAGCCCCTGCCTGTACTACGGCGACGAGATCGGAATGGGCGACAACATCTGGCTCCCCGACCGGGACGCGGTGCGCACCCCGATGCAGTGGACGCCGGACAGGAACGCCGCGTTCTCGGTGGCGGATCCGGGCAAGCTCTTCCTGCCGCCCATCCAGTCCCTCGTCCACAACTTCACGGCCGTCAACGTGGAGTCGCAGCTCGCCACGCCGACCTCCCTGCTGCACTGGGTGCGCGGCATCCTCGAGATCCGCCGCGCCCATCCCGTGTTCGGCAACGGCACCGCCGAGATCCTCGACTCCAGCCACGAGGCCGTGCTCGCCTACCTGCGGCGCAACCGCGAGGAGACGATCCTGTGCGTCGCGAACCTCGCGAACACCGCGCGCGCCGCCACGGTCACGATGCCGGGCCTGGGCGGGGCCAGCGTGCGGGACGTCTTCGGGGGCGCCGAGTTCCCCTCCGTGCCGAGGGACGGCCGCTACACCCTCACCATGGGCGCCCGTGACTTCTTCTGGCTGGTGGTGTCGAAGTGATCCCGGACCTGCGCGACCTGCTCACCGAGTGGCTGCCCGGGCAGCGCTGGTACTCCACCAAGAACGCGTCACCCCGCATCACGGACCTCGACGTGACGCACCTCGCCACCGTCGACGGTGTGCACATCGCGCGTGCCATGGTCTGCGACGAGGCCTCCGGCGCCGCCGTCGTCTACCAGGTGCCGCTCACGCTGCACGGGGACCGGGCGGACCTGCCCGAGGCCGCGCTCGTGGGCGTCTCCTCCGCCGGGTGGGTCTACGACGGCTGCCACGACCCGGTGCACGCCTCCTGGCTCCTCGACCGGACCACCCCCGGGTACACCCTCCACGGCGCGAAGGTGCTCTCGGGAGAGCAGTCCAACACCTCCGTCATCTGCCAGGTGGAGGACGGTGCGGGCGCGCAGCGGACGGTGATCGCGAAGGTGTTCCGCGTGCTGGCCGACGGCGTCAACCCCGACATCGAGCTGCAGGAGGTGCTCAGCAGGGCGGGCACCGCCCGCGTGCCGGCCTTCCTCGGTGCCCTGCGCGGCTCGTGGGCGCGCACCGGGACCCAGGAGAAGGGCGACCTCGCCGTCACCCAGGAGTTCATCGCGGGCGCCCAGGACGCCTGGCGGGTGGCGCTCGAGGCGCTGCGTGCCGGGGACGAGTTCGACGCCCGCTCGCTCGGGACTGCGACCGCCGAGGTCCACCGGTTGCTCGCGGCCGAGTGCGGCACCCGCGAGGTGACGCAGGAGGACCGGGAGACCCTCCTCGCCCAGTGGCGCGAGCGGGCCGAGACGGCCGCGCGCGCGGTCGAGCCGCTCCGGCAGCACCTCGGCCGCGTCGAGGCGCTGTACGCGCACGCCGCCGGCGTCCCATGGCCCGCGTTGCAGCGGATGCACGGCGACTACCACCTCGGGCAGGTGATCCAGGCGCCGCGGCGTGGCTGGGTGCTCCTCGACTTCGAGGGCGAACCGCTGCGCCCTCTCGCCGAGCGGCGGCTGCCCGACCTCGCGCTGCGGGACGTCGCGGGGATGCTGCGGTCCTTCGACTACGCGGCAGCGGCGGCGGAGACGGCCGACGAGCCGCAGTGGGCCCGGCGCGCGCGTGACCTGTTCCTGGACGGGTACGCCGCCGACGCCGGCGCCGACCCCCGGGACCACGGCGAGCTCCTCGCCGCCCTCGAACTCGACAAGGCCCTCTACGAGGCCGTGTACGAGGCCCGGAACCGTCCCGGCTGGCTGCGCATCCCAATGGCTGCGATCGAGCGCCTGCTCCCCTGAGGGGCAGCTGAAATTGACCCGGGCGCGGGGACAATCCCGCTCCCGGCCGGATGGAATAGGTGGGAGAATAGACCCATGACCGAACACTTCCCCGTTGACCCAGGCGTGCTCACCACCGTGGCCCGCGGCCTGCACCACAACCCGCACGAGGTCCTCGGACCGCACGTCTTCGACGGCGCCGTGACCATCCGGACCCTGCGGCCACTGGCGGATGCGGTGGAGATCGTCACGCCCACGGCCTCCTACCCGGCCTCCCACGAGTGCGACGGCGTCTGGGCCGCGATCGTGGAGGGTGACACGGTCCCCGACTACCGCGTGCGGGTCACGTACGGCGAGACCACCTCGACCGTGGACGACCCCTACCGGTTCCTCCCCACTCTGGGGGAGATGGACCAGTACCTCATCGGCGAGGGACGGCACGAGGAGCTGTGGAAGGTCCTGGGCGCCCACCTCCGGGCCTACCCGAGCGAGATGGGCGAGGTGCGGGGCGCCTCCTTCGCGGTCTGGGCACCCAACGCCCGCTCCGTCCGCGTCAAGGGCGACTTCAACTCGTGGAACGGCTCCCTCTCCGCGATGCGGTCACTGGGCGCCTCCGGCGTGTGGGAGATCTTCGTGCCGGGCGCCGAGATCGGGCACCGCTACAAGTTCGAGATCGCCTCCCGGGACGGCTCGTGGCACGAGAAGGCGGACCCGATGGCCCGCGCCACGGAGGTCCCGCCGTCGACCGCCTCGGTCATCACCGACTCGTCCTACGAGTGGGGCGACGACGAGTGGCTGGAGAGGCGGGCGCAGGTCCAGCCGCACGCCGCTCCGATGTCGATCTACGAGGTCCACCTCGCCTCCTGGAAGCAGGGGATCGGCTACCGGGAGCTCGGTGACGAACTCGTCGAGTACGTCCAGCGGCTCGGCTTCACCCACGTCGAGTTCATGCCGGTGGCGGAGCACCCGTTCGGTGGGTCGTGGGGGTACCAGGTCACCTCGTACTACGCGCCGACGGCGCGGCTCGGCGTGCCGGACGACTTCCGCTACCTCGTGGACAGGTTCCACCAGGCAGGGATCGGCGTCATCCTCGACTGGGTGCCTGCCCACTTCCCGAAGGACATGTGGGCGCTCGCCCGCTTCGACGGCACCGCGCTGTACGAGGACCCGGACCCGCTGCGGGGCGAGCACCCCGACTGGGGCACGATGATCTTCAACTTCGGCCGCCGGGAGGTCCGCAACTTCCTCGTCGCCAACGCGCTGTACTGGCTGCAGGAGTTCCACATCGACGGCCTCCGCGTCGACGCCGTTGCCTCCATGCTCTACCTCGACTACTCCCGCAAGGACGGCCAGTGGCGCCCGAACGCGCACGGCGGCCGGGAGAACCTCGAGGCCATCTCCTTCCTGCAGGAGGCGAACGCGACCGCCTACAAGAAGGTGCCCGGCGTCGTCATGATCGCCGAGGAGTCGACCGCCTGGCCGGGCGTCACCGCGCCCACCAACATCGGGGGCCTCGGCTTCGGGATGAAGTGGAACATGGGGTGGATGAACGACACCCTGCGGTACCTCTCCGAGCTGCCGATCAACCGGCGCTACCACCACGGCGAGCTGACGTTCTCCCTCATCTACGCGTTCTCCGAGCAGTTCATCCTGCCGCTCTCGCACGACGAGGTCGTGCACGGCAAGGGTTCGATCATGCGGAAGATGCCGGGTGACTGGTGGCAGCAGCTGGCCGGCGTTCGTGCCCTGCTGGCCTACCAGTGGTCCCACCCCGGCAAGCAGCTGATCTTCATGGGTCAGGAGTTCGCCCAGGAGGCAGAGTGGAACGAGTCCCGCGGCCTCGACTGGTGGCACCTCGACAACCCCACCCACGCCGGGGTCTCCGACCTCGTCGCCCGGATGAACGAGCTGTACAAGGCCAGCCCTGCCCTCTGGGCGGACGACTTCTCCCACGAGGGCTTCGAGTGGATCGAGGCCGGCGACGGGGACCACAACACGATCATCTACCTGCGCAAGACCCCCGACTTCTCCGAGCACATGGTGTGCATCGTGAACTTCGCGGGGGTGCCCCACGAGGGCTACCGGGTCGGGCTGCCGCACGGCGGTGACTGGCTCGAGGTACTCAACACCGATGCCGTCGAGTACGGCGGCTCCGGCGTGGGCAACCTCGGCAGGGTCGAGGCGGAGGAGATCCCCTGGCAGGGCCGGCCGTTCTCCGTGCGGCTGCGCGTGCCCCCGCTCGGCGCGCTGTGGCTCGTCCCGGACACGGGTGCGGGCGCTCCCCAGTAGCAGGGCGCTCCCCGGAGCAGACCGCGACACGTGAGGGCGGGGGCCGTCGGGCCCCCGCCCTCACGTCGTCGAGCAGCGAACGTGTCCGGTCAGTAGAGCGCGGAGGCGAGCTTCCGCCGCGCGGCCGCCACCTCGTCCGAGGAGCCGACGACGTCGAAGTACTCGACGAGGCGGGCGCGCGCCGGCTCGCGGTTCTCCCCGCCGGACCGGACGACGGCGATGAGGCGGTCGAACGCCGCCGCGGGTCGGCCGCTGGCCATCTCGGCGTCAGCCGCCAGGAGCTGGGAGGCGAGGTCGCCGTCCCGGGCCGCCGCGATCGCCTCGTCGAGGTCCGTCCCCTCGAGGCGGCCGAACAGCTGGACCTGTGCGAGGGCGGCCTTCGCGTCCGCGTCGGCCGGGTTCTCCTTCAGGGCCTTGCGGTAGGCCTCCTCGGCCGCCGCCCAGTCCCCGGCCTCGATTGCGGCCTGGCCCGCCGCGTGGAGCGGGGGAAGGTCCGGTTCGGCCTCCGGCTCGCTCTCGGCCCCGCCGATCGTCCCGGTCACGCCGTTCTGCGCGGCCACGGTGAGCAACTGGTCGAGGATCTGGCGGATCTGAGCCTCCGGGTAGGCGCCCTGGAACAGGGGCACCGCCTGGCCGCCGAGGAGGGCCACGACGGTCGGGATGGACTGGACCTGGAACGCTGCGGCGACCTGGGGGTTGGCGTCGACGTCGATCTTCGCGAGCTGGAAGCGGCCCCCGTACTCCGCGGCCAGCTTCTCCAGGATGGGGCCGAGCGTCTTGCAGGGCTGGCACCAGGACGCCCAGAGGTCGACCACCACGGGGACGGTGCGGGACCGCTGGACGAGTTCCTCGAAGGTCGCGTCGGTGACGTCCACGACCACGCCGCTGGGGGCGCGGGTCGCGGCGGGCTTCCGGGGGGTGAGCGCCGACAGGTCGACGGCGCCGTGCACGTTGAGTGAGTTCATGCACCCATCGTAGGACTCAGTCGGGCGAGACCGAATCGTCGCGTTCCACGCCGGTGAGCACCTGCTCCGCCCCGAGCAGCCGGATCGGGTCCTCGCTGCCCGCCGCCGGGACGTGGAAGGCGAGGGTCAGGAGGTGGTCCGCGGTGAGGGAGCCCTCCACCTCGGCGTCCCCGTCCCACGCGAGGTTCGACCCCACCGTGAGCGTGGAGTCCTCGACGGTGCGGGTGAACACCAACGTCCGGCGGATGGCCCCGACGACGATCGCGCCGCCGTCGTGCGTCCCGAGCGCATGGGTGCCGCTGTCCGTCGTGGCCGCGGTCTGGTCGACGGTCCCCGCCTCCGACGCGCCGTCGGACAGCGCCTCGAGATCCTCGGCGAAGAGCGTGCGCACCTCGTCCTCGGCGAACAGCGCGGCGTGCTCGGAATCGGCGTCGTTCAGGACGTCCACGTACCGCGCCAGGACCTCGCCCGGCGGAACGAGGAGGGTGTCGGCGTCAGCGGGCACCTGCGGGGAGCCGGTGGCCGGGTTGACGGTCGGCGGGGTCTCCGTGCCGGGGAGGAGCTGCACCCAGGACCAGAGCCGGTAGTCGGCGCGTGGCTCGGACTGCACCAGGGTGATGAGCAGGGGGAGGTTGGAGCCCTCGGGAATGGTGGTGACCACCTGGACGACCCGTGGCCAGGCGGCGGTGGCTCCCACGACGGCCACCTGGGCGTCGGTGACGAGGGGGGTGACGGTCTCCTCCCCCTCGGTGATGCGTGCCAGCTCGTACTCGGCGGCCCGCATGGTGGCGGCCGGGCCGGTGACGCGGCCCGCGAGCTGCTCGGCGTCGGACGCGGCGTCGGCGGCGGCGAGGGTCTCCGTGACCGCCGTCAGGATGCTCGCGAGCTGGTCGGCGTCGACGACGGCGAGCGGCGCGTCCGGCGTCTCGACCTCGCGGGGCTCCGGGACGGGCTCCGGACCGCAGGCGGCGAGGCCGAGGGCGAGCGCGAGGACGGTGAGTCCTGTGATCGGGTTCCTCATCGCTGCTCCTCCTCGCCGAAGCCCCACAGGGCACGCCATGACGTTCGTTCGGGCTCTGCCGTGCGGTGCCTGTCCGGGTCCGCCACGCCGGGGACGATCGCGCTGCCGCGCGCCGGTCCGGCATCCGCACCGGTCTCCTCCTCGGCTGCCGGGACCACCGGACGCTCCTCCTCCGGGGGTTCCTCGACGTACCGCAGCGCCCGGTGACGCTCCGGGTCGAGCACCGCCGGGACGATCCCCGCCCCCGCCATGCCGCCGCTCCGCGCGACGGGGCCGTCCGCGGCCTGGCGCGGATCCTCCTGGCGGCGTCGCCGTTCGAGTTCACGGAGCTGCCGCCTCGTGAGCGCGGTGTCCGTCAGCGCGGGGGCGGTTGCTCCCCCGGCGGCCGCGGCGACCGTGGCTGCGTCCTGCGCGGGCAGCGCCTGCATCTGGGCGGTGGCCGTGGAGTCGGCCTCACGACGCGCCTCGCGCGCCCTCTCCCGGGCGCGCACCTCACGCCGGACGAGGACGTCATAGGCGATCAGGCCCAGCCCGGCGAGCAGGAGGATCCCGCCGGCCACCAGCAGCGGCACGAAGTAGGGGTTGTCCACCGGCACGGACCACTCGAGCGTGATCGCGGGGGCGGGTGCGGTGCCGTCCGTGGCAGCCAGGAGCGCGACATCGGCGGAGTCCGCCGTGAGCTCCTCCACCAGCTCACCGGTCCCGGTGATCTCACTGCGCCAGAGATCCGCCCCAGCGGGGTTCGGCACCGTCTCCTCGCCGGCGACGTCCTCGATGCGGAGGTCGGTCCAGGAGGACATGCCGGTGACGCGGTGGTGGGCCGCGTCGCCGAGCCAGGCCTCGACGTCGCCCGTAGGTGCGAAGGCCAGGAGCACGGGGGCATCGGCATCCACGGCCCTGGCCGTGACCGTGACGGACTCCGCGACCATTCCGAGCACCCCTGGCTCGACGACGACGACGGGCGCCGTCGGGTCCGGCATGCCCGCTGTCACCGTGTCGGAGGAGCGCCAGACCGTCGCCGAGGCAACTCCCAGCCCGATGGCGACGAGGCCGAGCACGACCAGCACGGCCGCGAGGATTCGACGGATCACAGGGTTCCTAACGTTCGCGGTTGTTCAACAGGCAAGATTACGGGGATACCCCCGGAATTTCGCCCCGTGTGGCTCGTTGCACATCTGTGATGATTCCACATGAACGGCCCGACGGGGGGCCGGCGGCGACGTCGTGTGCCGTGGTTTCGGACGGCCCGGCAGCGGGGGACGCTAGGCTGTGGGCCATCGACGAGGCGAGGAGACAGGCGTGAACGGCGAGGAGTTCCCGGTCGTGATGCGTGGCTACGACCGTGCCCAGGTGGACCAGCGCATCGCCGACCTCACGGCGTCGCTCGAGGGGGCCCGGCGCGAGGTCGACACCCTCGACGCACGGGTGGTCCGGCTCGAGTCGGAGTTGGCGACCGCATCCCGCCAGCTCAGGGAGCAGGCCAGGCCCACCTACGCCGGCCTCGGCGCCCGCCTGGAGCAGTTGCTGCGGACCGCGGAGGAGCAGGCGGAGGCCCTCACGCTGCGCTCGCGGCAGGAGGCCGAGGAGGAGGTCCGGCGAGCGCGGGCGGAGGCCGACTCGTTGTCGGCGCGGACCGCCCAGGAGGCCGCTCAGGTGCTCGCGGCCGCACGGCTCGACGCCGCCAACGAGCTCGAGTCGGCCCGCGGGGAGGCCACCACCACCCTGGAGGACGCGCGTGCCCGCGCCGTCGAACTGGTCGCGTCCGCGGAGCGCGAGGCCGAACGCCTCCGGACCGAGCTCGCCGCCGAACTGGCGCAGACCCGCGCCGAGGTGGACAACGAGCTCGCCGCGGCCCGCGCCACCGCGGAGCGGCAGGTCCTCGAGCAGCACCAGGACCACGACACCGAGCTCCAGGAGCTCCGCGACACCACGATGCGCGAGCTCGACGATCTGCGGCGTGCGGCGGAGGCGGATGCCTCGGCCCTTCGCGAGCAGGCCGTGGCGGATGCCCGGTCCGTGCGCGCCGCCCTGGACCGGGAACTGGCCCTGGCACGGGAGCTGGCGGAGAAGGGCAACGCGCAGCGGCTCCACAAGGCCCGTGAGTCCCACGCGGAGGTGGTCGAGACCGCCCGGGCGCAGGGGCGCGCCGCGGAGGAACAGGTGCGGGTCGCCCTCGAGCGCGCCCAGCAGGTGCGCGCCGAGGCGGACGAGCGGGCACGGCAGCGCCTCGAGGAGGCGCGGGCGGAGGCGGATCAGCTCCTCGCCAAGGCGCGGGACGAGGCGGCACGCCTGCGCGCCGAGGCGGAGGAGGCTGCCGGCGAGGCGCGGCGTGAGGCCGACGCACGGGTCGCGGAGCTGTCGCGGCAACGCGACTCCATCTCGAGCTACCTCGACGAGATGCGCTCTCTCCTCACCTCGGGCACGCAGAGCGCCCCGCCGCCACCACCCGCGACGGAGTGACCGCGGCCCTCCCCCGCCGCTAGGCTGGAATCGTGACTTCCGACTGGACGGAGCGTCGCCGCGAGGCGGCCGAGGAGCACGCCGACCGCCTGCGTCGGCGCCAGGAGGCCGAGAGCGCCCGCGCGCAGGCCATGCTGGACGAGTTCACCGCGGCGGCGCTACGGGCGGAGCTGCCGACGGCCCGCCTGGTGGTCACCGGGTACGGCGGCCGCGGCAGGGCGACGTCGGACATCGAGGGATGGTACGTGCGGGGGGACCAGTCGATGGGTGTCGGCACGGACGGGAAGCTCTACGTCCTCAGTGCGCCCCTCGGTGTCCTCGACCGGCTCCGCGGAATCCACCTCACGCCGATCGCCCCGCCGCTTGTGCTCGGCGCGGGCGGCCGGGACGGCGACTCCATCGACCTCGCCGATGCCCTCGAGCGGGTGCTCCCCGGCTGGCGGGACGACGGCGAGAGCTGACGGCGAGAGCTGACGGCGAGAGCTGACGGCGAGAGCTGACGGCGAGAGCTAGGGCGCCGCGGCGCGGGCCCGATCCCAGAGGTCGGCGAGGGCGCGCGCGACGGGCTCCGGGTCCTCGGCGGCCGCCATGTGACCGGCCCGCGGGATCTCGACGAGCGTGGTCCCCAGGGCCTCGGCCATCGCGGACATCTGCGCGTGGCTCGAGACCGCGTCGTCCTCCCCGCGCAGCACGAGGGCGGGGACGCGGAGCCGGCGCAGCACGTCCAGCCGGTCCGGCCGGGCGGCCATGGCCCGCTGGGCCCAGGCGATCCCGGCGGCGGGAGCCTGCTCGAAGCTCTCCGCGAGGTGCTCGAAGAGCGCCTCCCGCTCCTGCTTGGTGTACGGCGAGACGACGTGGTCGAGGAGCGGGGCGAGGTAGCGGCCGGTGGGTTCGTCGGCGGCCACCGCGTCGGCCATCCGCAGCCGGTACTCCTGCATGTCGAGGTCGTCGGCCTCCGCCTTCGTGTCCAGCAGGCCGATTCCCGCCAGCCGCTCGGGGAAGAGCTCGGCGAACGCCATGGTCGTGTAGCCCCCGATCGACACCCCGGCCAGCACGATGCGGTCCGCGCCGGCGTCGTCGAGGGCACGGGCGAGGGCGCGCGCGTAGGTCTCCAGCGACGGCGTCGCACGGTCACCCAGGTGGGCCGCCACCGCACGTGGGGGGGCCGAGTCGCCGAAGCCGGGCGGGTCCACGGTGATCACCCAGCCGTCGAGAAGACGGCGGACACCGCGAAACATCCTGCCGTCCAGCGGGAACGCGGGGAGAAGGACGAGGGGGATCCCGGAGGGCCGGGCGTCGAAGTGCAGGGCGATGTCACTCATGGGGACCATGGTCGCAGAGAACCGGCGCGTGCGGCGGCGGAGTCAGCGCGTGCGGCGCGCGGAGCGCCAGCACCCGGTGTGCCAGTGCCGCCGCTCCGCCAGCGCCGCGTCCGCCCCGAAGAGGTGGTCGTTGGACCATGCGACGACGTGGGTGGTCCCCGCTGGGATGCTGCGGTTGCAGCCCGGGCAGGTGTAGGCCTTGTCGGAGCCGCGCACCTGCCGGACGGTGTGGCTGAAGCCACCCGGCCCCTCCTCGGTGCGCGCCATCGACTGGAGCCTGTCCATGTCCAGCGGGACGTGACCGGCTCCGTACGGCCGCTTGCGGGACCGGCGCATCAGTTCCTCCTCCGCAGCAGTCTCCGGAACAGGCCGGTGGCGGCGGGCTCCTCCACCACCTCGCGGGCGGCGCGGGCGGCGCGCCGCTCCGCGACGGCCCGGGCGTGGGCATCGACCACCTCGGGCGGGAGTCCGTCGACCACGAGGAGGTGCTCCCGCAGGTCGATCCCGTCCGCCGCGGCCTCCTCCACCGCCGCCAGGGTGCGGTCGAGGTCCGCCGCCGAGGCGGGTGAGCTGAGGACGGACAGCGGGACACCGGGGAACACGCCGTCGACCGCCCGCAGGACATCGCTGAGGACCTCGACCGGATCGAACGACACCGGCTCGAGGACGTGGACGTTGTCGGCCTGCCGGCCCGGGCGGGCCACCGCGGGGTCGCGCGGCTGCAGCTGGAGGGAGTCGAGCCGGCACCGGGTGACGTGCAGGTCGCCGGGCCGGACGAACGACCAGTCCGTGAGGTGCCGCGTGCGGGCGATCAGGTCCGTCGGGTAGGAGCCGTCGAGCATCGGGCCGAGGAAGACGTGGTTGTTCACCAGGTCCCGGTGACGCACGGCCTCGAGGTGAGCGGCGTCCCCCTCGTCCTCGGGGAGGGTGACGTGCAGGCGGAGCGACACGGCGACGGCGGCCCCGTCGCCGAGTTCTCGACGCAGGGCCGCCGCGGCGAGACCGTGGGCGAGTGCCAGGTGGTGGGCCGCGGCGAACGCCGCGCCCCCGGTGTGCTCGGCGAAGGCGCTCGACCAGGGGTCGTCCACCGTGGTCCACAGGGCGACGCGGTCCCCGAGGGCCCGTGCCAGGGCCCCGGCGTAGGACCCGAAGGCCTCCGCGGTGGTGCGGTCGGTCCACCCCCCGGCGGCCCGCAGCGGCTCGGGGAGGCCCGCCCCCTGCAGGACGATCGCGGGGCGGATGCCCGCCCCGTCCAACGCGTCGAGCACGTCCCGGAGCACCGCGAGCGCCGGGCCATCGAGGCCGCCCGCCCCCGTGGGTTGGAGGTGCTGCCACGGCACGGGGAACCGGAGGGACTCTGCGCCGAGGGCGTCGAGGAGGGGCAGGCAGCCGTCCGCCTCGGCTGCGGCCGCCCCCAGGCGGACCGCCCGGTCGGTGTCGCGCTCCATGGCCCACAGTCTCCCACAGCGGCCCCCTGCCGCCCGCGACGGGGGTCAGGCGCGGGAGTAGACCAGCACCGAGTACGGGCCGATCTCGAGGGCGGCGCGGGCCGGCTTGCCGTCCTGTGGCTCGTCCCATGCCACGACGTCGGTGGCCGGGTGGTCGGAGAAGATCTCGGAGTAGTGGCGTGCGTCCGAGTTGAACTTCAGGCGCCACAGCCCCGCGGCGGGCATCCCGATGCGGTAGTCGCCCCGCGGGACGCCGCCGAGGTTGGCGACCACCACGACGTCGTCGTGCGGCCCGCCGAACTCCCAGCGGTGGAACGCAAGGATGTTCATGTCCTGGTGGACGTGGTGCACGTCGAGGCCGTGCCCCCGCAGGCCGCGGGTGTCGTCCTCGAAGTTGCGGCGCAGCCGGACGAGGTCGCGGTAGAGCCTGACGATCCCCTGGAAGCGATCGTTCATGTACCAGTCGAGCGGCACGTCGTCCCGGAACCAGCCGCCCTGGAGGAACTCCTGCCCCTGGAACAGCATGGGGATGCCCGGTGAGGTGAACACGAGGCTGGCGGCCAGGGTCGAGCGTTTCTGGGCGTGCCAGCCCGTGGGGTCCCAGGGGTTGACCTCGTTGGGCACCCGGGACCGGCCGTTGGAGACCTCGTCGTGTGACTCGGTGTAGATGACGCGTTGGAAGGCGTCCCCGTAGGAGCGCGCGACGGCGTCGCGCACCTCCGCCAGCGAGCGGTCGCCGTCGAAGGGGGTGGTGGCCGCCCGGCGCACCGGGTGGACGAAGCCGGGGTCCCACTGGGCGTGGAAGTGCGCCCCGTCGGGTCCGGTGCTGCTCAGGTGGGACTCGCCGCGGAGGTCCTCGGCGATCAGGATGCGCCCGGGGAACTCGGCCCGGATGGCCTCGTTGATCTCGCGCATGAGGGACCAGCCGTCCGGCAGGTCGTCACCCCGGCCGTCCACGCTGCGCATGTACGCGGTCATGTCGTAGCGGAGGCCGTCGATATGGTAGTCCCGCAACCACATGAGCGCGTTCTCCCTGATGAAGGAGCGCACCTCGGGACGGCCGTAGTCGGGCCGCGTCTCGCCCCAGGGGGTCGACGCACGGCCGTCGTTGTAGAAGTAGATGCCGCCCTTGTCGTTCTCGGACCAGCCGTCGAAGCGCCACAGGTCGAGATCGGAGGGCCCGAAGTGGTTGTAGACCACGTCCAGGAGGACCGCGATCCCGCGCTTGTGGGCCTCGCGCACGAACGTCTTGAGACCGTCCGGCCCACCGTAGGCGCTCTCCACCGCGAAGATGTGCGCGGGGTTGTAGCCCCACGACCGGTCGCCGGCGAACTCCATCACGGGCATGAGCTGGACGGCGTTGACGCCGAGGTGCTCGAAGTGGCCGAGCTTCTCGACCAGCGAGTGGAAGGTGCCCACCGAACCCTCCCAGCCCCCCACGAACGAGCCCACGTGCATCTCGTAGATCACCAGCTCGTGGTGGGAGGGGCAGTCGTAGTCGTCGCCCTGCCAGTCGAACCATCCGTGGTCGTGGATGACGCCGTGGCCCACGGAGTTGGTGACCTCCCGGGCCCAGGGGTCGATCCTGTCGAAGACCCCGTTCGGGGTGAAGATGACGAACTTGTAGTGGTCCCCGATTCTCGCACCCGGGACCTCGCCGTAGAAGTAGCCGTTGCCCTCGGCGGACAGCCAGTGCGATCCGCCGTTCCACCAGTTGAAATCCCCCATGACGGTGACACCCGTCGCGTGGGGAGCCCAGACCCTGAATCCGCACCCGCCGTCGAAGGGGAGCGCGCCCATTCCGGGCATTGCCATGTAGTGCCTCTCGTTGGTCAACAGTGGCTTCAGGCTATCGCCGACCCTCGGGGATCATGCCGCCGTTGCCTGTGACCCTCCGCGCCAGTAGCGCGCTGACCAGCGACGACGCGCTCACATGAGGAAGATCACGCCGTCAGAACAGCCGGGACTGCCGATCGTCGGTGCCCTTGAGAGCCGCATAGTCGAGGACGACGCACCGGATGCCACGGTCCTCCGCGAGCACACGAGCCTGGGGCCGGATCTCCTGGGCGGCGAAGACGCCCGCGACTGGGGCGAGGAGCGGATCCCGGTTCAGCAGCTCGAGGTACCGGGTGAGCTGCTCGACGCCGTCGATGTCACCCCGCCGCTTGACCTCGACCGCGACGGTCGCCCCGCCCGGCCCTCGCACCACGAGGTCCACGGGGCCGATCGCCGTCGGGAACTCCCGCCGCACCAGGGTGTGACCCGCCCCGAGCACCTCGACCTGCTCGGCGAGGAGCTTCTGGAGGTGTGCCTCGACGCCGTCCTTCACGAGGCCCGGATCCGCGCCCAGGACGTGCGAGGTGTCGGAGTGGACCTCGTGGATGCGCACCACCAGTCGGTCGTCGCTCTTCGCGTGCTGCACGGTCCACAGTTCGCGGACCCCCTCGGCGGCGAGGTCGGCGTCGGGTTCCCGGACGGCGAGGCTGCACGGCGGGGACATCCAGTTCAGCGGCTTGTAGGAGCCGCCGTCGGCGTGCACGAGCACCGAGCCGTCAGCCTTCACCATGAGGACGCGCGTGGCGCGCGGGAGGTGGGCGTCGAGCCGGCCGCTGTAGTCCACCGTGCAGGTGGCGACGACGATTCGCACCCGGGCAGCCTACTGGAAGCTCACGGGCGCCGGCGGGGCCGCTTCGAGCCACGAGCGGAGGCCCAGGTAGGCCTCGGCCTGCACCACGAGGTCGAAGGCGCGCCCGCCGTCCGTGATCGAGACGTCGACGACGTCACGGCCCGTCGCCTCCGACCGCCGTGGGGTGGCCGAGAGCACCTCGACCGCACCCCTCCGCCAGGTGTGGCGCGGCCCGAGCCGGAGCGAGGCGACCGGGAACCAGTCGATCCGGTCCGCCCCGTAGGTGGCGTAGCCGTTGGACCAGGAACGGGAGCCTCCCACCCTCAGGGCGCACTCGAAGGACCCCACGCGCGAGACGATCGAACGCATGCGGGTGAAGTAGAGGACCACGACCAGGGCAGCGGTGATGGCCAGCAGGCCAGCGACACCCAGGACCCAGTCCACGGGTCTCAGTCTCCGAAGCCTTCACCCGTGTTGTCGACCACGACCTCGATCTCGTCGTCGTTGCACGAGACGAAGCCGGCGACGATGTCGAACGACTGCACGGCCCCGTCCTCCGCCGTGACACGTGCCTTCCCGGCCCGCAGGACTGCCAGGATCGGCTGGCGACCCGGGAGGATCCCCAGGTCGCCGTCGATCGAGGGCACCACCACGGAGGAGGCCTTCCCGGCCCACAGCACCTCGTCGGTGGAGACGATCCGGACGTTCACCGCAGTTCCCTCTGGATCCTCGCCCAGTTGCGCTCCAGGTCCTCGATGCCGCCGATGTTGAAGAACGCCTGCTCGGCGACGTGGTCGAAGTCCCCGTTCGCGATGCGCTTGAACGCCTCGACCGTCTCCTCCAACGGCACAGTAGATCCGGCGACGCCGGTGAACTTCTCCGCCATGTAGGTGTTCTGCGAGAGGAACTGCTGGATGCGGCGGGCGCGTGCCACCGTCACCTTGTCCTCCTCGGAGAGCTCGTCGACGCCCAGGATGGCGATGATGTCCTGCAGTTCCTTGTAGCGCTGCAGCACCTTCTGCACGCTGCGGGCCACTTCGTAGTGCTCGGTGCCCACCACGTCGGGGGACAGGATGCGGCTGGAGGATTCCAGCGGGTCCACGGCGGGGTAGATGCCCTGGGACGAGATGGCACGGCTCAGAACGGTGGTGGCGTCCAGATGGGCGAAGGTGGTGGCCGGGGCGGGGTCGGTCAGGTCGTCGGCGGGCACGTAGACGGCCTG
>DBPQ01000048.1:0-8458 GCA_002304945.1 Actinomycetales bacterium UBA1416 | reverse complement strand
GCGGAAGTATTCCGCCATGGTCAGACCGCTCAGAGCCACCCGCATACGGGCTCCCGGCGGCTCGTTCATCTGGCCGAAGACCAGGGCGGTCTTTTGCAGGACGCCGCTCTCCCCCATCTCCCGCCAGAGGTCGTTGCCCTCGCGGGTGCGCTCGCCCACGCCGGTAAAGATGGAGTAGCCGCCGTGTTCGGTGGCGATGTTGCGGATCAGTTCCTGGATCAGCACGGTTTTGCCCACGCCCGCGCCGCCGAACAGGCCGATCTTGCCGCCGTGCGCGTAGGGCGCGAGCAAATCGATGACCTTGATGCCGGTCTCAAACACCTGCGTGACCGGGCACTGCTCGGTAAAGGCCGGGGGCTTTCGATGGATGGGCATATGGGCCGTGGCCTCGATCGGCGGCTTGCCGTCGATGGGGCGGCCCAGCACGTCGATGGCCCGGCCGAGCAGTTCCATGCCCACCGGCGAAAGGACGGGTGCGCCCGTATCCGTCGCGGGCAGATCGCGGCGAAGGCCCTCGGTGGCCTCCAGCGCCACGCACCGGACCGCGTTATGCAGCAGGTGCTGAATCACCTCCGCCGCCACGCGCTTTTCGCCGTCCTCGACATACAAAAGCGTCTGGATCGCCGGCAGATGGCCGTCCGGAAACTGGATGTCCAGCACGGGGCCTATGATTCGGATGACTTTGCCTTGCATCGACATTCTCCTTTGGGCGGCCTGTTACTGCGCGAGCACCGAGCTGGCGCCGGAGGTGATCTCGTTCAGCTCCTGGGTGATGGCCGACTGCCGGGCGCGGTTGTGCTCCATTTTGAGCTTCGCGAGCATTTCGTCAGCGTTTCGCGTGGAGGCGTCCATGGCCGTCATGCGGGCGCTCTGCTCGCTGGCAAACGCCTGCACGCACGCGGAATACACCAACCCGATCACGTGCTGCGGCACCAAGGCGTTCAGCGCCGCTTTTTCAGAGGGCACGTACTCCAGCTCCACCAGGCAGTCCGAGGCCCCTTCCTCGCACTGAAAATCCTCGGGCAGGATGGGCAGGATGCGCATGGCCTCCGGCCTGATGATTCGCCCCTTGCCCATGTTGGTAAAGACGATGTGCGCCTCGTCAAACAGGTCGCGCTCATACATCTGGCACAGTTCCAACCCGATTCCGCGGGCGGAGGGAAGGTTTGGGTTTTGGGCGATGTGCAGGTAGTGCACGTCCGGGTCCATCTTGAGCTTGGCAAAATGGCCGTAGGCCATCAGGCCCACGGTGAACACCGACACCTGGTCGTGGCGGCCCTCCTGGATGGTCCGGTCGGCCAGGCGCAGAAGATCCTCGTTGTAGGAGCCGCACATGCCCTTGTCGCCCGCGATGACGAGGTACACGGCGCGGTTCGCGCTTCGGTGCTCAAAATACGGGTTTTGCACCTCGGCGTCCGTGTTGGTGATGATGAAGCGCATCTGCTCCCTGATGCGGTCAAAGTACGCTCGGTTTTTTTCCCACATCCGCATGGCCTTTTGCATTTTGGCCGAGGAGATGAGGTACATCGCGCGGGTGATCTTGCGCGTATCCTCGACCGCCTTGATCCGGTGGCGGATCTCTGGAATGGAGCTCATGCGCCCGCCCCCAGCAACCAGGCTTCCACGGACTGGCGAAGCCCTTCCTCGATCTCGCCGGTCAGCGCTTTTTTCTCCTGGATCTGCGCGACGACGGCGGGGAACTGTTCCAAAAGAAGCGCAGGGTATTCCCGCTTGAACCTTTCCAGCAGCTTCATGTCGATCGTGTGGGAAATCAGGCCGCGGCTCATCGCGTAGAGGAAGGCGACCTGAACGGGCATGGGGAGCGGAGCGTTGTTCTTCTGGCAGAGGATCTCGGTCAGGCGCGCGCCGTAGTGCAGCATGTCCTGGGTGGCGCTGTCCATGTCCGAGGAAAACTGCGAAAAGACGAGCATCTCGCGGTATTGCGCCAACTCCAGGCGAAGCTGGCCGGACACCTTGCGCATCGCCCGGGTCTGCGCCGCGCCGCCGACGCGCGACACCGAAAGGCCGACGTTGATCGCGGGCCGCGTGCCCGCGCGAAACAGCTCGGTATCAAGAAAGATCTGGCCGTCGGTGATGGAAATGACGTTGGTCGGGATATACGCCGAAATATCGCCCATCTGCGTTTCCACGATCGGAAGCGCGGTCATGGAACCGCCGCCCAGCGCGTCTGACAGGTGCGCCGCGCGCTCCAGCAGCCTGGAATGCAGGTAGAACACATCGCCGGGGTATGCCTCGCGCCCCGGGGGGCGGTGCAAAAGCAGCGACATCGCGCGGTAGGCGACGGCGTGCTTGGAAAGGTCGTCGTACACCACCAGGACGTCTTTTCCGGCGTACATGAAGTGCTCGGCGATGGCGCAGCCGCAATAGGGCGCGATGTATTGCATGGGCGCGGAATCGCTCGCTGTGGAGCACACCACGCAGGTATACGCCATCGCGCCGGCCTTTTCCAGCACGCCGATCACCTGGGCCACGGTGGACACCTTCTGGCCGATGGCGACATACACGCACAGCATGTCCTTGCCGCGCTGGTTCAAGATCGCGTCCACCGCCACGCTCGTCTTGCCCGTCTGCCTATCGCCGATGATCAGCTCGCGCTGGCCGCGGCCGATCGGCACCGTGGCGTCGATGGCCAAAAGGCCCGTCTCCATGGGCCGGGAAACCGGCTGGCGGTCGATGATCGCGGGCGCGGGCGCCTCAAGGGGGCGCATGCGCTCGGCCTTGATCGGCCCCTTGCCGTCGATGGGCTGGCCGAGCGGGTCCACGACGCGGCCGATGACGCCGCCGCCCACCGGCACGGACAGCACCCGGCCGGTGCCCAGCACCTCGGTGCCCACGTGCACCGCGTCCTCGCCCGAGAGGATGACCACGTCCACCGTGTCCTCGTTCAGGTTCATCGCGATGCCATAGGCGTCCTCGCCCATCTGCAGCAATTCGCCGTAGCGGCAGCCGGACAGGCCCGACACGGTGGCGATGCCGTCGCCCGCGCGCAGCGTCCGGCCAAAGGCGCGCGTTCTGGGCACGCTGGCGACGGTTTCCAGCTGCTCCTCCAGCAGCGCCTTGATCCGCCCGGTCGCCTCGGGGTGCGTGGCAGCGCCTTCCAGCACGTCGCGGGACTTGAGCAGCACCGCGCCCTTGAGCGCGGAAAGCTGTCCGCGGAGGGTGTCGTCGTACACGCGGCCGCCGATCTCCACGCGGATGCCACCCAGCAGGGACGCGTCCACGGATTGTTCAAGCGTCACTTCCTCGCCGAGAAGCTCGGAAAAGCGCTGCCGCGTCGCCTCCAGGGTTTGTTCGTCCAGCAGGCGGGCGGTGAGCAGTTTGCCGCTTTGCATCGCCTCAGCCCACCTTTGTCAGAAATTCGCGCGCCAGCGCGTCGTTGTCCTTTTCCGACAGCTCGCGCCCGATCATCTTTTCCGCGATCTCCACGGCCATCGACAGCGCCTGCGCCTGCACGTCGGCCTGCGCACTTTGCCGCTGCGCGTCGGCCTCCCGCCCGGCGCGGTCCACGATCTCGGCCGCCTGGCGCTTCGCGGCCTCGATCAGCTCCTCGCCCGAGAGCTGCGCATGCCTCGCGCCGTCGGCCTGAACCTTTACGGCCTCGGCCTGCGCGGCCTCCAGCCGCTTTTCGGCGTCGGACAGCGCCCTGTCCGCCTCGGCCTGCTTGGCGCTGGCCTCGTTCAGGGAAGCCTGCACGCGCTCGGTGCGCGCGTTCATGAACGCGCGCACGGGCTTATAGACAAGAAAGCGCACGGCGACAAAGAGGATCAAGGTATTGGCCATGTGCAGGAGGATATCCCGCAGGCTGAACAACTTTAAAAACTCACCCATGTCAATGCCTCATTTCCGGGACGATCGCGGCCAAATCACGCAATTTTGCCAATGAGCAGGATGGCCACGAACAAGCTGTAAATCGCGCAGGTTTCCATCATGATCAGGCCGAACATCAGCGAGGAGCTGATCTTGCCGGCCGCCTCCGGCTGGCGGGCGATCGACTCCACGGCCTTGCTCGTAGCGTGCGACATTCCAAGGGCCGCGCCAATGCCCGTCAGGGAGGCGATTGCGGCGGCGATAGCGATGATTGCCATACAGAACATATCCCCTTCCGATTCTTTCCAGGATCCATCCGACCGTATATGCACGGGCAAGCCCGGATGCACCGCCCCTATTCGGTGGCTTCCATCGTGTAGTTGAGGGTCAACAGCCCGAACACGAACGTCTGAATCGCGACGTGGATCAGGTTGAAATAGACGGACACCGCCGCCGGCAGCACGAGCGGAATCGCCGAATAGATCAGCTTCATGACGATGCCGCCGACCATCACGTTGATGAACAGCCGAAGCGCCATGGAAACGGGCGCGACGAGGTCCGTCATCATGCGGATGGGCAGAACGAAGAACGCGGGCGAGGCCATGCGCCGGATGCGGCGAAGGAGTCCGAATTCCCTGAGCGCGGTGACGTTGACCAGCAGGAACGTGGTAAACCCAAGCGCCAGCGTGCAGGAGAGGTCCTCCGTGGCGGGCGGCAGGCCGAAAAGCTCCACCAGCGTGGCCGCCGCGATAAAGGTCATCAGCGTCAGCACCATGGGCGCGCAGAAATCCGCGTTGTGGCCCACTTTGTTCTTGGAAAACTGGTACACGCTTTCCACAGCCAGCTCGATCAGGTTCTGAATGCCCGTGGGCTTTTCCTGAAAGCGGCGCACGCGCAGGTTGATCAAAACGCATAGGATGACCAGCAGCAGCACGACGAAAGAACCCATGACCACGGACGCACCCACCTCAAGCCCAAAGAACGCAATATGATGCGGCGTGATCGAAATTTCGGGCATCGGCTATTCCCCCCTTTTGGAACGAAGATACACAAACAAAGAGGCCGCCAGGTAGACGGTGCCGGCCGTGAGGCCAAAGACCGCCAGCGGGACCCTGCCCCACCAAAGCGCGATCCCTGCAAAGGACAGCGCCCAAAGCGGAAGCTTCAAAAACAGCAGCAGCACGCGCACAAAAACAGTGCGCGCAAAAAAAACCCTGCGCATCAACCAAAGCTGCAAGGCGGCAAACGCCAAGGCCAGCGCACAAGAAAGCAGAATTGTTTGCGGCATATTGTGCACCATACCGTACTTCGTGTTAAAAAGCAAACGAACCTACGCGACCGCCCGGCGCAAAACAATGAGAAAAAGCGAAGAAACCATCCTTTCTCGGTCCTTTGCGCCCGTTTGCTGCGTTTTGCGGTTTTGTCGGATTTTCGCCGGTTGTAAAAAATGATAAAATATTATATGATGGCTTGGAGAATACGGAAAAGGTGGCGGCTTGTCATGCATTGGCTCGCGGAATTCGAGGATGTCTTACATGTCTTTATCACCATCACCATCCACGGCCTGGAACTGATGGGCGTCGTCGTCGTGATCATCGGGGCGATCAAAGCGTTCTATGGGTATTTTTTCCGGCACGCGCCCAAAATTCGGCTGACGCTTGCGGAGAGCATGGCCACCGGCCTTGAGTTCAAGCTGGGCGGTGAGATTCTGCGCACCGTCATCGCGCGCGACTGGAACGAAATCATGACCGTCGGCGCGATCATCGTGCTTCGGGCGGCGCTGAACTTCCTGCTCCACTGGGAAATCAAGCACATCTCCCATGATTCGGAAATGATCGAGCAGGCGGTGCACCCGACGTCGCCCGTTCAGAGCGACCCGATCGACAAAGGACGCCTGACGGATGACCGGCCACCCCGCTGATTTTCTTCGGGCATGAGACGATGCGGCGCGCGGCTTTCCCGGATGGATGGGAAAGCCGCTGTTGTTTTGCGCAAAGCGGCCGTCCGTCTGCCGTCGAAAGGGTTGACCGCCTGTTTTGGGTCATGGCAGGAGCGCCGCCCTTTCCAGCAGCCCGGCCACATACGCCTGGTCGCGAAGCTGCCTGGTCGTCCCGGCAAAAAGGCGGTCCGTCTCACGCATGGCCTGCTCGATGAACGAGGGGTCCTTTGTTGTCAGGACCCGCCGCGCCGCGACGTCCTGATAGCTGACAAACGCGTTTCGCCGGACGCATACGCCGGCGCGCCCCCACGCCTTGGGCGTCTCCCCCTGCAGCAGAATCAGCCCCACGCCCTGTCCCGCGCGAAGCAATGCGGCGGTATCCAGCAGGTGCCGCCTTGCCTGCGCCTGCGTCAGGGCGATGGGCACGCCGGCGGAAAACCGAAGGTCGGCCGAGGCGTCGGGCATGGCGCGCAGCGCCGAAACGGGCATGAAGAAGCGCAGCGGAACGCCCAAAAGGGCGCCCTGGCAGCCCAGCACCCGCGCCCACGCGCGGCCCGATACCCGGTTTTGCTCCAACACCTCCATCAGCAGCTGGCGCCCCATGGTCATATGCGGCAGCGACGGCACGAGCCAGTCGATGCGCTCGGGCACGGTGATCTCAAGCGCGCGCGAAAGCATGTCGGGCGTCAGGCTTTCCGGGGCCGTTTCGGAAAAGAGCGGCTTTGCGCTCTGCCAAAGGGCGTCAAACGCTTCCCTGCAGCAATCGACCGTCATCTCGTCCGTGTACAGGGCGGTATAGCGCGCTTTGCCGGGCATTTCCCGGCTGACGACCGCCATGTTGACACCGTCGGCGGCGTAGAGCGCGCGGTCTGGCGCGGGCGCTCCGTCCGCAAGCAGCCGCGCTTCCAGGTGCGCGTGCGAAAACACCGCGGCAAGGTCGTCCGTCAGCGAAAGGCCCGACACGCCGCACAGCAGCAGCCTGACCCGGCATCCGGCGTCCAGTGCGGGCAGCAGGCGCGCGCCAAGCGCCTGCATCCACGGATCCAAAACGGACAGCGAGGCCCCTTTCTCGCAGGACTTGAGCTGTGAAAGCAGCCGGCTGACCGCGCCCTCAAACCCTTGCGCGCCGCGAAAGACGGCAAACTCCGCCGTGTACAGCGCCTTTCCTTTCCCCGACGAAAGCCGGGGCAGATCCGAGGGAAGCTGCCTGCCGGACAAAAAGGCGCGCACGCACAGCGAAAGCGCCCCGGGCGCGTCCAGCGCCTGNNCAGGGTCATGAATTCGACAATGCCGTCCACATGCGGGCTGTCCGGCGGAAGCGTGCGCGCGCCTGTTTTCCATTTGCTGACGCTGGTCTGGGAGATATACAAAAAATCGCTCAGGTCCTGTAGCCGAATGTCCAGTAGCCCCATCAGGTAGCCAAGCGGCGTTTGTGTTTTGCTTTTCATAAGAAAGAGTATAGCAGTTTCGCCACAAAACCACAATATGCGGGACGCCAAGTGGGCGCCAAATAGGTGAACTTGGCAAATTGCGGAACCTGTTGATTCTGCGCGGAAAGAATGTTATATTTTTAACGGTCTTGCCACGGGAATGAAATAGGACGCGGAGGAGAGAGCATGAGCCCAGAAAACAACAAGCAGGCGGCCGTGATCGACTTGAGCGCCGAGGAAAAGGAAAAGCTTGAGGCGATCCGCAAGGTGATTGACACGTATAAGGACAAGGAAGGGTGTCTGATCACGGTCCTGCACCTGGCGCAGGAGATCTACGGCTATCTGCCGCTTGAGATCCAGCGCCTGATCGCCGACGGCATGGGGGTTACGTTAAGCTATGTTTCCAGCGTCGTGACGTTTTATTCGTATTTTTCCATGGTTCCCCGGGCCGAGCACGCGATCAAGATCTGTCTCGGCACCGCCTGCTATGTGCGCGGCGGCAAGCGCATCGTGGACCGGTTGGAGGAGGTGCTCGGCATCCACGTGGGCCAGACGACCGACGACGGCAAGTTCTCCATCCAGATCACGCGCTGCCTGGGCGCCTGCGGTCTGGCGCCCGTCATCATGATCGATGAGGAAGTGTATCAGCAGGTGAACCCTGACAAGATCGAAAAGATCCTGTCCAAGTACTAAGGATGGGGGTGAAGCGCATGATCGTGAAAAGCATCGGGGATATGAAGACCATCGCGGAGGAGTTCAAGGCCAAACAGGCGCTGTATCAGCGCCATGTCTACGTATGCGGCGGCGGCGGCTGCATCTCCAGCGGCTGTATCGCCACGCGGGACGCGGTGGCCGAGTACCTGGCGCAAACGGGGCTTGACAAGACGGTCGGCGTTACGTTCACGGGCTGCATGGGCCTTTGCACGCTGGGGCCGGTCATGGTCATCGAGCCGGAGGGCGTGTTTTACGTGAAGGTCACGCCGCAGATGGCCAAGGAGATCCTCTACCACCACGTGGGCCACGGCAAGATCGTCGAGGCGTACACATATTACGACCCGAACCAGAAAAAGCACATTCCCAAAATGAAGGACATTCCCTTCTTCAAGGAACAGGTGCAGATCGCGCTGCGCAACTGCGGCAAGATCGACTTTGCCTCGCTTGAAAGCTACATCGCCGCGGGCGGCTTTTCGGCGCTTGCCAAGGCGCTCACCGAGATGGACCGAAAGGCCGTGGTGGAGGAAATCAAGCTTTCCGGCCTTCG
>DBPQ01000090.1:2195-7212 GCA_002304945.1 Actinomycetales bacterium UBA1416 | reverse complement strand
GAGCTGGGCGGTGGGGTCGGCGAGGCGGGTGGGGACCTCCGCCGGCACGGCCTGCGCCACCCGCTCCCACATCCCGTCCGACGGGTGCGGCAGCCAGAGGTGCACCTCGCGGTGGGCGGCGAGCGCGTCCAGCACGGCGAGGGTGACCGGGGTCAGTCGCGTGGGGCCGAAGACCGAGAGGCGGTCCGGCAGGTCCACGAGGGNNGGGGTCCGCCAGGAGGGCCTCGCAGGCGGGGGCCAGGCGTTCGGCTGGGCTGGGGGCGCCGATGCGGGCGCGGACCTGGCGGAAGAGTTCGGCCTGCCAGGCGTGGTCCGGGCCGAGCTGCCCGGTGCCGCTGCTCGTACCATCGGTGTCGCGGCCCGCCAGCCAGTCGAGGATCATGCCGGGGCGGTGTGCGGCGTAGCTCGCGAACAGGCCGGCGAACTTCTGGGCCACCTCCATCCGGCGGCCGGGATCGCCGGGGGCGGGCCTCCCCGCTTCCGTAGCCCCATCGGCAATGCCGAGGTGCCGTGCGAGGGTGCGCGCCCATGGCTGGGCCGCCTGCTCGTCCACGACGGCGAGCACGTGCCAGGCGAGACGGCCGGGATCCCAGGGTTCGACGTCGGGATCGAGGCCGGTGGCGGCGGCGATCGCAGCACGGGTGAGGCGGGCGGGGGAGGGGAAGAGGATGTTGGCGGCCACGCCGTCGTCATGGCCGGGACGGGCACCCAGGGACGCCGCCAGCGACTGGGCGATCCACCGCTCCACGCCCCGGGAGGGCACGGCCACGACGTCCGCGGTGAACGGGTCGCTCGGGGGATCGGCGAGGAGGCGCGCGAGGCCGCCCACCAACAGGTCGGCGCGTTCCGACCGGTGGATGTGCAGTGCCACGACCCCTCCCGTACCGGCTCCGCTGCCCTGCGTCGCCCGGCATTTCCGACCCTAACAGCGCCCACCCACACGAACGGGTGGGCGAGGACACGTGCAGCCGCAGACCTGCAGCACCGGCATCATTGGTTCATGGACCTGCAGGATCTCGTGACCCGCGCCCGGAGGCTGGTACAGCCGGGCCAGCGCCGTATCCTCGGCATCGCGGGCGCGCCGGGCGCGGGGAAGTCCACCCTCGCCGCAGCCCTGATCACCGAACTGCACCCCCACGCCGTCCTCGTCCCCATGGACGGCTTCCACCTCGCGAACGCCGAGCTCACCCGCCTCGGCCGCCGCGATCGCAAGGGCGCCCCGGACACCTTCGACGCTGCCGGGTACGTCGCCCTCCTGCGCCGTCTCCGCGCCGCCGGTCCCCACCCCGTGTACGCCCCCGCCTACGACCGTCACCTGAGCGCCGGCGTCGTCGGGGCGATCCGGGTCGAGCCGGATGTCCCGCTGGTGGTGACGGAGGGCAACTATCTCCTCCTCGACGACGGCCCGTGGGCCGCCGTCCGCCCCGAGCTGGACGAGGCGTGGTTCGTCGAGCGCGACGACGACGTCGCCCGCGTCGCCCAGCTCATCGCGCGCCACGTGGCGCATGGCAAGGCGCCGGAGTTCGCCCGCGACTGGGTATCGCGCTCGGACGAGGCGAACGCGCGCGTGGTCGCGGGGACGCGAGGCCGCGCGGACCTCGTCGTGACCCTCTGAATCAGTCCGGTGCGTCACCCCATGAGGTGGGCGACGGCGTCGGCGGCGGTCCAGCCGTCGGGGTGGGTGGCGAGGAGCGCGGCGACCCCGTCGAGATCCTGGCCCATCGTGACGAGCGGCTGTTCGGCGTAGCCGTCCTTCCGCACCTGGCCCAGGCCGACGTCCGCGAGCAGGGCGTTGCACAGGCACTTGCGGCCCAGGGTCTCGGCGAGGTCCCCGCCCTTCTTCGTGTACATGTGCACCGGCTCGGAGGCGCAGCGGTAGCCGAGCACGCCGGGCGCGCGCTCGAACGGCACGCTCAGGTGCCCGATGTCGCACAGGCGGGGGCGGGCCTGGTGCACGGCCTCGTCCGACTGCGTGCCCGGCAGGGTCGCCACCTTGAACGGGAAGCCGGTGGGGGAGGCGAGCGGATCGGTGCGGACCTCGAGCGTGCCGTCCGCCAGCCGGGCGAGGGCGTCGCGCCGCAGGTCCTCCGCCAGCCCGCTCTCTGCGGCGAGCGCGAACAGGGAGCCCACCTGGACGCCCACGGCGCCCACCTCGCGGGCCTGGGCCACGTGCTCGGGGCTCGAGTACCCACCCGCGAGCCAGAACGGCAGCCCCACGGCTGCGATCTTCTCGAGGTTGGCCTGGTCGCGGGGCCCGAAGACGGGCTGGCCGCCGTCGTCCAGCACCATCCGGCCACGGGGCGGGGCGTTGTGGCCGCCGGCGCGCGGCCCCTCGACCACGAAGCCGTCCGGCCGGGTGAGGTCCTCCCGGGCGAGCCGGCTGGCCAGGACGTCCGCGGAGATGATGGCGAGGAAGAACGGCCGGTGCAGCGGTGCCAGCCCGCCGCCGGTGATGTCCGCCGGGTTGAACTCGAAGGCGTACGGCTGGGTGGCGCCGTCGACGTGCAGGTTCAGGCTCACCGGCTCATGCGCGGCCAGCCGGTTCAGCAGGTTCGGGATCTCGGCCGGGATGCCGGCGCCCATCAGCACGAAGTCCACCCCGGCGAGCATCGCGCCGTACGCGGCGGCCGGGGTGGCGAGCTTGACCTTCTCCAGGAAGTTGATGCCGATGAGCCCGGCGTGTCCCTCCTTGGCGAGCCACACCTCGGCGAAGTTGCCCACGATGGCCAGGACCGCGGAGCGGCGCGAGCCGGGCCGCAGCTTCGGCACCGGGGCATAGGGCTGGCCGTCCGCGCGGCCCTCCGGGCGGTAGTACTGCGCGAGCACCTCGTCCGCGAGCGCGGGCACCGGGAAGTGCTCCAGCGCGCGCCGGATGTGCCCGCCGGGGTCGCCGTCCTGGAGGCGGCGGGCCACGACGACGTCGAGCGCTGTCCCGGAGACCACCCCCAGCTGGCCGGTCAGGGACACCGCCCGGGCGAGCTGCCACGAGGAGACCGCGATCCCCATCCCGCCCTGGATGACGGTGGGGAGTGGGCGTCCGGCGCCGGCGGCAGCGGTCGTGGCGGCGTCTGTGGTCAGGGCGGGAGCGGTCATGGGACCTCCATGGGGGTGCTGGTTACGCCAGCGTAACCTACGGCACCGTAGGTTCAGAAGGGGGTGATCGTGTCGCCTCCGTCACCCGCGGTACCCTCGCCCATGGCCATCCTCATCGATCCGCCGCTGTGGCCGGCGCACGGCACGATGTGGAGCCACCTCGTCTCGGACGCGAGCCACGCCGAACTGCACGTGTTCGCCCGCGGCCTCGGCGTCCCCCGGCGCGGCTTCGACCTCGACCACTACGACGTCCCCGCCCACCTCCACGCCCCCGCGATCGCCGCCGGGGCGGAGCCGGTCACGACCCGCGTCCTGCTCGTGCGGTTGCGCGCCGCCGGCCTGCGGGTGCGCCCTGTGGACCGCCACCTCGCGGCCCGACACCAGCGCGAGGACTTCCTGCGCGCCGAGTGGACGACGGCGGGCGCCCGCGTCGGCGCCCCGGATCCGGCCGCCTGGCGCGCCCTCGGCGAGGACCTGCTGCGCCGCTGGTCCGAGCCCCACCGCCGCTACCACGACCTCGCCCACCTCCAGGACGTCCTCCTCGCCCTCGACCAGCTCTCCGACGACGTCGCCCCGGCCTCCGGCGGCCCTCCCGCCAGCACTCCTCCCACCACGATCCCTTCCGCAGTCGTGCTCGCGGCCTTCTTCCACGACGCCGTGTACGACGCCGTCCCCGGCCGTGACGAGCGCCGCTCGGCCGCCCTGGCACAGCGGGAGCTCACCGCGGCCGGACTCCCCGCGGCACTCGCCGAGGATGTGGCCCGCCTCGTCCTCACGACGGCACCCGCCAGCGGCGCGGACTCCCGGTGCGACGCCGTCGACGACGACGCCGCTCGCCCCCACGACGCAGCCCTGCTTCGCGACGCTGACCTCGCCATCCTTGCCGCCGGGCCGAAGCGCTACGCCGCCTACGCGGCGGCGGTCCGCGCGGAGTACGCGCACGTGCCGGAGGCCGATTTCCTCCGTGGTCGCGCCGCGATCCTGCAGGGCTTCCTGGACCTGCCGTGGATCTTCGCCACCGCCGCGGGCCGGGAGCGGTGGGAGGTGCGGGCGCGGGACAACGTGGCGCGCGAGGTGGCCGAGCTGGCAGGATGGCCCCACGTGCACAACGAGCGCTGAGCCATTCAGCACGGAGGGGAGCCGGGACATGGGCATGATCAGCAGGGCTGCGTCAGCCGCAGCGGCGGCTGGAATCGCACTCGCACTCGCGGGTTGCGGCGAGCAGATCGCCGAGGAAGTGGTGGAACGCCAGGTCGAGGGCGCGCTGGGAACGGCGGGCGGCGACGTCGAGATCGACATCGACGAGGAGGGCGAGTCAGGGTCGATCACCGTGGAGGGAGAGGACGGGGACGCCACCTTCTCCTTCGGGGGCAGCGACCTTCCCGCGGGCTTCCCCGCCGAGCTTGTCCCCGACGGCGCCACGATCGAGACGTCCTCCACGATCGCCTCCGGGGACGGCGCGATGGACATGGTCTCGTTCATCACCGATCGCGCCACTGAAGAGCTGTTCGACCACTACGTGGACCTGTTGCCGTCGCTCGGGTACACGCTCGAACAGCAGATCGAGAACACGATCAACGACGTCACGAGCTTCACGGTGGCTGGGAGCGGCGAGGGCGTGACCATCACGATCACCGGGACGCCGAATCAGGAGAGCGGTGGCACCTCCGCCTCGGTCCTCCTGATGCGGGAGGGCTCGCAGTAGCGGTCAGCTCGCGTCCTGCTCGGGGACGTCGTCCAGCCCGAGGTCCAGCACCGGCGCGGAGTGGGTGATCCATCCCGCCGAGATGAGGTCCACGCCCGCCTCCGCGAGCGCCGGCGCGGTCTCGGCCGTGATGCGCCCGGAGGCCTCGGTCACGAGCCGGCCGTCCACCATTGCCACGGCCTCGGCCAGCACCCGGGGCCCCATGTTGTCCAGCAGCAC
>DBPQ01000090.1:356-2101 GCA_002304945.1 Actinomycetales bacterium UBA1416 | reverse complement strand
GTGATTGTCCTTGATGAGCACGGCGTCGTGCAGCCCGAACCGGTGGTTCACCCCGCCCCCGGCCCGGACCGCGGCCTTCTCCAGCGCGCGCAGCCCCGGCGTGGTCTTCCGGGTGCAG
Source organism: Actinomycetales bacterium UBA1416 (assembly GCA_002304945.1). GTDB lineage: Bacteria > Actinomycetota > Actinomycetes > Actinomycetales > Actinomycetaceae > UBA1383. Next base: position 1,983 of record DBPQ01000090.1, on the reverse strand, counting down.
GCGATCCGGGTGCGCGTGTGGGCGACGGCGGCCACCAGCCCCGCCGTCGCGCTCGCCACCCCGCTCAGGTGGCCGAGCAGGTTCAGCGCGACCCGCTCGCCGGTCAGCAGCGCGCGCGTGGGCCCCGCCACCTCGGCGACGACGTCGCCGCTCGCCACCGCCGCACCCTCGCCACGCTGGACGGCCACCGTGACGGCGGGGTCGAGGAGGGTCCAGGCGAGGGACGCGGCTCCGACGCCCGAGATGACGCCCGGTTGCCGCGCCACCACGCGGAAGGTTGAGGTGTGGTCCGCGGGGACGATCGCGTCCGTGGTGAGGTCCCCGGCGGCGCCGAGGTCCTCGGCCAGGGCAGCGCGGACGAGCGGTTCGAGCAGGGTGGTGGGCAGGGTCATGGTGCGTCTCCCGGTGCGAGGGGGTGAGGGGGTCAGGCCAGGACGTCCGCGAGGAGCAGGTCGTCCAGGGTGAGGGTCTGGTGGGCGGGGGCGGCGGGCGCAGGGAAGTCGGCGCGGGCATGGGCGCCGCGGGACTCCTCCCGGCGCAGCGCCGACCACGCGATCGCCAGCGCCGCCAGGGTGGCGATGGGGACGGCGTCGAAGGGGCGCTCGCTGCCGGGCTGGGAGCCGGCGTGACGCAGCCGGTCCACCGCCTCGTCCTGCAGCCGGGCGACGAGCGGGCGAAGGGTGGTACCGTCGCGGACCACCCCGACGGCGTCGAACATGGTGTGGCGCAGTTCGGGGGAGGGCCGGTCGCCGTCCGGAGGTGCGGCAGGGGAGGTGGGCAGGGGTCGGGCGGTCGCGGCGCGCGCCGGGCGGCGGCCCTCCGCGCCCGCGATGTCCTCGGCTGCGCGCGTGCCCATGACCACGGCCTCGAGGAGCGAGCTGCTGGCCAGCCGGTTCGCGCCGTGCAGGCCGGTGGAGGCCACCTCGCCCACGGCCCAGAGGCCGGGCACCGTGGTGCGGCCGGTGGCATCGGTGAGGACCCCACCCATGTGGTAGTGCGCGGCGGGGCTGACGGGCAGGGGCTCGGTGACCGGGTCGATCCCGGCTGCCCGGCACTTCGCGGTGACGGTGGGGAAGTGGTGCGGGAACTCCGCCCCGATCGCCGCGCGGGCGTCCAGGTACACGCGGCCACCGCGCTGCAGTTCGGCGAAGACCGCGCGGGCGACGATGTCCCGTGCGGCGAGCGGGTTGTCCAGCAGAGGGTGGCCGTCCGCGGTGATCAGGATCGAGCCCTCGCCGCGCACGGCCTCGCTGACCAGCGGCATCGGGTCCAGTCCGCCCACGTCCAGCGCCGTGGGGTGGAACTGCACCATCTCGAGGTCGCGGAGGCGGGCGCCGGCGCGGGCCGCCAGGATCACGCCCTGCCCGTACGAGCCGAGCGGGTTCGTGGTGCGGGACCATAGTCCGCCGGTCCCCCCGGTCGCGAGGACCGCCTGGGAGGTGGGAAGGACGGTGCGGCGGCCGGCGCGCTCGATCTCGACGCCGGTGACGGCGCCGTCGTCGCCGCTCACGATGCGCGTGGCGCGGGCGTGCTCCAGCACGGTGATGGACGGCGTGCGCGCGACGATGGCCGCCAGCGTGCGCATGATCTCGGCGCCGGTGGAGTCGCCGTGGGCGTGGACGATGCG
>DBPQ01000090.1:0-285 GCA_002304945.1 Actinomycetales bacterium UBA1416 | reverse complement strand
CGAGGGTGTCGGCGGCGTGGAGAGCGGGGTGGTCCTGCGGGTCGACGGCGGCGGCGATCCCGCCCTGGGCCCACCCGGAGGCGGGCTCGCGGCGGGGCGTCTCGGTGAGGAGGGTGCCGGCGGTGACCAGGGTGCAGGGCGTGGGGGAGAGCCGGAGCGCGGTGGTGAGTCCGGCCAGTCCGGCGCCGATGATGACGGTGGTCATGGGTGCGCTCCTAACTGACGGCGAGCATGCGCTCCACCGCGAGGCGGGCGCGCTCCGCGATGGCGGGATCGAGGGTGACC
>DBPQ01000115.1 GCA_002304945.1 Actinomycetales bacterium UBA1416 | reverse complement strand
CGCAGGCCGCGGCAGCCGGAGCCGCCGCGACCGAGCCGCTCGTGGCACGTAAGGGCCGGGCCTCCTACCTCGGCGAGCGGTCCGCCGGGCACCGGGACCCGGGCGCGGAGTCGAGCGCGCTCCTCCTCGCCGCGGCCGCCGACGCGGCGGAGGCCCGGACGGCGGCCCTGGCATGAGGGTGGCACTCGTCGTGGTCGCCCACTCCGCCCGCCTGGCCGACGGCGTCGTCGAGGTGGCCGGCCAGATGGCGCCGGACGTCGCGCTCCGGGCCGTGGGAGGCACCGATGACGGCGGCATCGGCACCTCCTTCGACCGGGTCTCCGGCGCGGTGGTCGAGCTCCTGGAGGCCGGTCACCCCGTGGTGGTGCTCACGGACCTGGGCTCGGCGACCATGACCGCCGCCGCCGCCCTGGAACTCCTCGCCGAGGACGCGGATGCCCGCCTCGCCGACGCACCTCTGGTGGAGGGGACCGTGGCCGCCGCGGTCGCCGCCCAGATCGGCCGGGGCCTCGACGACGTCGTCGCCGCCGCGCAGGGCGCGGGCGCACCACCGGCGCCGGCCGCGGAGGAGGTGCCTGCCGGAGCGGTCACACGGACGGTCACCCTGGTGAACGACATCGGCCTGCACGCCCGCCCGGCGGCGCTGCTCGCCAACCTCGCGGCGTCGTTCGACGCGGAGGTGACCGTCAACGGCGTGGACGCGACCTCGGTGACCGCCCTCATCCTCCTCGACCTCGGCCAGGGCGCCGACCTCGAGATAGCGGCGGCGGGGCCGGGCGCGGAGGACGCCGTGGAAGCGGTCACGGCACTGGTGGCGTCCGGATTCGCGTGATGTGACACCCTGTTCCCCATGACCGACCAGCCCCGGCCGCCCTCGTCCGCGCGCCGCCTCTTCAGCATGACCATCCTCGTGAGCGAGGTGTTCGTCGTGCTCTTCGCCGTGCTCGTGGTCGTCGGGTTGCGCGTCGTCCCCGCGGGTGCGGCGTGGGCGGGGGCAGCGGCGCTGACCGTGCTCCTCGTGACGGCCGCCGGTCTGCTGCGCACCCGCGCCGGGAACCTGCTCGGCTGGGTGGCGCAGCTCGCGCTCCTCGCCGTCTCGGTGACGGTGCCCACGATGCTCGTCCTCACCGGTGTCTTCGTCGTGATGTGGGTCGTCGCGCAGCGGGTGGGCGGGCGGGTGGACCGGGAACGCCGGGAACGCCACGCCGCCGAGCTGGCCGCTAGGGTGGAGCCGTGATGGAGAGAACGCTCGTCCTGCTCAAGCCCGACGCGGTGCGCCGGGGACTCGTCGGCGAGGTGCTGCGCCGCGTCGAGGCCAAGGGGTACCGGATCGTCGCCCTGTCGATGCGGGAGGCGGACGCCGAGACGCTCGGCGCCCACTATGCCGAGCACGCCGAGAAGCCCTTCTTCGCCGGCGTGGTCGCCTACATGTCCTCCGGCCCGCTCGTCGCCCTCGTGCTGGAGGGGCAGCGGGTCGTCGAGGGCTTCCGCTCCCTGGCGGGCGCGACGGACCCCACCGTGGCGGCGCCCGGGACCATCCGTGGGGACCTGGCACGCGACTGGGGCACGCCCGAGATCCAGAACCTCGTCCACGGTTCCGACTCGCCGGAGTCCGCCGCGCGCGAGATCGCCATCTGGTTCCCCTCTTTCTGACGCCGCGGCCGCCTCCCCGGGCGGGTGGCGAGGTGCCGGTATTGTGAGGGAGTGCACCTCCGGACGCTGACGCTGCGTGGATTCAAGTCCTTCGCGTCGGCGACCACCCTCCACTTCGAACCGGGCATCACCTGCGTGGTGGGACCGAACGGGTCCGGCAAGTCCAACGTGGTGGACGCCCTCGCCTGGGTCATGGGCGAGCAGGGCGCCAAGTCGCTGCGCGGCGGGGCGATGGCCGACGTCATCTTTGCGGGCACGTCCACGCGCGCCCCCCTCGGACGCGCCGAGGTGTCCCTCACCATCGACAACGCGGACGGGGCCCTGCCGATCGCCTACTCCGAGGTCACCATCTCGCGCACCCTCTTCCGCAACGGCGGGTCCGAGTACGCGATCAACGGGTCACCCTGCCGGCTCCTCGACATCCAGGAACTCCTCTCGGACACCGGCATGGGCCGCGAGATGCACGTCATCGTCGGGCAGGGCCAGCTGGACGCCGTCCTCTCCGCGACAGCGGACGAGCGCCGCGGCTTCATCGAGGAGGCCGCGGGCGTGCTCAAGCATCGCCGCCGCAAGGAGAAGGCGCTGCGCAAGCTGGAGGCGATGGCCGCGAACCTCCAGCGCGTGACCGACCTGTCCACCGAGATCCGCCGCCAGCTGGGCCCCCTGGCCCGACAGGCGGACGTCGCCCGGCGTGCGGCGGTCATCCAGTCCGACGTGCGGGACGCCCGCGCCCGGCTGCTGGCCGACGACCTCGTCCAGGCCCAGGCGCGGCTCGCCACCGAGGTGCGCGACGAGGAGGAGCTGCGCCGGCGCCTCGCGGACGCCGAGGCCGAGGCGGCGTCGCTCCGGTCCTCCCTGGCGGCGCAGGAGTCCGCCGCGGGCGCGCTCGCCCCCCGCGTCCGGGAGGCCACCGAGACCTACTACGCGCTCCACGCCCTGCGGGAACGCGTCACCTCCCTGCACACGCTCGCCTCCGAGCGGGTGCGCCACCTCGGTGCGCCCGTGCAGCAGCACCGGGGCGAGGATCCGGACGGCCTCGACGCCCGCGCCGCCGGCGTGCGGGCGGAGGAGGAGGCGCTGCGGTCCGAGGCGGACCGGGCGCGTGCGGACCTCGGCGAGGTCCAGGCCCGGCGCGCCGCGGCGGAGGACGCCGAGCGCACCGCCGAGCACGCGC
>DBPQ01000143.1 GCA_002304945.1 Actinomycetales bacterium UBA1416 | reverse complement strand
CGGCCCAGCTCCTGCTGGGCGAGGTGGACCCCTCCGGCAGGCTCGCGGAGTCCGTTCCCGTGCGGCTGTCGGACGTGCCCGCCCAGCTCAACTTCCCCGGCGAGCGCGGGGCCGTCCGGTACGGGGAGGGCCTGTTCATCGGCTACCGCGGCCTCGACGCCGTGGGCGCCGAGGTCTCCCACCCCTTCGGCTATGGCCTCACCTACACCACGTTCTCCTTCGCGGACCTCACGGTGGACGCCGGCGAGGTGACGGACGAGACGGGGGACGACGACGTCGTCGTGCGCGTCACGGCGCGCGTCACCAACGCCGGGGACCGCACAGGCGTGGCAGTCCCGCAGCTCTACGTCGGACGGCCGGGCTCGTCGTTCGCCCGCGCCCCCCGCGAGCTGCGCGGTTTCGAGCGGATCGAGCTCATCCCCGGCGAGTCCCGGGTGGTGGAGTTCGGCCTCACGCGGCGGGACCTGGCGCACTGGGACGTCGGGGTGCACGGCTGGGTGGTGGAGCCCGGTGCGGTGGAGATCGCCGTCGGGGAGAACTCCCGTGACCTGCCGCTGCGCGCGGTGGCGGAGATTGCCGCTCCGACAGTGCACCTGCCGCTGCACGGCCACTCCACCGTGGGCGAGTGGCTCGAGCACCCGGTGGGTGCGCCGCTCCTGCGGGAGGCGCTCGGCGAGTTCGCGGCCCTGCTGGGGCCGGAGGCGGACCCGGCCTTCGCGGCCTTCCTCGTGTCCCTGCCCGTGGTGAAGCTTCCGGCCATGGTGCCCGGCTCGCTCACCTCGGAGGAGTTGGACGCGCTGCTCGCCGAGGTGAGCCGTTGACGGCGCGCCGAGCGATCACTCCGCCGAGAGCACCAGGCCCGCGTTGTCCGCATCCGCGTTGGCGTCCACCACCACGGTCTGGCCGTCCCGCACCTCCCCGGAGAGCAGCAGCTTCGCGAGCTGGTCCCCGATCTCGCGCTGGATGAGCCGGCGCAGCGGCCGGGCGCCGTAGGACGGGTCGTACCCCTCCTGGGCGAGCCACTCGCGGGCGCCCTCGGTAACGGTGAGCGTGATGCGCCGGTCCGCGAGCCGCCTGGACAGCATCGAGACCTGCAGCTCCACGATGTGCGCGAGGTCCTCCATGGAGAGGGCGTCGAACATGATGACGTCGTCCAGCCGGTTCAGGAACTCCGGCTTGAAGTTGGCGTGCACCACGTTCATGACGGCGGCGTGCTTGGCCTCGTCGGTGAGCGTCGGGTCCACGAGGAACTGGGAGCCCATGTTCGAGGTGAGCACCAGGATCACGTTCCGGAAGTCCACGGTGCGCCCCTGGCCGTCGGTGAGGCGGCCGTCGTCGAGCACCTGGAGGAGGATGTCGAAGACCTCGGGGTGAGCCTTCTCCACCTCGTCCAGCAGCACCACGGTGTAGGGGCGGCGCCGCACGGCCTCGGTGAGCTGGCCGCCCTCCTCGTAGCCGATGTAACCGGGAGGGGCACCCACGAGCCGGGAGACGGTGTGCTTCTCGGAGTACTCGGACATGTCGATGCGGACCATCGCCCGCTCGTCGTCGAAGAGGAACTCCGCGAGCGCCTTGGCGAGCTCGGTCTTGCCCACGCCGGTGGGTCCGAGGAACAGAAACGAGCCGGTGGGGCGGTCCGGGTCCGCCACGCCCGCGCGGGAGCGCCGCACGGCGTCGGACACCGAGCGCACGGCGGCGCGTTGGCCGATCAGCCGCTCCCCGACCACGTCCTCCATGCGCAGCAGCTTCTCCGTCTCCCCCTGGAGCAGCTTGCCGGTGGGGATGCCGGTCCACGCGGAGACCACCTCGGCCACCTCGTCCGGGCCCACGCGGTCCGCGATCATCGGCGCCTCGGAGGTGGCCTTCGCGGCCTCCGCCGCCTCGGCCTCGGCGATCTCCTTCTGCACTGCGGGGATGTCCCCGTAGTACAGCCGGGACGCCGCCGCGAGGTCACCGGCGCGCTCGGCGCGCTCGGCGTCCGTGATCAGCTGGTCCAGCCTCGCCTTCAGGTCGCCCACCCGGTTGTGGCCGGCCTTCTCGGCCTCCCACCGGGAGGTGAGCGCGGCGAGTTCCTCGGCGCGGTCCGCGAGGTCGGCACGCAGCTTCTCCAGCCGGGCCACCGCCTGCGGGTCGTCCGCCTCGGACTCGGAGAGGTAGGACTCCTCCATCCTCAGCCGGTCCACCTGGCGCTGCAGCGTGTCGATCTCGATCGGGGCCGAGTCCAGCTCCATGCGCAGCCGGGAGGCCGCCTCGTCCACCAGGTCGATGGCCTTGTCCGGCAGCTGACGGCCGGTGATGTAGCGGTTGGAGAGGGTCGCGGCCGCCACGAGGGCGCCGTCGGAGATCGTCACCTTGTGGTGCGCCTCGTAGCGGGGCGCGATGCCGCGCAGGATCGCCACCGTGTCCTCCACGCTCGGCTCCCCCACGAACACCTGCTGGAACCGCCGCTCCAGGGCCGGGTCCTTCTCCACGTGCTCGCGGTACTCGTCGAGGGTGGTGGCGCCCACCATCCGCAGCTCGCCGCGCGCCAGCATGGGCTTGAGCATGTTGGAGGCGTCCATGGCGGATTCTCCCCCGGCGCCGGCGCCCACCACGGTGTGCAGTTCGTCGATGAAGGTGACCACCTGGCCGTCGGAGTCCTTGATCTCCTGAAGCACGGCCTTGAGCCGCTCCTCGAACTCGCCCCGGTACTTCGCCCCGGCCACCATGGACGCGAGGTCGAGCGCGATGAGGCGCTTGTCCCGCAGCGACTCGGGCACGTCCCCGGCCACGATGCGCTGCGCCAGCCCCTCGACGACGGCGGTCTTCCCCACCCCCGGCTCACCGATGAGCACGGGGTTGTTCTTCGTGCGGCGCGAGAGCACCTGCACCACGCGCCGGATCTCGGAGTCACGCCCGATCACCGGGTCGAGCTTGCCCTCCCGGGCCTCCCGGGTCATGTCCCGGCCGTACTTCTCGAGCGCGTTGTACGTCCCCTCGGGGTCCGGGCTGGTCACCTTGCCGGAGCCGCGCACCGCGGGCAGAGCGGCGGCGAGCTGGTCCCGGGACGCGCCGAGCGTCCGGAGGATGTCCCCCGCCGGCGACGACGACGCCGCGAGCGCCATCAGGAGGTGCTCGGTGGACACGTACTCGTCCCCCAGTGCGCCGGCCTCCTCGCCCGCCGTGGAGATCACGGTCATCATCGCGCGCGATGCCTGCGGCTGGGCGACGGAGGCGCCCGAGGCTCCGGGCAGCGCGGCGACCGACGCCTTCGCGCGGGACTCCACGGTGTGCGGGTCCGCGCCGACGGCCTGCAGCAGCCCGGCGGCCACGCCGCCCTCCTGGGCGACGAGCGCGGCAAGCAGGTGCACCGGCTCCAGCGTGGGGTTGCCCGCCTGGGTGGCGGACTGGAGCGCGGCGGCGATCGCCTCCTGCGACCTGGTGGTGAGCTTGTCAGTCATGGGTCCTCCGGTAGATGGTCACAGATGTCAACCTTGCCAGAGTTGAGTCTATTCCGCTCAACTTCACCGTGTCCTGGTGGCTGCGGTGGGATGTTGGCAACAGGTGGCCACCGCCCCAGCAGGGTGAATTCGCTGGGATACGATCCGGCCAGGAGCTCAGCCCCGGAGGAGCCTGCGATGCAACGAAGCGACCATCCCCTCGTCATCACCCTGTGGGAGACCTACGGCTCGAACATGGAGCCCGTGGCCGCGCGAGTCGGGGAGATCCTCGGGATCCCGGTCCACGCCCAGGCGTTCTCCTCCGAGGACATCGAGCGGATCGCCGCCGAGGACAGGTCCGGGCGGGCGGCCAGGCTCGCCCACGGCCTGTCCACTGGGGCCACGCCCGCCGAGATGAGCTCCCAGGAGATCGAGACGGCCGGCAGGGCGCACGCCCGCGAGTGCCTCGAGTTCGTGGAGTCCCGAGCGGCGGACGGCGGGGTCATCCAGGGGCGCAACGGGGCCTTCATCCTGCGGGACCGCCCGAACACCCTGCACGTCAAGCTGGACGGCATCGCGGAGAAGCGCGTCGAGAGGGCCGCCGCGCTCGGCGGCATCCCCCTGGGACGTGCCGCGCGCCGGCAGCACTCCGAGGACGAGATCCGCGTCGAGACATCGCTCCTCTCGTTCGGGTGCGACCCGCGGGACATCGAGCTGTACGACGTCATCCTGAACACCACCTTCCAGGACACCGAGGAGACGGCCCAGATCATCGCCGGCCTCGCCAGGGTCCGGGTGCCCTGACACGTCCACCGTCCGATCGAGGAGTTGAGCATGCCCACCACGGATTCACTGGTCATCACCCTGTGGGAGACCTACGGCTCGAACATGGAGGCGGTGGCCACGCGCGTCGGCGAGATCCTCGGCATCCCCGTGCACGGGCAGGGGCTCTCCTCGGACGAGATCGCGGAGCTCGCTGCTTCGGATCGGACGAGGGTGACAGCGGACCTGGCGCGCCGGAGCGCGGCGGCAGTGGAGGAGAGCGCCAGGGCCGGCGGCGTCATCCAGGGCCGCAACGGGGCGTTCATCCTGCGGGACCGTCCCAACACCCTGCACGTGAAGCTCGACGGCATCGCGGAGAGACGCGCGAGGCGGGCGGCCGAGCTCGCCGGGATCCCCTTCGGCGAGGCCGTCAAGCGGCAGGAACTCGAGGACGACGTGCGAGTCCGGATGTCCCTCGAGGCCTTCCAGTGGGACCCGAGGGACATCGAGGCCTACGACGCCATCGTCAACACGTCCTTCCAGGACACCGAGGAGACGGCGCAGTTCATCGCCGTGATGGCGCGCGTTCGGGGCGGACTCCGTTAACCGGTTGTCTCCTCCGCTGCCTCATCCGCGTCATGCTCGAGGCGCTCGGTGAGCTCGTCGAGCTGGCGATTCAGGTCATCGATTCGTTCCTGGAGGTCGGTGATCAGGGCGGATGTCGCCTGGTCGATGCCCGCCTTGGCGGACTCGAGTTCCGCGCGGGCGGCGGCGAGCGCGGCCTCGGAGCGCTCGATCTCGTCCCGGGCGGAGGCCGCCGCTCCCGCCACTCCTGCCTCCGCGGAGGACGCGCTGTCCTCGATCGCCGCCTGGGCGTCCTCCAGGGCGGCGTTCGCAGAGTTCACGGCGTCCTCGAGCGTGCTCCGGGCGTCGGAGTCCACGCCCTCGAGCTGGGCGCGCAGCTCCTCGACGGCGTCCCGTGCAGACTGCGCCTCCGCGCGGGCGTCCTCCACCTCGTCGGTGAGCCGGGCGATGGCGTCGGCGGCCGCGGACGAGGCCGAGGCGAGCGCGGCCTCGATGTCGCCGTCGCCCGAGGAACAGCCGGCGAGGACCAGGCTCGCCGCGAGCACGCCGGTGGCGGCACGCAGGGTGAATCGGGACATCGTCGCTCCTTGCTCGTCAGATCCGAGGCCAACTGTCCCCCGATGGGCCGAGCACGTGCAAGGCCCGTAACTCCCCCGGACCGGGTGGTTCACGGCTTGCGGATGAGCGGCCACGGGTCGGCCGCCTCGAGGTGGGCGGCGAGCGCGAACAGGGTCTCCTCCTGTCCGGGACGCACCCCGCCCAGCATCACGCCGAAGGGCAGTTCCACCCCGTCCACCTCCGCGCGGTGGAGGGGCAGCGAGATGGCCGGCGCACCCGTCATGTTCCAGATGCTCGTCCACGGGGTGAACCGCTTCTGCGCCTCGAAGTCCGCTGCCGGGTCGGGCAGTTCCAGCTCGTCCGGTGGAAGTGGGGGTTGGGCGAGCGTGGGGGTGAGGATGACGTCGAGGTCCGCCCACGCCGTCGCGATCCGCCTGCCCAGCTGCTGCATGGCGGCGAGCGCCCCGGCGTGCTCCACCCCGGTCACGGCCCGCCCGATCTCGCGCAGCCAGCGAGTCAAGGGTTTCATCAGGTGCTCCGCCTCCGGCGGCAGCGGCACCTGGGCCGCGCCGGTGCTCCACAGCGGCATGAAGGCCATCCAGTCCTCGCCACCCATGGGGCGGGGCGCCAGGTCGACGTCGTGGCCGGACTCCTCCAGCAGCCGCGCCGCACCCGCGACAGCCGCGAGCGCCTCGGGGTGGACGGGGGCGTCGTCCGTGTTCAGGGGGTCGATCAGCACCCCCACCCGCAGCGGCCCCGTCGCCCGGTCGCACGCTTCCAGGAACGACGACGCCGGCGCCGCCACCCGGTGCACGTCACCGGGCCGCGGGCGCGCGATCACGTCGAGGAGGGCGGCCGAGTCGCGCACCGTCCGGGTGAGGACCCCGTCCGCCACCAGCCCGATCCCCTCGCTGCGGTGCGGGCCGGGCGAGACCCGCCCGCGGGAGGGCTTCATCCCGACCACGCCGCAACACGCGGCCGGGATGCGGAGGGAACCGCCGCCGTCGGACCCGTGGGCGGCGGGCACCACACCGGCGGCCACGGCGGCCGCGGCCCCACCCGACGAGCCGCCGGCGGTGCGGCTGAGGTCCCACGGGGTGCGGGCCGGGGCGCCGGTGGCGGGCTCGGTGTAGCAGGGCAGGCCGAACTCTGGGGTGGTGGTCTTGCCGACCATCACGGTGCCGGCCTCCGCCAGCAGGGTGACCACGCCGTCGTCGACGGGCGCCACGAAGCCGCGCATCGCCGCGGAGCCGGCCTCGAACGGCTGGCCGGCGACCATGGCGAGATCCTTGACCGGGACCGGGACGCCGAGGAACGGTGCCATGGGTTCGCCGCCGTGCCGGTGGCGGACGAGGATGGCGTCGGCCTTCGCGGCCTGGGTGGCGGCCAGATCCGGCGTGTGATGGGCGAACGCCCCCACGGCCGCTCCCACGGACTCCATGCGGTTCTGGGTGTGATCGAGAACCTCGGCGGCGGAGAACTCGCCGCGGCGCAGGGCGGCGGCGAGGTCGAGGGCGGAGAGTTCGTGCGGTGCGGCCATGGTGGAAGCCCACCACGGCCCAGCCGAACGGGCAAGGGTCCGCGCCCGTCGCCGTGCCGGCCGCCCGCGCCGCCGCGTAGCCTTGGCGGCGATGCAGTGCCACCACTTCGACGCCCACCGGTGCCGCTCGTGCACCCTCATGGGCGAGCCGTATCACACCCAGCTCGCCGCCAAGCAGCGGCGGTGCGAGGTGGCGCTCAGCGGGAGCACGGAGTTCGGCGACGGCGTGGAATGGATCGAGCCGTTCGCCTCCGCCGAGGAGAGCTTCCGCAACAGGGCGAAGATGGTGGTGGGTGGCACCGTCGTGTGGCCCACCCTGGGGATCCTGGACGCTGCGGGTCAGGGCGTGGACCTGCGCGACTGCGGCATCCTCCAGCCCGGGATCCGCGCCGCCCTCCCCACCCTCGCGGCGTTCGTCTCGCTCGCGCGGCTCGAGCCCTACGACGTACCCGGGCGTCGGGGCGAGCTCAAGTACCTGCTGGTGACGGAGTCTCTGGCCGGGGAGCTGATGGTGCGGTTCGTGCTGCGCTCGGAGGAGGGCCTCCCCCGGCTCCGGGAGCACCTCCCGGCGCTGCTCGCAACGATGCCCCGCCTGCGGGTGGTCTCGGCGAACATCCACCCGGAGCACAAGGCGGTGCTGGAGGGTGAGGTGGAGGTGCCCCTCACGGATCGGGAGACGCTGCCGCTCAAGGTGGGCGACGTGATCCTGCACCTGCGGCCCCGCTCGTTCTTCCAGACCAACACGGCGGTCGCCGCAGGGTTGTACCGGCAGGCGCGGGCCTGGGTGGACGAGGCCGGTGCTGCTTCCGTGTGGGACCTGTACTGCGGGGTCGGGGGCTTCGCGCTGCACTGCGCGGCCCCGGGGCGGGACGTGACCGGCGTGGAGTCCAGCCCGGAGGCCGTGGCGAGCGCGCGGCTCTCCGCGTCCGAGGCCGGCGTGGGGGCGAGCTTCGAGGTGGGGGACGCCACCACGTGGGCGGGCGCGGTGGGGACGGTGCCGGACGTCGTCGTCGTGAACCCGCCGCGGCGCGGCATCGGCGAGCTGGCGAGCTGGCTCGAGGGCTCGGGCGTGGGCACAGTGATCTACTCGAGCTGCAACGTGGACTCGCTCGCGCGGGACCTGGCGGCGATGCCGTCGCTACGGCCGATCCGGGCCCGCCTGTTCGACATGTTCCCCCAGACGGCGCACCACGAGGTGATGGCGCTGCTGCGGCGAGCATGAGCTGGCCCCACCGGCGTCAGTCGATCGCGCGGTCGCGGTGGAAGCGCCGCGGCACCGGCAGCTCCCGGGAGCGGTCCCACGGCCGGGACCATCCCGCGACGTCCAGCACGTGGTCCACGAGGTGGGCGGTGAAACCCCAGATGAACAGCTCGCCGAACACGAAGGCCGGGCCGCGGTAGCCGTTCCCGAGTGCGGCGGTGGCGCGGTGGGCGGGGTCGGTGAGCTCCGTGACGCCGATCCGGTGCACGTCCGCCACCTCATCGAGCCCCACCGCCGCGATCGGCGCGCGGCCGTCCCACTGCGCGACGACGGCGGTCACCTGGAACCGTGAGACCGTCACGTGGGCCTCGGGGAGGGATCCGAGGACGGTGACGGCGGCAGCGGGCAGGCCGATCTCCTCCTCGGCCTCGCGGAGGGCGGCCTCCACCGGCGTCTCGCCGGGTTCCAACGCACCCCCCGGCAGCGAGATCTGGCCGGGATGGTGGCGCAGGGTGTGGGCCCGCTCGGTGAAGGTGATGTCCGGGTGGCCCGAGTCGCTGAGCATGAGGAGGACGGCGGCGGGCCGGGGGCGGGTGCGGGAGTTGGGCCGGGGGATCCCACCCAGGTCCGGGTCGAGGGCTCCGCGGAGCGCCGCGAACCCGGGGCGGAACTGCGGTGCAGCGCCGTCTGGCATGGCCGGTCACCTCCTCTCCGCACTGATCATCGCCACCGGGGGGCGGCCGCCGCAAACGCCCCGGTGTCCACAATCTGGCAAATGGGCGTGCATTCCAAGCCGCGAAGGCGCATGCTTGATGTCAGCCGGCCGATGCCGGGCGGACCGTCGGAAGGAGTGCACATGGCTATTGATGACCTCGTGAACAAGGGCAAGGGCCTGCTGAACAGCGAGAAGGCTGAACAGGTCAGTGACGACGCCTTCGCGAAGGGCTCCGCGTTCGCCTCCGAGAAGACCGGCGGCAAGTACGACGAGCAGATCGACCAGGGTGTCGCCCACCTCGACAAGCAGGTTGGCAACGAATAGACCGAAACCGCGCCCTTGCGCGAGCCGAACCGGCGTCCCACAGCAACAGATGGGGCGCCGGTTCCGTGTCCGGGGGCATTCCGTGTCCGGGGCCACCATCCAGCAGGACTCGGCGCTCCCGGCGTGGTGGGATTGACCCATGTTCGAAGATCGTTTCGCCTGGCTTGAGGACGTCGAGGGTGAGGGCCCGCTCGAGTGGGTCAGGGCCCGCAACGCGCACGCGGAGGAGAGTCTCGCGAGCTCGCCTCGGTTCGAGGAGATCCGCGCCGCCACGCTCGAGATCCTGGACTCCACGGAGAAGATCCCGGCGGTGGTGCAGCGCGGGGACCACCTCTACAACTTCTGGACGGACGCGGAGCACGAGCGCGGCATCTGGCGCCGCACCACGTGGGACTCCTACGGCACGGACCACCCGGAGTGGGAGGTCCTCATCGACGTCGATGCGCTCGGTGCGGCGGAGGGCGTCAACTGGGTGTGGCACGGCGCCGAGGTGCTCTACCCGTCCCGGACGCGCGCCCTGATCTCGCTGTCCCGCGGCGGCTCGGACGCGGACGTCACCCGCGAGTTCGACATGACCACGCTCGAGTTCCTCCCGGACGGTTTCTCCCGCGAGGAGTCCAAGGGCGGCATGGGCTGGGCGAGTGAGGACGGCTCCGAGGTCTTCGTGTTCACGGACTTCGGCCCAGGCTCGATGACCCCGTCCGGGTACCCGCGCACGGTCCGCCGGTGGCGCCGCGGCCAGGGCCTGGACGAGGCGGAGGTGGTCTACGAGGGCGCCGCGGACGACATGTACATCGCTGCCGGCGCTGACTTCACCCCGGGCTACCAGCGGGCGTTCGTCATGCGTGCCATCGAGTTCTACGCCTCCGAACTGATCGAGATCCGCCCGGAGGGCCTGGTCACGGTGGACGTGCCGCGGAGCTCCGAGCCCCTCGTGTGGCGGGACTGGCTGCTGGTCCACCTCCGCGAGGACTGGGAGGTCGGGGGTGCCACGTTCCCGGCAGACGCGCTCATCGCCACCCGCTACGAGCCGTTCCTCGCGGGCGAGCGGGTCTTCACCGAGCTCTTCACCCCGTCGCCCACCACGTCGCTGGCGGATATCACGGTGACGCGGCACCACGTCGTCGTCACGCTCCTCGACGACGTCGCCAACCGCCTCGAGGTGGTCACCCCGCCGGACCGGGCGGACAGCGGCGCGGACGACGACGGTGGGTGGCGGCGTCGCGCGCTCGACCTCGGCGAGGAGGGCCTGCCAACGTACGGCACGATCGCGGTCGGCGCGGTGAACGCCCGCGAGACCGATGAGCTGTGGCTGACGACGGCGGGGTTCCTCTCGCCGTCGACGCTCTCGAGGGTCACGCTGGACGAGGGAGGCGCGACGACGTCGGTGGAGCCGCTGAAGTCGCTGCCGGAGTACTTCGACGCCACCGACATGGAGGTGTCCCAGCACTTCGTGACGTCCGACGACGGCACCCGGGTGCCGTACTTCCAGGTGAGCCCCGCCGGTCTCACCCTCGACGGGGAGAACCCCACCCTGCTGTACGGCTACGGCGGGTTCGAGATCCCCATGATGCCCGGATACGCCCCGGCGATGGGGCGTGCCTGGTTGGCGCGCGGCGGCGTGTACGTGGTGGCCAACATCCGCGGGGGCGGGGAGTACGGCCCCCGCTGGCACCAGGCGGCCCTCAAGGAACACCGGCACCGGGCGTACGAGGACTTCGCCGCGGTGGCGAGGGACCTGGTGGCGCGCGGGGTGACCAGGCCGGAGCGGCTCGGTGCGCAGGGTGGCTCGAACGGCGGGCTCCTCATGGGCAACATGCTCGTGACGTACCCCGAGCTGTTCGGCGCGGTGGTGTGCCAGGTGCCCCTCCTCGACATGAAGCGGTTCTCCCACCTCCTCGCCGGGGCCTCCTGGATGGCGGAGTACGGCGATCCGGACGACCCGGCGCAGTGGGAGTACATCCAGACCTTCTCGCCCTACCACCGGTTCGACCCCGAGAAGGACCACCCGCCCGTCCTGTTCACCACCTCCACCCGGGATGACCGGGTGCATCCCGGCCACGCCCGGAAGATGGCCGCCCAGATGGGGGAGGCGGGAAAGGACGTGACGTACTTCGAGAACATCGAGGGCGGGCACGGCGGTGCTGCCACCAACGCCCAGCGGGCCCACATGCAGGCCCTCGCGTTCGAGTTCCTCTGGCAGCGCCTCGGCGGAGCCTGAACCCCGGGCGTGTCGGCGCGACCCGCCGTACGATCGAAGCACATCGAGAGCAAGGAGGCACTGATGCCGGAATTCAGCGACCACGGCAAGAAGCCGTACGTCATCGACATCGAGGACGCCACGACGTCGAACGACAAGTTCCGCACCACCATCTGGACGGGGGAGCACCTCCAGGCCACGCTTATGTCGATCCCGCCGGGCGGGGACATCGGCCTCGAGGTCCACCCCGAGAATGACCAGTTCCTGCGGCTCGAGCAGGGCAGGGGCCGCTGCCAGATGGGTCCCGCGGAGGACGACCTGCCCTTCGACGAGGAGGTCGAGGACGACTGGGCGATCTTCGTCCCCGCCGGCACCTGGCACAACGTGACGAACATCGGGGACGAGCCCATGCGTCTCTACGCGATCTACGGCCCGCCGGACCACGAGCCCGGCACCGTCCACGACACCCAGGAGGACGCGGAGAACGACCCGCACGAGCACTGAGGGACCCCCCGGAGGGCCCGCCCCGGACATCGGCCGTCCTGGGGCGGGCCCTTCGCCGTCGCTGAGCTCCGCCGTCGTGGGGGGGGACCACCGCTGCGGGTCAACCGCCGCGGCGTTCGGGGGTTACCCCCATGGTGGAGGGGCGGCGGATGGTGGGAGAGTTGATCCATGAGTTACCAGACACCCCCTCCGCCCCAGGGCCAGGAGCCCTACGGCGCCCCGCAACCCGGCCAGCAATCCGGCCAGCAACCAGGCACTCAGGCCGGCCCGCAGGGCGGCTACCAGTACCAGCCGCCACAGGGCGGCCAGTACGGCGCACCACAGGGTGGGCCCTACGGCAGCGCGCAGGGTGGCCCCTACGGCGGCCCACCGGCGCCGCGCACAGACGAGACCGGCATGGCCGTCGTCGCCCACCTGTCCGCACTGATCGCCCAGGTGATCTCGGTCGGATGGCTGAGCTTCGTCGGACCGCTCGCGGTGTGGTTCATCTACAAGGACCGCAGTCCGTTCGTGCGCGCGTGCGCGGCCGGCGCGTTCAACTTCAACCTCGGCATGTGGCTCGTGAGCATCGTCGCGTGGATCTCGCTGTTCACGGTTGTGCTCATCCCGCTGGCGATCATCCTGTTCATCGTCTCCACGCTCGGGATGTTCATCCTCCACATCGTGGCGGCCGTGAAGGCCTCACGCGGTGAGGTGTTCAACTACCCGTTCCAGCTCCGCGTGCTGAGCTAGCCGCCTACCAACCCCCGTCCGTGAGCGGTGGTTTGCGCATCCGCAAGCCACCGCTCACGGACCTCGCCTTTTCAGTGGGGCGGTATCAGCGGGGCGGGTCCTGCGGGTCGATGCGCTCGCCGTAGCGCGGCGGGTCGGACGGATTCTGCCCGTAGCTCGGCCCCGGGGGCGGTGGGGTGTACGACTGGCCGCCCCACTGGCCCAGGTTGCTGGATCCCTGCTGGCTGCCCTGGCCGCCCTGAGCCCCCTGCCCACCCTGGCCGTATCCGCCGTAGCCGCCCTGGGTGTAGCCACCCGCACCGTAGCCGCCGGCACCCCAGCCCGGAGGCGGGTAGCCGCCACCGCCGGACTCCCGGCGCTCGCGGTTGACGCGCACGAGCCAGATGATGCCCACGATCAGTGCGACGAAGCCGAGGAACCCCACGAGGAGGCCCACGGCGAAGGATGAGAACGCGCCCGGGGCGTTGTCGAGCATCTCGTCGAGGTTCGCGGCGGGCATCACGATGAGCGTGTCACCGCCGGAGTCACAGGTGATGGAGTACGGGCCTGCCTGCGTGGAGGTGAAGGTGATGACTCCCTCGCGGCTCCGCGTGTCCACCATCTCGCCGTTCGTGCCCGTGACATCGCACGAGTAGCCCTGAGCACCGCTGCTGGGCACCACCATCCACTCGGCGTTGGCGGCGAGGTCAGCAGTGGACCCGTTCGTGATCTGCTGGGTGTCGGTGAAGCCCTGCCAGTCGACGGCGCCGAACAGGTTGGAAACGCTCATGACGATGCCGATGATGGGGCCGAGGATCATCGCGAGCGCACCCGCGACGATCAGGATGACCGGTCCGGTCCGGCTCGGGACGTTGGCGCGCTGCTGCGGGGCGTACGACACGGTGATTCTCGCTCTCCTCGACCTGCCCCAATCGTACGTCGGCCAACCCAGCGCCGGGAGACGTGAGGAGGCGCCGGGACGCGGGAGGCGGTCAGCCCCGCGGGCGCCAGACGATGAGGGCACCGGTCTCGGCCTCGCGGCGGACGGTGCGCCCCCGGGTGGTGACCACGACCTCGCCCCTGGGACCGGCCGCGAAGATGCGGTGGGTGCCGGGCTCGGCGAGGTACTTCAGCCGCTCCACCTCGCTGCGCGCCGAGGCGAGGGCACGCTCCAGGTGCAGGATGCGCCGGATCCCGGCGAGGTTGATGCCCTCCTCCTGGGAGAGCCGCTGGATCTCACGGAGCTGCTCGATGTCCCGCTTGGAGTAGCGCCGCCCGCGGCCGGCAGTACGGGCGGGGGACACGAGACCGAGACGGTCGTACTCGCGCAGGGTCTGCGGGTGCATCCCGGCGAGCCGGGCCGCCACGGAGATGAGGAAGACCGGCCTGTCGTCGTTCGGGTGCATCGTGTCCTCCCTCCGTGCCTCAGGTGCTGGCCTGCTCCAACAGGTGGGCGCGCGGGTCCTCGCCGGCGGTGGCGTCCGCGAACTGTTCCACCGCGTCCCTGGCCCTCGCGTTCAGCTTCTGCGGGACCACCACGTCCACGGTCACCAGCAGGTCTCCCACGCCCTTGTTCGAGCGGATGCCGCGGTTCTTCACCCGCAGCGTGCGTCCCGACGGCGTCCCCGCCGGCACCTTCACCCGCACCGTGGCGCCGTCGAGGGTGGGGACCTCGATGGTGGCCCCCAGCGCCGCCTCGGCGAAGGTCACCGGGAGCGTGAGCTTCAGGTTGTTGCCGGCCATGGAGAAGACCGGGTGGGGATCCACGTGCACGGTGACCACCAGGTCCCCGGGCTCGCCCCCGCCGGTGCCGGGCTCGCCCTTGCCGCGCAGCTTGATCCGCTGCCCGTCGTGCACACCCGGGGGGATGCGGACGGTCATGGTCCGGCCACCCACGGTAAGCTGGACGGTCGAGCCCTCCACGGCGTTGCGGAACGGGAGCCGGGCGTTGGTGACGACGTCGGAGCCCCGCTGGGCCATCGGCTGGCCGCCGAACGGGCTCCCGCCGCCGAAGCCGAAGCCCTGGCTGCGGCGTCGCCCTCCGCGGGCACCCGCGCCCTGGCCGAACATGCGCAGCAGGTCCTCCACGGACTCGGCGCTGTTGGGGTCGAAGTTGGCGCCGCCGCCGAACATCCCCCCGAACAGGTCCTCGAAGCCCGCGCCTCCGGTGGCCCCGCCCGCCCCGGAGGTGAAGCGGGGGCCTCCTCCAGCCATGGCGCGCAGGGCGTCGTACTTCTTGCGCTGCTCCGGGTCGGAGAGCACGCCGTAGGCCTCACCGATGTCCTTGAACTTCGCCTCGGCGGCGGTGTCCCCCGGGTTGCGGTCCGGGTGCCACGTGCGCGCGAGCTTCCGGTACGCCTTCTTGATGGCGTCGGCGTCGGCGTCCTTGGAGACGCCGAGCGTGGCGTAGAAGTCCTTCTCCAGCCAGTCCTGCCCGGTCATGGCACCTCACCTCCTCACGATCTCGAGCGGCAGGCGGGGCCGGGCCCCGCCTGCCGTCTCCTGCTGTGTGCCCACGGCCTACTCGGGGCTGGTGACCCCGACCCGCGCGGGCCGCAGCACCTTCTCGCCCATCCGGTAGCCCGGCTGGATGACCGTGGTCACCGTGGGCGTCTCGACGTCCGCCGAGGTGGTGTCCATGAGCGCCTCGTGGAAGGTGGGGTCGAAGTCCTCCCCCACCTCGCCGTACCGCTCCAGCTCGAAGTTGGTCCGCAGGAGGTTCTCGAGCTTCTCGGCCACCGACCTGAACGGCCCCTCGAGGTCGCCGTGCTGGCGGGCGAGGTCGACGTCGTCGAGCACCGTCAGCAGCGCGGCCGCCACCTTCTCGATGCCCTCCTGCCGGGCCGCCGACGCGTTCTCCCGGGACCGGCGGACGAAACCGGTGTACTCCTGGCTCACGTTGTAGTACGAGGCGTTCGCCCGGGCCAGGTCCTCGGCGAGCTGGGCGTTCTCCGCCTTCAG
>DBPQ01000007.1 GCA_002304945.1 Actinomycetales bacterium UBA1416 | reverse complement strand
TGTTACCGACCCACGCTCCTAGCCATGGTCCGGCGGATCCGCGCCCTCAGGCGCCTCACCTCCGCGGCGGTTACCTCACCGTCAGCCAGAGCGCCCCGTAGGGCTCCACGGTGAGCGTCGGGGGGGCCAGGGAGTACTCGAAACCACTCAGTCGTTCATCCACGACCACGCCCACGTGCCCGCGCAGGATCCCGCAGGACAGCTCCACCCAGTCCTCGCTCACGTTGTACACCTGCACCATCGCCCCGAGGGGGTGGTCCCGCTTCAGGATCAGCAACCGGGCGTCCGGGCTCGAGAGGACCCGGCTCTCGGTCCTGGCGTGCAGGTGGGGCGTCGCCGCCCTAACCTCCACGACGTGCCGCAGCCCGGCGAACACCCGCCGCGCGGCCCAGGCGTGGGTGACGACGTCGTCGCTCCCGCCGTCGCCCTCCGACGTGGCCGCCGCCGCCAGCCCCCAATCCATGCGCGGACGGTGGACCCACCGGTTGTCACGGGCATGATCCGGGTCATCGGCGAAGGAGCGATCGTTCAGCAGGCCGAGCTCGTCCCCCATGTACAGGAGGGGCACGCCCCCGAAACCCATGATCGCGGTGTGGAGCAGCATGATGCGGCGGATCGCCAGGTCGACGGCATCGCCCCGGCCCGCCTCCAGTGCCACCTCGAGTCCGGCGAGGGACGCACAGGTGCCGGAGATGCGGCGATCGTTCGTGGCCGGGTTGTGCTGGAAGACGAGGCCGCGGGCGAAGGAGCCGGGGAAGTGGCCGGCGTAGAAGTCGGAGAGGAACACACGGTGGGCGTGCCCGTCGAGGAGGGCGCGACGGGCGTCGTCGTCCCCGATGGCCCACCCGATGTCGTCGTGGCAGCGGACGTAGGTGCCCCATGTCGTGGTCGCTGGCTTGGCCGGGATCCGGGAGAGCGCCACCTCGGTGAGCCGGGTGTCGCGGCTGGCGAGCGCGCTCCAGAGCTGCACCATCAGGCTGTTGTGGTAGGCCATGTCCGAGACCTTGCCGTGGTTCACGCCCGTGCCCAGGTAGGTGGCCAGATCGGTGGGCCCCACGATGGCCTCCGCCTTGAAGGCGACCGCGGGGGCCACCACCCGCACCGCGGCGCGCAGTGCCCGCGTCAGGTGGTGCACCTCCGGCTGGTTCTGGCAGTCGGTGCCGAGCCGCTTCCAGAGGAAGGCGATCGCGTCCAGCCGCAGCACCTCGACGCCCCTGTTGGCGAGGTGCAGGATGATGTCGAGGAACTCGCAGAACACGTCCGGGTTCGACCAGTCGAGGTCCCACTGGTAGCTGTTGAACGTGGTCCACACCCAGCCGCCCAGTTCCTCGACCCACGTGAAGTTGCCGGGCGCGAAGTCCGGGAACACCTCCGGCAGGGTGCGCTCGAACGCGTCAGGCTGCTCGCGATCGCCGAACACGTGGAAGTAGGCGCGGTACCTCGGGTCACCGGCCCGTGCCCGCAGCGCCCACTCGTGCTCGGCCGCTACGTGGTTGAGCACCAGGTCCATGACGAGGCTGATGCCGCGTTCCCGGAGGTGCCCGGCAAGGGCCTCGAGGTCGTCCATCGTCCCGAGGTCCGGCCGCACGGCCCGAAAGTCGGCGACGGCGTAGCCGCCGTCGTTCTCCCCCTCGCGTGGTTTCAGGAGCGGCATCAGGTGGAGGTAGGTGACCCCGAGCCGCGTCAGGTGGTCGAGGCGTTCACCCACCCCCGCGAGCGTGCCGGCGAACCGGTCGGCGTAGGCGACGTACCCGACCATGCCGGGTTCCTGCAACCAGTCGGGGTGGAGGAGGCGGGCCTCGTCGAGGAGGCGGAGATCGTGGGGACGGGCGGCGAATCCGGCGCCCATGATGCCGAGCACCCGCTCGTGGAGTTCCGTTACGCGCTCCCCGTAGACCCGGCGCAGCCCGTCGAGGAGGTCGGGACCGTAGCGCTCGACGCGGAGCCGGAACGTGTCCGTGTCAGCCGGGTCCTCGAACACCGGCAGGAAGGCCGTGGGCTGGTCCGCCATGAATCTCAGCCTAAGGGTTGGGTCTCAGGGTGCGGGGTCGAGTGGCAGGTCGAACTCCTCCTTGACCTGGCGCCGTCCCCGCCGCACGCCGAGCTCGAACGATGCGAAGAAGACCAGCCACAACACCGTGAGGGGCACCACGAAGAGCAGCATCACCGAGCTGAAGGGTTCAAGTGCGTCGTGACCGGCGGCGTCGAGGAGGAGGTAGGCGGTGTAGGCCACGAAGTACCCCACGAGTACCACGCCCTCGAACCGGCTGATCTGGAATCCCGTGAAGGCGAGCGGCAGGAGGGCGAGCGCGACCGCCACCATGAACGGCAGGTCCAGCTCGAGCGCACCGCTGCTGACCGGGACGCCGTCCGGGGAGAGCATCCCGGCCGCGGCGAGGACCATCCCCAGGTTGAAGATGTTGCTCCCGGCCACGTTCCCCACGGCCATCTCGCGTTCCCCGCGGATGGCGGCTGTGATCGAGGTGGCGAGCTCCGGGAGGGAGGTCCCCACCGCCACGACCGTCAGGCCGATCACCAGGTCACTGAGGCCGAAGGCCTGAGCGATGTCCGTCGCACCGAGCACGAGGCCACGGGCCCCGAGGACCAGGAGACCCACGCCGACAGCCACCAGGAGCACGTTCCGCCAGAGCGGCCGGGGGCTCGTGTCCGCCTCCGCCGGCGCCGTCGCGGCTCCGGCAGCGGCTCCGCCGTTGCGCCGCCGTGTGAGCTGGATGAGGAATGCGACATAGGCCGCCAGGAGGACCAGCAGGATCACGCCGTCGAGCCGGGAGATGGAGCCATCGAGGGCGAGTACCAGGGTGAGGCCCGACATGGCGATGAGGACCGGAACGTCGGCCTTGACGAGCTGGGAGCTGACCGCAAGCGGCAGCACGATCGCGGAGGCGCCCAGGATGAGGAGCACATTGATGATGTTGCTGCCCACCACGTTTCCGAGGGCGATCCCGGGGCTGCCGGAGAGGGAGGCGTCCACGGTCACGGCGAACTCCGGGGCGGACGTCGCGGCAGCCACCACGGTGAGTCCCACGATCAGCGGGGACATCCCGAAGCGGCGGGCGAGCCCGCTCGCCCCACGCACCAGCACCTCGCCACCGGCCACGAGCGCGATGAGGCCACCGATGATGAATAGCACGGTCACAGCGGGAGTCTACGGGGCGCCCCTGATGGGCGGCGTGCGGTTGCGGGAGCACGGTACCGGCGCCACGCTGGAAGGTGGAGGTGCACGATGAGATCACTCTGGCTCGACCGCCCACTGCCCAGCCACCCGCCGGTGGAAGGGGGCCGTTCGTTCGACGTCGTCGTCGTGGGCGCCGGCATCACCGGCCTGACGACGGCGCTGCTCCTGGCCCGGGGCGGCGCCCGCGTGGCCGTTCTCGAGGCCCGGCACGTGGGGGCGGGCACCACCGGCAACACGACGGCGAAGGTCTCCCTCCTGCAGGGCACGAAGCTCTCCCGCATCTCGCGCCGTCACACGGCGGGCACCGTCGGAAGCTACGTCACGGCGAACGTGGAGGGCCAGCAGTGGCTGCTGCGCTGGTGCGCGGACCACGACGTGCCCGTGGAGCGGCGCCCCGCGGTCACGTACGCCACCACGCCCGAGGGGCGTGACGACGTCGTCGCCGAGTTCGAGGCCGCACGCGCGGCGGGACTGCCGGTGGAGTTCCTCGACGACCCCGGCCTCCCCTTCCCGACGACGGGTGCGGTGCGTCTGGCCGACCAGGCGCAGCTCGACCCCCTGGACGTTCTCCTCGCCCTGGCCGAGGACGTGGCGGCGCACGGGGGTGTGGTGTTCGAGGGATCCCGGGTGACCGGGGTCTCGGGTCATGGGCCGTACCGGCTGCAGGTGGAGCACGCTGAGGTGACGGCCGACCGGGTGGTGCTCGCCACCGGTGTCCCCATCCTCGACCGCGGCGGCTTCTTCGCGCGCCTGAAGCCGCTCCGCTCGTACGCCATCGCATTCGACGTTCCCGAGCCGGACGCCCTCCCGGAGGTCATGGCGCTCTCCGCCGACCGGCCGCGCCGGTCACTCCGGACCTCCTCGACCGGTGGGACGACACGCCTGCTCGTGGGCGGTGCCGGGCACGTGACCGGCCGCGCGGAGTCGGAGTCCGCGAGCCTGGCGGAACTCGAGGAGTGGACGGTGCACCACTTCCCGGGGGCCCGGGTCACGCACGCCTGGTCCGCCCAGGACTACCGGTGCAGCGACGATCTCCCGGCGATCGGCGCACTCCACCCGGGAGCGGACGGCATCCTCGCCGCCACGGGCTACGACAAGTGGGGCATGGCGACTGGCGTGGCCGCGGCCCTCACCCTGTCCGCGACGGTCCTCGGTGGGGAGGTACCCGAGTGGGCCTACCCGCTGCGCTCCTTCCGGCCGGGGCGCGCCAGCGGGGCGGACCGGTTGCTCCGCAACAACGCCACCGTGGCGGCACGGCTGGTGTCCGACTGGGCGAAGCCCCGGGTGCACAGCTCCGGCGTGGTGCCACCGGAGGGCATGGGACGGGTGGAACTCGACGACGGCCGGCCGGTGGCGGTGAGCACCGTGGGCGGCACCACCACGCGGGTGTCGGCGGTGTGCTCCCACCTCGGCGGGATCGTGACATGGAACGACGCCGAGCAGTCCTGGGACTGCCCGCTGCACGGCTCCCGGTTCTGCGCGGACGGGACGGTGCTGGAGGGCCCCGCGACGGAGCCGCTCCCGGGCGTGGACGAGGACCAGGTGGACTGACAGTCGGTCACAGGTGGACTGACAGGCGGTCAGCGGACGGGCCGCCACGTCTCCCGGATGGCGATTTCCACTGCGACGCGCAGGAGGGTCACGCTCAGCCCGGCATACACCGCGGCGACGGCGAGTCCGGCGCCCTCGTAGCGGTCCTCCGCGGGGAGCCCGGACTCGCCGATCAGGAAGCCCGCGGCGAGCACGGCGGTGAGGAGGGCCAACGCGGCCATCCCCCACCCGCGCAGGCTCGGCTGTCGGAGCGCCCGGACACCAGTGAGGGCGAGGAGAAGAGCGGCGACGCCCGCGAGGCCGAGCCGGAGGACCTGGGGAGCGGCGGCGCCGTCGAGCTCGACGAGAGTCCACACCGGCCAGCTCAGGCAGCGTGTCAGGGAGGCGGGGCCGGCCAACACGATGCCACTGAGGTGGTAGGCGAGCAGCACGCCGACCGCGCCCCACGCCGGGAGTCCCGCGCGTCGTCGGGCAGGCGCCAGCACGGTCACGGCGACGGCGGCGATACCGGTGGCGATCATGGCGGTGAGGGCGGCCGCGAGGTCCACCACGCCGAGCCACGTGGGGATCCCGCGCAGCACGATCAGCATGCCGAACACCGCCGCCGCCGCACCCCCCGCCAAGGCGAGCCACTGGGCGCGCTTCACCCAGCCCGGCACGGCGGGACTCCGCTGGCCGAGGATCGCGGCCACCACCAGGATCGGACCGGTCAGGATCGCCACGGTGCGGTGCGTGAACTCGATCCACGGGTTGATGTCCCCGATCGGGGTGATCCGGCCGGGGTAGCACCCGGGCCAGCTCGGGCAGTCGAAGCCGGACTCGGTGGCGCACACCACCGCCCCCATGAGCACGGAGAGGAACGTGAACAGCGCCGCGAGCCGGAACACCACGCGCACGGCGAGGGACGGGGCGGGCAACGCCATCGATGCTCCTCGGTAGGGTATGCACCGATTCTGGCAGACGCCCCGCACCGAACCCGAACCTGCGGCCCGCTCCCGGCCCCGACCCGCTACCGTCGGGAGGGGCGGGACAGCCGCCTGGGAACGGCGCTTGAGGAGGGGACATGGCGAGGATCGCCGTCGTGGGGTCGCTGAACGCGGACCTGCTGGTGCGGGTGGCCCGGCACCCGCGGCCGGGGGAGACGTTGCACGGCTCGGGTGGCGAGATCGCTCCCGGCGGGAAGGGCGCGAACCAGGCGCTCGCGGCCGCGCTGCTCGGCGGGGACGTGGCCATGGTGGGGGCGGTGGGCGACGACGCCCATGCCGGTCCGGCGACCGCCCTCCTCCGCGACGCCGGCGTGGACCTGGGTGCACTGCGCATGGTGGCCGGGGCGACGGGCCTCGCGATCGTCGCCGTCGCCGACTCCGGGGAGAACGCCATCATCGTCATCCCGGGCGCCAACGGCACCCTGGGTGCGGCCGCCGTGGAGGAGGCCACCGGCACCATCGCGGGCGCCGACATCGTGGTCCTGCAGGGCGAGATCCCCCGGGACGGGATCGAACGTGCTGCGGCCCTCGCGACGGGGCGTCTCGTGGTGAACCTGGCCCCCGTCCTCGAGCTGGCCCGCTGGGTGCTGGAGGCCGCCGACCCGCTCGTGGTGAACGAGCACGAGGCGGCCCTCGTCCTCGACCAGCTCGGCCTGCCCGCCGCACGGGACGCCCAGGCCGCCGCCCGCGCGCTGCTGGGGGCCGGGGTGCGTTCCGCCGTCGTCACGCTCGGGGCGGACGGTGCGCTCGTCGCGGACGGCGACGGCGTGACGCACGTGCCGTCACCGCAGGTCGAGGTCGTCGACACCACCGGAGCCGGCGACGCGTTCGTGGGCGCGCTCGCGTTCCGGCTCTCGCAGGGTGAGCGGCTGCGGGAGGCGGCGGCGTTCGCGGCACGGGTGGGGGCGTTCGCGTGCACCGGCCACGGCGCCCAGCCGTCCTACCCGCGGGCGGGAGACGTTCTCCCTGGCTGATCGAACACCAGCACGATCTTCCCGCCCGCGGAACGCGACTCACTGAGGCGGTGGGCCTCGGCCGCTTCCTCGGCAGGGAACGCCGCCGCCACCCGCAGCCGGTACTCCCCACGGCACGCGAGATCGGAGATCCACGGCAGGACGTCGAAGGCGGCCTCGTCCCCACCGCCTGTGGTGACCCGCACCCCGCGGTCGCCGGCGGCGTAATTCGCGATGGTGACCACGCGGCCGGGCCCACCCGCGATCTCGAGCAACTCGTCGAGGGAGGTGCCAGCGGCATCGAGGACAGCGTCCACCCCCTGTGGGGCGAGGGCCGCCACCCGGGCGGGGAGGCCGCCCTCGTAGGTGGTCGGCGTCGCACCCAACGAGCGGATGAGATCGTGGTTGTGCGCGCTCGCAGTACCGATGACCCGCGCGCCGCGCAGCCGTGCCAGTTGGAGGGCCGCCTGGCCCACCCCACCGGCGGCGCCGTGCACGAGCAGCGTCTCCCCTGCCACCACACCGAGAAGGCGGAGGCAGCGCTCGGCCGTCTCGGAGACCACGGTCAGGCCGGCGGCCTCCTCGAAGGAGACGGTGCCGGGCTTGGGTGCCCAGTGGGTGAGGAGCGCGAACTCGGCGGACGCCCCACCGGTCGCGAGGCCGAACACGTGATCGCCCACCCGGGTGCCGGCGACGCCGTCGCCCACCTCGTCCACGACTCCTGCGGCCTCGGCACCCGGGATGGTGGGGCGGGCCGGTTCGGCCCCGCCGGCGAACATCCCGCTGCGCACCTTGTGGTCGTAGGGATTGACCGCCGCGGCACGCACCCGGATCCGCACCTGCCCGGCGCCGGCGTGGGGCTCGGCGGCCTCGACGACCTCCAGGACCTCGGGCCCGCCGTAGCGGGAGTACTGCACCGCGCGCATCACTCCCCCAGCCTGATGCGTACCCGCGCCGGGATCAAGGCCTCGAGATGTCCGTCGAGCGCGAGGGCGGGGGTCGAGGACCCGAGCGCGGTCTCGGGGACACCCTGCGCCATGTGGAGCGCGAGCTCGGCGGCCATCCAGGCCGTGGTGCCGTAGCCGGGGTTGCCCTCCGCCTGGAGCACGCCGTGGAACCGGCCGCCCTCGTGGGTGGTGAACCGGCCCTTCGTCTCCCACGACCATCCGGTTAAAACGTCGCCCTGCGGGCCGCTCCCGGATGGGGGCAGCCGGCGGGAGAGGACGTCCGCGAGCCGGGCGCGGACCGGGTGGGGCAGCCGGGACGCGAGGACGGCGGCCAGCTGGGTCGCGGCGGCCAGCCACGCAGCGGCCAGCCTCGCCCACCCCGCGGTGCCGCCCCAGCACCCCAAGGAGGTGGCCTCGCGGAAGGCGAGGGGAGTGGCGGCTGCGCCCGCGACGGGGCTGAGGGCCTGGGTGCGGTGCACCACGGGTGGGTTGATGGACGCCAGGGGGGTCATCGGTGCGAGGACCGCCCCCGCCGAGCGCCGGGGGCGGAGCCGGATCGGGCTGCACCGGCGGACGGCGTCGGGATCGACGGCGGTCCCGGCGTGCGCCCGGAGCCCGGCGAGACGCACGGCCGGGTCGCCGAGCCGAGCGGGCTCGGGGTCGCGCAGCACCTCGACGAGACTCTGCGCCGTGCCACCGGAGATCATCTCCTCCCGGCCCGTTCCCGCGGGAACGCGGACTCTGGTCACGAGGTCAGCGCTCCGCAGGGTCTCCCCGGCCGCTGCGGCGTGGCGGCGGGCCGCATCCACCAGGATGTCTGCGGGCAGTGCCTCGAACCCGGCGGTGTGGACGATCGCGATCCCAGCCGCGCGGGCGCGGTCGTGCATCAGGTCGGTGCGGTGCGCGAGGGGAGCCTCACCCGTGAGGTCCACGTAGTGCGCGCCGTGGTCGAGGCATGCGGCGATCACCGGCGGGGCGAGCCGGGTGTAGGGACCGGCGAGGTTCAGGACCACGTCGGCGCGCGCGACGAACGGTGCGAGCGTAGCCGGCTCGGCGAGGTCCACTCGCAGCACCTGCGGTGCGGAAGGCCCACGACCATCGAGGCGTGCGCGTACCCGGTCCGGGTCACGGGCCCCGACGAGAACCTCCACACCCACCTCGTCGGCACGCGTCAGCAGGTGGTCCAGGGCCACCCGCCCGGTGATGCCGGTGGCTCCGAGCAGTCCGACCACCGGCCGGGACGTGATGGGTGTCTCCATTCGCACACTGTAGGCCGCGGGTCGCCCCCCCCAACTTGGTGCGGTGACCCGGTTCGCCTCCGTGCCCCAACTGCGTGCGCTGGACGATAGGGCGCACGCTGTTGTGAACGGCCCCGGGGCGCACGAGGCCCGCCGGATCGTCCTGCGTACGCTCTTGTGGCCCGGTCCTCCGGCACCGCCCCCAACAGCGGGCGCAAGACCGTCCTGCGCACGCTCTTGTGGCCGCGGATTGCTCCGCGTCTCCCCACCGCGGGCGCCCGATCGTCCTGCGTACGCAGTTGGGGGATGGAACGGTGGGGATGACGGGTTCTCGCGATCAGCCGCGCACGATCCCCAGCCGCCCGATGCTCAGCCGCGCCGAAACCCAGCCCTGCCCGGTGGCCCTGGACACCGTCGATCGTGACAGGCTCGCTCTGATTCATCACCCACGTGTGCCCGATGGCTGCGACCCCGGGTCCGGCGGGCCCACGCCGTCGTCCCCGCCGGCGACGACGGCGCCGCCCGCCACGACAGCTCCACCGACCACGGCGGCACCCACGACCCCATCCCCGACGGCCGCCAGCGGCACGGCGATTCCCGGCACCTGGAGCCTCCTGACCACCGCAGACGGCACGTGCACCGACTCGCCCGCCCTCATCGGCGCCTCCTTCATCGCCGAGGGCACCACGATCTGCTCCCCCTCGGGCACGCCCGGCCCGATGGCCCCCACCGCCTGGACCACCCGGACGGTACCCGAGGGCAGCGGCGCCACGGCGGCGGTCCGGTTCCCACCCGGTGGCGGCCTCGTGGTGGCAACCGACGACGGCCCGTGCATCGAGGGCCTCGGCATGCCGGGCACCTGGGACTGCCACCCGGCCGCGAGCGGCTTCCCCTACACGGACATCTCGGGCCTGGCCAGTCTGGGCATCGATGCGATCTACGTGCTGCCGGACTCGGTCGCCCACGTCCCGGACATCCTCAGCACGCCGGGAACCGCGTGGTCCCTGCCGACCGTCACCGGCGTCGCCGGCGCCGCCCCCACCCGCATCGCCGTCATCGAGGAACCAGCGCCGGAGGTGTGGACGGGCACGAACGGCCACGGCGTCGTCGTCCTCGACATCGGGACCGGCTCGACCACCCGCCACACGACGGCGGACGGCCTGCCGTCCGGGGACGTCCGCGACCTGGCGACGGGTTCGAGCGACCCGAAGTTCGGCGCGGGGTTGCCCGTGTGGGCGGCGACGGCGGCTGGTGTGGCCCGCTGGGACGGCACGTCCTGGACGGTCTTCACCACCGCCGAGGGGTTGCCGTCGAACGACGTGCACGCGATCGCCGTGACCGCCGACGGCGTGCCGTGGGTGGCGACGGCGGGTGGCCCGGCGTCGTTCGACGGTAGCGCGTGGTACGGCTACGGGAGCGCCGACGGCGTGACGGCGGAGGTGACCGACGACGACGCCACCGCGTGGGGCGTCTGGTTCGCGACGCCGGGTGACGGGCTGCTGGTGTTCGTGGCGAGCTGATGCCGGGCCGTCCGGCCGGCAACGTATCCTCGACGTGTGTTCGATCCTGCGAGGCGACGGAGCATCGCCGAGACCATCCGGGCGGAACTGCCCGACGTCGTCGACGTGCTGCTCGACGAGAGGCGCGGCGACGCCGCCGTCGTCGCCGTGCTCCGCGAGCACTACGAGGACCTGACCCGCCGGTTCTTCCCGAAGGCGTGGCACTTCCGCACCGGGGAGCAGGACTCCGAGCACGACTTCTACGAGATCCCGTGGCGGGGTCTCGCGCACCTGCGGATGCTCGACCTGCTGGATCACGAGGGCCAGGGCTTCCCGGACGGGAACCTCCACGGTGCGGAGGTGGTCTCCCAGCCGGTCGCCCTGCTGCGGATGCTCGCCCGTGGGGAGGAGTGCGACGTCAGCGAGGACTTCGTGGAGGACATGCTCCGCTTCCTCCACCAGTTGAACGGCACCGACGAGGTGGAACTCCCGAGCCGGCACCGCGTCCACGGCTGGATGGACCGGCACCCGTCCGGGCTGGACCGGGACGTCATCACGTGGCGGGTGACGAACAAGGAACGGATCGTGGGGCTCCTCGTGGAACGGATCACCGCCGAGAGCGAGGGACGCAGTGGTGGGGCCTACCACTTCCCGCCCGGTGCTGGGTCGGCGGAGAAGCGCGCGAAGGTGCAGGAATGGTGGCTGCAGGACCGCTTCCACCTCCGCCACGCGGCCCGGACCACCGACGACGTCAACCGCTACCTGGGTGGCACCGTCGACGAGCGGACGATGCGGGTGATGCGTGCCGCTGAGGCCAAGGGCATCCCCGTGTTCGCCACGCCCTACTTCCTCTCCCTCGTGGACGTGCGGCCCCGGGACGAGCAGGAGCATCCCGGCGCCGACGAGCCGATCCGCAGCTACCTGTTCTACAGCGAGGACCTCGTGGAGGAGTTCGGGGCGATCGTGGCGTGGGAGAAGGAGGACGTCGTCGAGCCCGGCCAACCGAACGCGGCCGGGTGGGTGCTGCCCTCGCACAACATCCACCGCCGCTACCCGGAGGTGGCGATCTTCATCCCCGACACGATGGGCCGGGCGTGCGGAGGCCTGTGCTCCTACTGCCAGCGCATGTACGACTTCCAGCGTGGTCGCTTCAACTTCGACCTCGACAGGCTGCGGCCCGACCGCTCCTGGCCCGAGCGCCTCGCGGACTCCATGGAGTACTTCCGGAACGATCCCACGCTCGAGGACATCCTCATCACTGGCGGCGACTCGTTCATGAGCTCCGTCTCCTCACTCCGGCGGATCCTCTGGGCGGTGCTCGACATGGCGCGGGCGAAGCGGGCGGACAACGAGACGCGCCTGCCCGGGGAGCGCCACGCGGAGATGCACCGGGTGCGGCTGGGGACGAAGCTGCCCGTCTACCTGCCCCAACGTGTCACGGAGGAGCTGGTGGAGCTGCTCCGCGAGTTCCGGCTGGAGGCCCGGGAACTCGGGATCACCCAGTGCGTGGTCCAGACCCACATCTCCAGCGCCATGGAGGTGACGCCCTACACCGCACGGGCCGTGCGCCGCCTCCTCGACGCCGGCTGGGCGGTCACCAACCAGGAGGTCTTCACCGTGGCGGCCTCCCGCCGTGGCCACACCGCGAAGCTCCGCAAGGTGCTGAACGACATCGGGGTGTTGCCGTACTACACCTTCACCACGAAGGGCTACCTCGAGAATCGCGAGCTGTTCACCCCCAACGCCCGCTCCGTGCAGGAGCAGGTGGAGGAGAAGTCGATCGGCCGGGTGGACCTGCGGTACCACAGCAGCCTCCGCGCCTTCATCCCGAACGCGCCCACCATCACCTCGCGGATCGACGCCATCCGGGACGCGGACGAGGTCCCGTTCCTCGCCACCGATCGCAACATGCTGAACCTCCCCGGCGTGGGCAAGTCCAACAGCTTCCGCATGATCGGCATCACGGCGGACGGTCGCCGGATCCTCGAGTTCGCGTTCGACCGCACCCGTCTCCACAGCCCCGTCATCGAGAAGATCGGCACGATGGTGGTGGTGGAGTCCAAGTCGATCGCCCACTACCTGCGCCAGCTGGAGGCGATGGGCGAGGACGTGGACGACTACGCCAGCATCTGGGGGTACTCCGCCGGCCACGTGGAGCGGAGGAGCCCGGTGTTCGATCCCGAGCCCTTCGAGATGGCCACGGGTCGGTCGGCCGCGGAAGCGCCGGGCTCTCCCGACTAGCATCGGGCGCGAGCCACGAGAGGGGACGCGTAATGGAGCCGGTGAAGGTGATCCCGTGCCTGGACATGAAGGACGGCCGGGTGGTCAAGGGGGTGCACTTCGTCGGTCTGCGCGACGCCGGTGACCCCGTGGAGAACGCCCGCTTCTACCGGGAGGCCGGGGCGGACGAGGTGACGATGCTGGACATCACCGCCACGGTCGAGGGCCGGGGCACCCGCCTGGCATGGGCCCGGGACGTCGCCGCCGCGCTCGGGGATGTGCCCCTCACGGTGGGCGGCGGGATCTCCTCCCTGGAGGACATCGCCGCCCTCTTCGACGTCGGTGTCTCCAAGGTGTCCATGAACAGTGCCGCCGTCCGGCGGCCCGAGCTCGTCCGCGAGGCGGCGACGGCGTACGGGTCCGGGCGCGTCGTCGTCGCCATCGACGGGCGCCGCAACCCGGAACTGCCGAGCGGCTTCGAGGTGGTGGTCAGCGGCGGGCAGAAGGGCACCGGGCTCGACTGCGTGGAGTGGGCGCGGGCCTGCGAGGACCTCGGCGCCGGGGCTCTCCTGCCGACGTCCATGGACGGGGACGGCACGCTCGCCGGCTACGACCTCCCGTTCACCCGTGCAGTGGCCGACGCCGTCGCCGTCCCAGTCATCGCGTCCGGTGGCGCCGGCACACTCGACCACTTCCGTGAGGCCGTGGTCGACGGCGGGGCCGCCGCCGTCCTCGCCGCCTCCGTGTTCCACTTCCGCACCTTCAGCGTGCGCGAGGTGAAGGAGTACCTCGCGAGGCACGGGATCCCGGTTCGGCTGTAGCTCAGGGCAGGCGTCGGTCAGAACGGGCAGTTCGCGCGCGGGTCGAACATCCCGAGGCCGGCGTCCTCCGCCTCGTCCAGCGCCTCCTCGACCGCATGGAGGAACCGGGTGTTGCCGTCGAACACCACGGGGCGGGCGAGCCCGGCGCGCGCGATCTCGGCGTTGACCAGCCGGCCGTCCGCGTACACCCCGGCGAGGAGGCGGCCGTACTGGTCGTGGGTGACCTCGTCCTGGACGAGGACGACCTCCGTCCCGGGCGGCAGCAGCCCCTCGAGGACGGCGGTCGCGTCCCCCGCGAGGCACTCTCCCGGCTCGCCGTCCCGGGGCTCCTCGGGTGCGTCGATGTTGAGGAGGCGCACCCGGGTGGACTCGCCGTCGAGGGTGACGCGGATCGTGTCGCCGTCGTACACGTACTCGACGACGGCGGTGCGGCCGTCGGCCTGCGCGGCCTCCCGGGCGCCGTCGAAGGGGCTGAAGAGGTCGAGGAGCAGGGACGCGAGGAGGATGAGGGCAGCCAGCGCGGCGAGACGGACGAGCCACGTGACTCCGGCGCGTCGGGCAGGGCGGACGGGCATGCCAGCACTCTGCCACACGCAGGTGGCGCGTCCGATCCCGGAGCCTGCACGCTCACGGGGAACCTGCCCAAGAGCGCCCGCAGAACGGTCCAGCGCCCGCCGTGGGGGATCTCGCCGACGTCCTCTCCACCCACCACTGCGGGCGCTGTTGTGGCATGGCTGAGATCTGCGAGGGGTTCCAGGCACGCACGCCACAACTGCGGGCGCTCTGGTGAAGGGCATCACCCACGGGCTGCGCCACTATCCTTCCGGTAGGCCGTGACCAAGGGAGCGCCATGATTCCATCGACGATCGCCGCCACGAACGTGACGGGAGCCGGGCGGATGAGGCGGACCGGCGCCGTCGTCGTCGTGCTCGCCATCATCACCTGGCTGGCAATGCTGGCCCCGCTCCCGGCGCAGGCAGACGGTGACCCCTCCACGGACGTGGTGCGCGGTGTCGACGTCGTGATGGAGGTGCGCCCGGACGGCACGATCCACGTCGAGGAGACGTACCAGTGGGACTTCGGCACCCGCAACGGGCTCGGGTTCTACCGGGATCTCGTCCAGTGGATGGGGTGGTCGCCGGACACCAGCAAGTACCGCGTCTACGAGTACTCGGACTTCGCGGTGACCTCCCCGTCCGGGGCACCGGCCGAGGTGTGGATCGAGGGCGGGACCAACCGGGACACGATCCGGCTCGCCGTCGGGGCGCCGGACGGCTCCTCGGACACCCGGAGCGGCCTACAGGTGTACGTCCTCAGCTACGAGATCGACGGCGCCCTCAACGCCATCCGCGGCCAGGACGGCGTCAGCGACCGCGACGAGCTCTACTGGAACACCTTCACGGACATCGCCAACCCGTTCGAGCGGGTGAGCGTCACGGTGACCGGCCCGGCGGACGTCATCGACGTCGCGTGCTACCAGGGGCCGTCCGGCGCGACCACGCCGTGCACCTCCTACGCCTCCGACGGCGCCACGGCCTCCTTCACCGGCACGAACCTGGGCGTGGGCGAGGGCATCAGCGTGGTGACCGGGTGGCCTGCCGGCACGTTCGGGGACATCGCACCCATCCTGCGCGACGTGCCGGACACCGGCTCCCCCGGGGACCCGGCGACCTGGGCGGAACCCGGACCCGTGCTGGCCGCCGCGCTCGCGATGAGCGCGTTCGTCGCCAGGTATCCGATCCCCCTGGCGATCGTGTGGCTCCTGGCGCTCGGCGCGATCCTCTGGTCCCGGATCTCCGCGGGGCGGGACCGCTACTTCGTGGGTCTCCCACTCGGACTCGTGCCCGCAGAACCCGCTGGTACGGGCTCCACGAGCGAGGTGGGCGCTCCCCGCGAGGCCAAGCTGTGGCGTGACCCGCCCGTCACGGTGCGCTTCACCCCACCGGAGGGCCTCACTCCCGCGGAGGCGGGCGTGCTGCTCGAGGAGCAGACGGACAACTCGTTCTTCGCGGCCACGCTCGTGGACCTCGCGGTGCGCGGGTACTTCACGATCGAGACGGCGGGGACGGCGTTCCTCTCCGGCAAGCCGAACGACTGGCTGCTCCGGTGGAACCCGAACGCGCCGAGCCAGGACG
Organism: Actinomycetales bacterium UBA1416; assembly: GCA_002304945.1. Taxonomy (GTDB): domain Bacteria; phylum Actinomycetota; class Actinomycetes; order Actinomycetales; family Actinomycetaceae; genus UBA1383. The sequence goes on along the minus strand of DBPQ01000007.1, from coordinate 45,504 downwards.
GCCTGCGCCCATATGAGCGCAAGGCCATGGCAGACCTCTTCGGCGGCAAGCCGACCGTCACCATCTCCGACCTGCGCGGCTCCTTCGCGAGCGATCTCCGGTCCTTCCACAAGGGGGTCACGAAGATCTCGGACAATCGCGAGTACTTCCGCTCGAAGGGCCTGGTGGGCTCGCCTGCCCGGCGGGGTGGCATGAACTTCGTGCTGCCGCTCTTCGTGGCGATCTTCTTCTTCAACACCGTGGGCGTTGGCATGTTCGCAGCGGTTGGGACACTCATGACCGGGCAGACGATCTTCCCGCTGCTGATCGCGGCGTTCCTCGCCGTGGCGTCCGTGGTGGTGGTGTTCGCCAGCACACGGAAGGCCGCACATGCCCGGACCGCCTACGGACGCGCAGTCTTCGAGCAGGTCCGTGGATTCCGCCAGTACCTCGCGACGGCGGACGCCCACCAGCTCCGCTGGGAGGAGGGCCAGGACATCTTCTCCCGCTACCTGCCCTGGGCCATGGTGTTCGGGGTGGCGGACCGCTGGTCCCGCATCTTCGAGCAACTCGCGGCAGAGGGCCGCTACACCTATGCACCCACCTGGTACGTGGGGAGCACCCACGGCTTCGGCAACTTCAGTGAGATCGGCTCCTCCATGGACCGCCTCACCTCCTCCGGCATGGGGGACCTCACCTACACGCCGGGATCCTCCGGTGGGTCCGGGTCCTTCGGGGGAGGGGGCGGCTTCTCCGGTGGCGGTGGCGGTGGCGGAGGTGCCGGCGGCCGCTGAGCGGGACGCCGAGAACACAGCACGAGGGGCCGGCAGTGAGCCGGCCCCTCGCGTGGTTGTTGCGCGTCAGACGCGCTTGCTGCGACCCCGGATCGCGAGGTACGCCGAGATGAAGACGATCGCCATGATGATGGAGATGATCCAGCGGATCCAGTCGATCCCCGCAGTGTCCTCGACGCCGAAAAGGCCGGCGATGAAGCTGCCCGCGAGCGCACCGAGGGCGCCGAGCACGATGGTCCAGATGACGCCCAGGTTCTGGTCGCCCTTCATGAACAGCCGCGCGAGCGCACCGATGATCGCACCCGCGATGATGATGCCAATGATTTCACCCATGGTGAGGGGTTCTCCTTTCGAGTGAGGCCAACGGCGCGGTGGCGCCGTTTCCGTCCAATAGACAACCACAGTTGCGCAGCTTCGGCACTCCGGCGCGCACATTTCCGTCACGAATCGCAACAGAACGTGACACATTTCATGGGCCGAAGGTCCTGGGCGCGGGCAGGTTGGCGAGCACGACGGCCACGGAGACCAGCCCCAGCCCCACCACCTCACCCGCGGAGGGCGCCTGCCGGAGCATCACTGCCCCGACCACGAGCGAGGTGGCCGGGAGGAGTGCGAGCAGGATGGCGAACGTGGCCGCGGGCAGAACTCCGAAGTTGACCTGGTCGAGGGCATAGGGCACCACTGAGGAGAGCAGCGCCACCCCCACCACCAGCGCGAACACCCGCGGCTCGGCCAAGGCCGCTCCCGCCGTCGTCGCCACGACCGGCGCCACCACCAGCGCGCCGGCGGCCATCCCGACGGCGAGCGCGTCCAGCCCGTTGACGCGCCCGGAGAGGCGCTTGCCCAGCACCACGTAGAGGCCCCACAGTGCGCCCGCGGCGAGCGCCGCCCCGAGTCCGAGTGCGGTCCCCGGTTCGCCCCAGTCCACCCCGAACCCGCTGATCGTCAGCACGCCGCCGGCGGCGAACGCGATGGCCGCACGTTGCGCCCACCCGGATCCGGCGAGGGCCGCCACCGTCACGGGCCCCACGAACTCGATGGAGACGGCCGTGCCGAGCGGGATGTGGTCGATCGCGATGTAGAACGCCACGTTCATGAGGGCGAGCACCACCCCGAACAGGGCCGCAGCCCTCCAGGCCTCGCGGCCGCGCACGCCCCGCCATGGGCGCCTCCACGCCAGCAGGACGAGCGCGGCGATGGCGATCCGCCACCACGCCATCGTGGGAGCGGGCATCACCTGGAACAGTCCGACCGCGAGTGCGGCGCCCACGTACTGGGTGATGGCTCCCAGGATGAACAGCCCGACCGCGCCGGCGTACCGCGACCCGCTGACGGCCGGACCGGGCCCCGCCGGACCGGGCCCCGCGACGCCGGCTACAGGCTCAGGTCCGCCCACAGCAACCGGTGGTCCGAGAAGGAGAGCGACTCGGCGCCGCTCGCGACCACCTGCACCTCGGGTGACCCGAGGATGTGGTCGATCTGGCGCTGGGGCCGGGCGTTGCTGAACGTGTTGGCCACCGCGAGCGGGCGCAGCCCGGGTGCCGCGACGTCCGGGGGTTCCAGGTTGAGGTCGCCCGCCAGCACCTGCGGGGCGGGCAGGGTGCCGAGGGAGTCGAGCACGTCCACCAGTTGCCGCTTGGCGAGGGGCACGTCCGGCACGAGGTGGGTGTTGACCACCGCGACCGAACCCTCGGGGCCCGCCACCTGCGCGGCCAGCACCGTCCGCGAGGTGTCGACGAGAGCGAGCCGCTCCGAGGGCCGCCATCCGCCACCCCCCTCCCGCAGCTTCAGCTTGGGGAGCGTACCCCCCATGGTGTTGACGTGCCAGGAGGTCACCGGAAGCCGGGAGAGCGTGGCGATCCCGAAGGCCATGCGGCCGCCGGCGTCGGACCGAAGGGGCTGGAAGCGCAGGCCGCCCACCCAACCCTGGAAGAACGCGGCGAAACGGTACTGGTGCATCCCGAGCTCGCGGGAGAGGATCTCCGCCTGGTTCAGGCCACCGGACCGCCGCTGCCCCTGGTCCACCTCCTGCAGGCAGAGCACGTCGATGTCGAGGGCCCGGAGGTCGTCCGCGAGCCGCACGAGCGATCTCGCGTCCGGCACCTCGCCGTGGTGCTCGGAACCGAGCGCCGCCTCACCGTGCTCGATGTTGAAGGTGGCGATCCGCATCACTCCTCCTCGAAGGTGAGCGAGACGGAATTCATGCAGTACCGGTCACCGGTGGGCGTCTGGGGCGCGTCGGGGAAGACGTGGCCGAGGTGGGAGCCGCAGGCGGCGCACCGCACCTCGACGCGCCGCATCCCGAAGGACCGGTCCTCGAGGAGTTCGACGGCGTCCGAGTCCGCGGGGGCGTAGAAGCTCGGCCAGCCGCAGTGCGAGTCGAACTTGGTCTCCGAGCGGAACAGCTCCGCCCCGCACGCGCGGCACCGGTAGATGCCCTCCCGTTCCTCGTGGAGCAGCTCGCCCGTGCCCGCCCGCTCTGTGCCCGCCTCCCGCAGGACGTGGAACTCGAACGGGGTCAGCATGGCCCGCCACTCGTCGTCCGTGCGGTTCACCTTGCGCTCGCTCATGACTTCTCCTCTGTTGGTTGCCGTGCCCGACGGCGCGCCGTGTCCTCGCGCTCGGCCATCTCCTCGCGTGGTGGTCCGGTGAGGCGGTTGGCCCGCTCCTCCGCGTCGGGCGAGCCGGAGAACAGCCGCGAATCGGCGGAGCGCTGCTCCTCGGTCCGCTGCATGATCGAGGTGCGCGGCATGGTGGCCGGAGCGACAGGTTCGGGTGGGGCGAGGCGCGGGGCGTCGTCGTCGGCCTCGAGGGTGACGAGCTCGTCCTCGGACAGCACGCGCGTCTCGTCGCTGGACGGGAGCGGGCGCACGTTCTCGTGGCCGGCGAGGATGGCCGGGTTCTTCCTGGCGGCGCGGCGATCGGCCTTCTCGGCCTCGCGGCGGGCGCGGCGCGCATCCTCCTCGCGCCGCATCCGCACCGTGTCGGACTCGTCGACGACGACGGGCGTCAGCAGCGTCTCCTCCAGCGCCGGCTCCTCGGCCGCCTTCTCCTCCTCCCACTCCCGCTCGACCTCCGCGATGAAGGTGCGGAGCTCCTCCTGGGGTGGCGCGGTGGAGGTGTCCGGTTCCAGGCGGGTGCGCGGGAAGGAGTAGGGGGCGTTCTCCCGCAGCCAGGTGACGAGACCCTCGCGCACAAGGCAGCGGAGGTCCCACAGGTGCCCGGAGGAGTCCGAGGAGACGACCACGCGCAACTGGATGCGACCGTTCTGGGCGTCGACCACCTGCACCCCGGCGGTGCGCCCGTCCCACAGCTCCGAGGACTCCACGAGGCGCTGGAGTTCGATCCGGATGGCGGGGACGGGGGCGAACCAGTCCAGGTCGAGGAGCACCGTGCCGAGCAGTTGGGACTCGCGCCGGGTCCAGTTCTCGAAGATCTGGGTGGTGAAGTGGCTGGAGGGCAGGATCAGGCGGCGGTCGTCCCACACCCGGACCACCACGTACGTGAGGGTGACCTCCTCGACGTTGCCGAACTCGCCGTTGATGACCACCACGTCGCCCACCCGGAGCGCATCGGTGAAGGCGATCTGGATGCCGGCGAAGATGTTGCCGAGGGAGCTCTGTGCGGCGATGCCGGCGACGAGCGAGAGCACGCCGGCGGAAGCGAAGAGAGAGGCGCCGATGGCGCGGAAGGACTCGAAGGTCAGGAGGATCCCACCCACCACGCTGAGCCAGACGATGGCGACGCCGACGCGCCGGATGACCTGCATCTGGGTCCGCACGCGCCGGGCGTGACTGGTCTCCTCCACCCCTTCGTGGCGCTCGCGCACCATGTCCTCGATCGCGAACAGCGCGGCGGTCAGCAGGTACCCGGCGGCGGCGATCAGGATGATGAGGAAGATGTGCAGGAACGCCGGCCGCCAGGAGGTCTCCACCCCGGCGATCTGCGGCGCGGTCCCCACCGCCACGCCGATCCCGGTCCCGAGGAGCGCGAAGAAGGCCCGCTGGGGAGCCTTCATGCGCCGCGAGACGGGCGTCAGCGTGGGGTGGCGGCGCCGGAGGATCCGCACCACCACGGAGATGAGGATGGACACGAGGAGGCCCACGGCAAGGCCGAGCCCCGCGTAGCCGAGCACGGAGAGCAGGGACAGTGCCGTCTCGGCGGCCTCCTCGACGGTCTCTCCAACGGTGTCATCCATGGCGTCCACCCTAGTCGTGGGGCTCAGGCCCAGCCCAGCTCGTCCAGCCGATCGTCGTCGATGCCGAAGTGGTGCGCGATCTCGTGGGCCACNNGGGCCGCGGAAGATGAGGATCCGGTCCGGCAGGGCGCCGGTGGCCCACCACTCACCGCGCTCTGTGAGCGGGGTACCCTCGTACAGGCCGAGGGTGTCCGGATCGATGTCCTCCGGTGGCTCCTCCTCCACGAGGATCACGCAGTTGTCGATCTGGTCCAGGAGCTCGCCCGGGATGAGGTCGAGCGCGTCGGCGACGGCCTCCTCGAAGGCCTCCTCGGACATGTCGACCATGCTGCTCCTCGCCGCTCAACCCGCGCCGCCCTCATGGCCCGCCTATGAGGCAGCACACACTCCCGCGGTTTTGCCATGAGTGATCGTTTGCCCGTATGCTACTGGAGGTCTACGGCGCTAGTCGTCGAGGGCGTAACAGGCCCCCATCGTTTAGTGGCCTAGGACGCCGCCCTTTCACGGCGGTAGCACGGGTTCGAATCCCGTTGGGGGTACGAGTCAAGAAAAAGGTCTCACACGAGGCCCCGTAGCGCAGTTGGTTAGCGCGCCGCCCTGTCACGGCGGAGGTCGCGGGTTCAAGTCCCGTCGGGGTCGCAAGGCATGAGAGGCCGGTCGAGAGACCGGCCTGTTGTGTCGGGGCTCTGTAGCTCAGTTGGTAGAGCGTTCGACTGAAAATCGAAAGGTCACCGGATCGACGCCGGTCGGAGCCACGGAGAGAACCCCGGACCCACGAGGTCCGGGGTTCTTCCGTTCTCCGGGGGCCGCCGCCCTCCGCGGCAGCCCCCTAATCGAGCGGGTTCATGTCGAGGGCAGCCTCGGCCAGTGCCAGGACGGTCCACGTGCGCCCGTCCTCCGCGGTGAGCTCCCACGCCGGAACCAGGAGGCTCGCGCCATCCGCGGTGGTCCACTGCGCGAGGCCCAGCTCGGCGGCGGTGACGGCCACGTCCTCCACCGGCCACCGCACCGGCGATCCCGCCGCCGGCGGCGCCGGCGGCTCCGTGGGCGACGGCTCCACCGGCAGCACCTCCGGCAGCGCCTCAGCCTCCACGGCCACGTCGCCTTCGAGCACCGCCCCGCCACGCGCTGCGGGCAGGATCGAGAAGCCGCCGATCGTCCCGAAGCGCGGGTCGGTGATCCGGGTGACGGCCTCTGCCGCCCCCACCACCGGGTAGTCACCGAGTTCGACGAGCGTGGCCAGTGACCCGGACAGCGACTGCAAACCTGCCCCTGTGAAGCTCGCCCACCACGCCACGCCGGTGCGGCTGCCGTCGAGAACCTGGTTGGCGGCCACGGAGATCCACCCCGAACCCTCGTCCTTGCTGATCTCGTACTCAAAGCCCTCGGGGTCGAGGCCGAGCTCCGCCAGAAGGTCGCGCGTGAGCTGGCGGGCCTCGTCGTCGCCCGGGGCGGGCCCGAGATCCGGGCACTGCGCCGCCGTGCCGTCCCGCACCTCCTCGCAGTTCCACGGGTCCGTGGCGGGGTCGTAGTAGTTCAGGCCCGCCTGGCCGTCCGGGTACACCATCACGTAGGCCGCACTGCCGTCGAGGGGCCCCACGGTCCACGACCCGTCGACGAGCTCCGGCTCCCCCTCAACGCCCAGCACGGCGGCGATCTCGGCAACGCTCTCCGCGCTCCACGCGCCCGTGGCGTCGAAGGCCCATGTCGTCGCCGTTCCGGACTCATCCGGGAGCCCGACGGCGCGGAACACCTGCCGCTCCGACCAGCCCGGCCAGATCATCCGCTCGGCGTCCGGGGCCAGCGCCCCGTCCGCTCCGCCCGCCATCGCCTCCTCCTGGGGTCCGGCCCCGTCGGTGTCCTCCGCCATCCCGGACGTCGCCGCCTCGTCGAACGACGCCGAATCGGTCCCACCTCCCGCGAGGATCGCGCCGCTGCCGAGGCCGAATCCCACCGCCCCCACGGCGACGGCGCTCGCCGCCGCGCCCGCGACGCGCAGCCACCGGGTGCGGCGGCTGGGGGCGCGGGTGAGATCGGTGACCGGGGCGACGCCGGCGCCCCCCTCCTCGGCGGCGATCCGCGCGTCGACGGCAGCACGCAGGTGCGTGAGGTCCACCTCGGAGTCCCGGGCGGGGTCGGCCGCGCGCAGGCGGTCGAGGATGGCGTCGTCGTGGTCGGTCATGGCCTTCTCCTCCTCGTGGGAAGTTCGCTGACCTGTCTGTGTGCCCGGGTGCCGCGTTCTTTCAGGCCCCGGTACGTGCCGGCGGTCACGCCGCTCACTCCCCCGCCCACGCGAGCGCGAGCCGCGAGCGGGCCCGGGACAGGGCGGCATCGGCCCCGGAGCGCGAGATGCCCAGCGCCTCTGCCAGGCCTTCTCCCGTGAGTCCCTCCCAGGCGTGGAGCAGCAGCACCTCGCGGTCCCGGTCCGAGATCGCGGCCAGCGCCCGGCGGACGGTGTCGTCCGTGACCGCGAGATCGGCGGGGTCCGTGAGGTCCGGGGTCTCCGGCAACTCCTCCACCAGGAGCGCCGCCCTCTTCCGGCGGTGGTTGGCGAGCAGGTAGCCGGCGCTGCGGTAGAGCCAGGGCAACTCGGCGCCGTCGGGGACGTCGTCGCGCCGCCGCCAGGCCAGGGCGAGGGTCTCGGCCGCCAGGTCCTCCGCGTCCACAGGGGCGCGGCGCAGGAAGTAGCGGCGCACGGCACCGGCGTGCGCGCGGAAGAGTTCGTCGAACCAGGCCTCGTCGTGTCCCGCCACTGCTCCCTCGCTCTCCCGCCCCGCGCCCGCGGTCTCATGTCCTGTGTTGCGGCCTCCCCCAATCTTGCACGCCCGATCAGCCCCAACGGCGGAGGACCGGCCCGCGGCCTTGACCGAACCGTGACCCATCGGCCGCCAGGATCCGACGTCCTCGGCACACATACTGGGTGAGAACTCACCGAGGAGGACACCATGGACGGGAACAGCACGGTCAGGAACGGCTCCGGCCCGAACGGCACGGCCAGGAGCGGCATCATCCGGTGGAAGATCGCGGTGGCCGTGCTCGCCACGCTCCTGGTGGCGACCGTCTCGATCATGGTGGGCACGTACTTCCTCGGTGCGTCCGCCCCCTTCGCCATGGGAGGCGACGACAGCGGCGGCGGCTGGGTCGAACAGGGGTACGCAGCGGACGGGGCAGCGGAGGAGATGGCGGCCGTCGACGAGGCCTCGTACGGCGACAGGGCGCCCATCCCTGTCGAGGACAGGCTGGTGCGCTACGCATCCCTGACCGTCCAGGTCTCCGACGTGCCCGACGCCGTCGCCGGCATCCGCGACGCCGCCCAGGCGGCGGGCGGCTTCGTCCAGTCCTCCGACCTCTACACCGACGGCGGCCAGCCCCGGCCGCTGGAGGACGGCGCCGCCGCCGAGCCCACCCTCACCGGCGGGTACCTCACCGTCCGGGTGGTGGACTCCGCACTCGAGTCGTTCCTCGACGCCGTCCGCGGCCTCGGCCGCACCACCGCGGAGAGCCTCTCCTCGGAGGACGTGACCACGCAGTACACGGACCTCGACGCGCGCATCCCGATCCTGGAGGCGGAACGCGACAGCCTGACCGCGATGCTCTCCCGCGCCACCACCGTGGAGGAGGAGCTCATGATCCGCGACCGGCTCGTCTCCGTCACGGCGGAACTCCGCTCCCTCCTCGACCAGCGCACCGTGCTCGCGGACCGGGACACCATGGCGACCGTCTCCATCGCGCTCACCGTCCCGGCCTCGGCGCTCTCGCCGTCCGCCGTCGACATCCCATGGTTCTCCTGGTACGAGCTGCAGCTCGCCTTCGCCGCGGGCGTGGCCGGCTTCCAGCGGATCGTCTACGCCGTCCTCACCGCCGCCATCGCCACCGCACCGATCTGGATCCCGCTCGGGATCATCCTGGCGATCCGGCGACGGCGCCGCGCACGGGCCGCTGCCACCGCACCGGCGGACCTCACCCAGGCGGAACCGACCCCGGCGGACGCCCCCGCTCAGCCGTCAGAGTAACCGCCCCGCCCGGCGGTTCGCGACGGGGCGTCACGTCGTAGCATTGTCATCGATCCAGGAGGACCGATGGGCAGACACGCCGCCACCACCCCCGCCGCGCCGTCGACCGGCGCCGTCGCCACCGCCACCAACCTGAGCAAGATCTACGGCTCGGGCGAGACACGAGTGGTGGCGCTCGACGACGTCGACGTCGCCTTCGGCCGCGGCGAGTTCACCGCCATCATGGGACCGTCCGGCTCCGGGAAGTCCACCCTCATGCACTGCATGGCGGGGCTGGACTCCCCCACGTCCGGGCAGATCGTGGTTGACGGCCTCGACATCTCGCACATGTCCCAGCGGGAACTCACCAGGGTGCGGCGCACCCGCATCGGCTTCGTGTTCCAGGCCTACAACCTGATCCCCACGCTCACTGCCGCCGAGAACATCACGCTTCCCCTCGACATCGCGCGCGCGGACGTGGACCGTTCCCGCTTCGACCAGGTGGTGGACGCCGTCGGCCTCCGGGACCGCCTGCACCACCGCCCGTCGGAGCTCTCGGGCGGGCAGCAGCAGCGGGTCGCCTGTGCCCGCGCACTCGTCGGCAATCCGTCCGTGGTGTTCGCTGACGAGCCCACGGGCAACCTCGACTCCCGCGCCGCGGCCGAGGTGCTCGGCTTCCTGCGCCGCTCCGTGGACGAGCTCGGCCAGTCCGTGGTCATGGTGACCCACGAGGCCACCGCGGCGGCCTACGCCGACCGGATCCTCTTCCTCGCCGACGGCCGCATCGTGCACGAGCTCCTCGAGCCCACCCACGACTCCGTGCTCGCCGCTCTGGCCGACCTCGCCACCGCCCCCGCCGAAGTCCGCTGATGCTGCGCCTCACCCTGCGGGACGTCCGCACGCACTGGGTGCGGTTCATCCTCTCGATCCTCGCCGTCTTCCTGGCCACCGCGTTCGTGTCGGGGACCTTCACCCTCACCCGCCTCCTCGGAAACACGATCGACCAGCTGAACACCTCCGTGGCCTCCGCGGACGTCTACGTCCGCGGTCTCGAGGCGGAGGGCACCGCCGACGACGGCGGTGGGGGCGGCCCCGGGGGTGGCCCCTTCGGCTCGTCCCGAGACCTCCTCGACATCGCGCTCGCCGAGGAGATCGCGCAGGTCGACGGCGTCGCCGCCGCCCAGCCCGAGCTGTTCGGCATCGCGTACGTGGTGGGGTCGGACGGGCTCGCCGTGACCAACTCGCAGGCGCCGTCGTTCGGTTGGGCGCTGTGGGAGGAACTGGGCCTGGCGACCGCCCTCGACGGGCGGCTCCCCACGGGCGAGCGCGAGATCGCGCTCGACACCCCCACTCTCGAGAAGTCCGGGTACGAGATCGGCGACACCGCCCAGGTGAGCGCCGGCCAGCTCCCGCCGGTGGACGTGACGATCGTCGGCGAGGTGGAGTACTCCGTTCCCCTGCTCGGCGCCACGATCCTGGTGGTCTCGCAGGACATCGCGCGCGAGGCCTTCGCGCCCGACGGCACCGTCTCCCAGGTGGCCGCGATGGCCGAGGAGGGCGCGGACCCGGAACAGGTGACCGCGGACGTGCAGGCCGCGCTCGGCGACGCCGTCGAGGTGGTGACCGGCGAGGAGATCCGCGAGGAACAACGCACCGCCACCGAGCAGGCGCTCGGGTTCGTGGAGACGATCATCCTGGTGTTCGCGCTGATCGCCCTGTTCGTGGGGTCCTTCCTCATCCTCAACACGTTCGCGATGCTCGTCCGGCAACGGCAGCGCGAGTTCGCCCTCCTTCGCGCCATCGGTGCCTCCCCCGGGCAGGTGCTCGGCACGCTGCTCGCGCAGGCGGCCCTGATCGGCCTCGTGGGCGCGAGCCTGGGCATCGCGGGCGGCGTCGCCCTCGTGGTGGGCCTGCAACGCCTCCTCGTCGCCCTGGGGATCGACTTCAGCGGGACGGCGGTGAGCCTCCCGGTGGACCGGGCGGTGCTGGTGGTGGTGGCGGCCGTCGTCGTCACATCGCTGGCGGCCGTGATCCCGGCACGAGACGCCGCCGAGACGGCCCCCGTGGAGGCGATGCGCCCGGAGAACCCCAGGGCGGAGAAGTCGCTCGTGCTGCGGGCGATCATCTCCGGCGTCATCCTGCTGGGCGGGATCGGCGCGGTGGTGTACGCGGTGCGCGAGCTCAGCGGCCCGGTACTCGGGGTGGGCGCCTTCGCGGTGCTCCTCGGCGTGCTCGGCATGGCGCCGGTGTTCGCCCCCGCCGTCCTCGGGACGCTCGCGCTGCCGCTGAACGGGATCCGCCCCGTCGGGCGGCTCGCCCGCGGCAACGTGGTGCGCAACCCGCGCCGCACCGCCGCCACCGCGGCCGCCCTCACCATCGGGATGGCGCTGGTGTCCGTGGCGGCGGTCGTGGCCTCGAGCGCGACGGCGTCGACCCGGTCCATCGTCGAGGACCAGGTGAACGCGGACCTCGTGGTCACCTCGGCGACATCGTTCCTGCCCGAGCAGATCGTGCCCCTCGTCGAGGGGGTGGAGTCCGTGGAGCAGCTCGCGGTGACCCGTTTCGGCTTCGGCAACTCCCCTGACCTCGATGACGCGATCAGCATGGCGGACCTCCCCCTCGACGCCATGGGCACGCTCTACGAGATCCCGCTCGAGGCCGGCGAGCTGCCGCAGACGGCCGAGGAGATCCTCGTGCAGCTCGAGGTCGCGGAGGACCTCGGGCTGGAGCCGGGCGACGACCTCGGCATCACCACGCTCACCGGCAGTGAACGCTACACCGTGGCCGGGATCGCCAACGAGCAGTTCTTCGGCACCGACGTCATCGTGGCCACCGAGACCTTCGACGCGATCGTGGCGCCGGACCGTGCCCGCCTCACCGGGATCGGGCTGACGGCGCGCGACGGCGACGTCGAGGCCCTCCGCGCTGACCTCGCCGAGGCGGTGCGCGCCTTCCCGTTCGTCTCCGTCCTCACGGGCGACGAGCTGGGCGACGCCATCGCCGACCAGGTGAACACCCTCATGGCGGTGCTGTACGCGATGCTCGGCCTCTCCCTCGTCATCGCGGTGCTCTCGATCGTGAACACGCTCGCGCTCGCCGTGATCGAACGCACCCGCGAGATCGGGCTCATGCGGGCGGTGGGCCTCGGGCGCCGCCAGCTGGGCATGGTCATCACCGTGGAATCGGTGCTCACCGCACTGTTCGGCACGCTGACCGGCATGGTCATCGGCGTCTCGCTGGCCTCGACCCTGCCCACCATCTTCAAGGACGACGGCCTGCGCATCCTCAACATCCCCTGGGGCCAACTCCTCATCATGCTTGGCCTGACCGTGGTGATCGGCGTCCTCGCCGCCATCTGGCCCGCCATCCGTGCCGCGCGTCTCCCCGTTCTCGACGCGGTCTCCAGCGAGTAGGCAGCCCCGAAGGCTCTCCGACAGGCCCTTCGAGGGCTACTCGCGGGCGACTGGTCGTGCGAACCCCGCCCAGAACGGGGACAATGGCGTGGTTACCGTCTTCACGTATGCCAAAGGAGTCCCTTCCAGTGAGCACACACGAGAATCCCTCGACCCCGCCGGTGGGCGCACCCCCGACGATCGGTGAGCTCGTCTCCAAGGTGTCGGAGCAGTTCTCCGCACTGATCCGTGGCGAGATCGAGCTGGCGCAGACCAATCTCAAGGCGAAGGCAACCAGGCTCGGTGCCGGCGCCGGCATGTTCGCGGCCGCGGGCGTCCTCGCCCTGTACGCGCTGGGCATCCTCCTGCTCGCCGCGGTCTGGGGCCTGTACGTGTGGCTCCCCCTGTGGGCCTCCGCCCTCATCGTCGGCGTCGTCCTGCTGATCGTCGTGGCGATCCTCGCGCTCGTCGGCAAGAAGCAACTCGATGCCTCCAAGCAGTTCGAGGTGGACCCGAAGACGGGCCTCAAGATGGACGTCGACGCCGCCAAGAAGGGGATTCAGCAATGAGCGACAGCAGCAAGGCTCCCAAGCGCTCCGCCGAGCAGATCGAGGCCGATCTCGCCCGCACCCGGGCCGAGCTCACCGACACCGTCAACGTGCTCTCCGAGCGGCTCAGCCCGAAGACGCAGATCGAGAACGCCAAGCAGACCGCCAGGGCGACCGCTGCCGACCTGAACGACAAGGCGATGGCCTGGGCGGACACGGCGACCGGCAAGGCGGCCGGCTTCGCGGAGACCGCGTCCGTGAAGGCGAAGGACGTCGTCGAGGAGGCCGCCGAGGGGGATCCCAGGGCGATCGCGATCATCGGCGGCGTGGTGGCCGGGGCGGCGGCCCTCATCGCCGGCGCGTTCCTCCGCCGTCGCCACTGAACGCACCGGGCGAGGTCCCCTGCCCCCGTCCACCGAGGGGGCAGGAATGGCATTGACGTGCCAGGAGCATGTAAGTTTGACCCACGAAACATTGACCACTCGCTCGGGACCGCACCAGGGGTGCACGATCCCGCCTCTACGTCGAAGGGGGTCGTAGCCATGGGGCGCGGCCGTCAGAAGGCTAAGCAGACGAAAGTCGCACGCAGGCTGAAGTACTTCAGCCCGGACACTGACTACCAGGCGCTGGAGCGGGAGCTCACCGGCACCCGGTCCGCCGTCGACGAGGATGACGAGGACTACGACGAGTACGAGATCCCGCCGGCCACCGACGAGGACGACGACTGGAGCCCCCGCCGCTAGGGAGCCCGTTCAGCTGTAGGTACCCCCGAGGGCGACTGCCCCCGCGGCGATGCCCTTGGTGCCGCTCACCACCGTCGCACCCGCTGGTGCTTGGCCGCCCACGCGCACCTCCCCGATGGTCCAGGCCTCGACGCCCGCGTCACGGGCGGCCCCGATGATCCGCGCCTCCGCGTCGGCGGGAACCACCGCGAGCATGCCCACCCCCAGGTTGAAGGTGCCCTCGAGGTCGTCCCAGGTGACGTCACCCAGCTCGCGCAGCACCCGGAACACCGGCGGCGGCGCGATCTCCCGGCGGTCGACGACGGCGAGCGCCCCCTCCGGCAGAACGCGCGCCAGGTTGGCGGCGAGCCCGCCTCCCGTCACGTGCGCGAACGCGTGCACGCCGGGCAGCATGGAGAGGCAGAGCCGGGTGTAGAGCCGCGTCGGTTCGAGGAGTTCCTCCCCCAGGGTGCGGCCGAACTCGGGGACGTCGCGCTCGAGGGACCAGCCGGCCACCTCGACGATGCGGCGCACGAGGGAGTACCCGTTCGAGTGGAGGCCGGAGGACGCGAGCGCGACCACGCGGTCGCCGTCGGCCACGAGATGGGGGCCGAGGATCGCCTCGGCGTCCACGACGCCGGTGGCAGCGCCCGCGACGTCGTAGTCGTCCGGGTCCATGACGCCGGGGTGCTCAGCCGTCTCTCCCCCGACGAGGGCGGTGCCGGTGGCGGCGCACGCCTCGGCGATGCCACGCACGATGTCCGCGATGCGCTGTGGCACCACCTTCCCGCAGGCGATGTAATCGGTCATGAAGAGGGGGGTGGCCCCGGAGACCACGAGATCGTCGACCACCATCGCCACGAGGTCCTGCCCGATCGTGTGGTGGACCCCCATCGCCTGGGCGATGCGGATCTTGGTGCCGACCCCGTCGGTGGAGGTGGCGAGGACGGGGCGCTTCATGGCGAGGAGGGCGGAGGCGTCGTACATGCCGGCGAAGCCGCCGGCGCCGGTCAGCACCGCCGGGGTGTGGGTGGCCGCCACCGCGGACTTCATGAGTTCGACGGCGTGGTCCCCGGCTGCGGTGTCCACCCCGGCGGCGGCGTAGTTGAGGCTCATGGGGTCTCCAGGTCGGCGAGCGGGAGGGTGGTCTGGTGGAGTGGCGCGGCGCGTGGGATGGGCGCCGGGTAGTTTCCGGTGAAGCAGGCGGTGCAGAGGCGATCGGCGGGGATGGTGGTGGCCGCCACCATGCCCTCGAGCGAGATGTACCCGAGGGAGTCCGCCTCGATGTTGGCGCGGATCTCCTCGATGCTCAGCCCGTTGGCGATGAGCTGGGCGCGGGTGGCGAAGTCGATGCCGAAGAAGCAGGGCCACTTCACGGGCGGCGAGGAGATGCGCACGTGCACCTCCGCAGCGCCGGCCTCGCGGAGCATGCGGACGAGGGCGCGTTGGGTGTTGCCGCGGACGATGGAGTCGTCCACCACCACGAGCCGTTTGCCCTCGATGACCTCGCGGAGGGGGTTGAGCTTGAGGCGGATGCCGAGCTGGCGGATGGTCTGGGTGGGCTGGATGAAGGTACGCCCCACGTAGGCGTTCTTCACGAGCCCGTTGGCGAACGGGATCCCCGAGCCCTGCGCGTAGCCGATGGCGGCGGGGGTGCCGGAGTCCGGCGTCGGGATCACGAGGTCCGCGTCCACGGGGTGCTCGCGGGCCAGGGTGCGCCCCATCTCGAGGCGGGAGGAGTTGACGGACCGGCCCGCGATGCGGGTGTCCGGGCGGGCGAGGTAGACGTACTCGAAGATGCAGCCCGCCGGGGCGGGTTCCGCGAAGCGGTAGGAGTTCAGCCCGTCCTCGTTGACCGTGAGCAACTCCCCTGGCTCGATCTCGCGCACGAACGTGGCGCCGACGATGTCGAGGGCGGCTGTCTCCGAGGCCACGGCCCACCCGGCGGGGAGACGGCCCAGCACGAGGGGGCGCAGTCCGTACCGGTCCCGGGCGGCGTAGAGGGTGGACTCGTCGATGAACGCGAGCGAGAAGGCGCCCTCCAGGAGGGGCAGGGTCTCCTGGGCGTTCCGCAGGAGGCTGGGGTTCGGGTCCGCTGGGTTCCCGCGCAGGAGGGTGGTGATGACGGCGGTGTCCGTGGAGGAGCCGCGCCCCAACTCGCCGCGCAGGTCCGCCCCGTAGCGTTCGCTGGCCAGCAGCATCAGCTCGGGGGTGTTGGTCAGGTTGCCGTTGTGGCCGAGCGCCACGGTGCCCGCCGCGGTGGGGCCGAGCGTGGGCTGGGCGTTCTCCCAGGTGGAGGCACCGGAGGTGGAGTAGCGGGTGTGGCCGAGCGCGATCTGGCCGCGCAGCGAGGACAGCGCGGTGTCGTCGAACACCTGGGAGACCAGGCCCATGTCCTTGTACACGAGGATCTGAGAGCCGTCCGACGTGGCGATCCCGGCGGACTCCTGGCCCCGGTGCTGGAGGGCGTAGAGGCCGAAGTAGGTCAGCCGGGCCACGTCCTCGCCGGGCGCCCAGACGCCGAACACCCCGCACGAGTCCTGCGGACCCTTCTCGCCGGGGAGCAGCTCATGGGTCAGCCGACCGTCGCCTCGCGCCACGGAGCCCACCCTACCGCCCGCGCCGGCAGCTCCTACGCCAGCTCGAACCGGACGATGCGGGTGGCCGGGGTGGCCTCCACCAACCGGACGCGCACCTCCTCGCCGATCGGCAGGTCCTCGCCGTACACCCACGCCTCGACCGCCGGGTCCTCCACCATGACCGTGCCCCGCTGGCCCCCGTTCCTGCGGGGCCGGTCATCCACGTCGACGACGACGGCGGCGAACTCCCGCCCCACGTACGGTGCCAGCACGAGGGCCTCCATCACGTCGACGGCGCCGCGCTCGTAGGCGTTCGCCCGCCGGGTGGCCGTGGCCATGGTCTCCGGCAGGGAGGGCAGGGCTGCGCGGACGTGCTCCGGGACCTCCGTGCCCTGGCTGTGGGCGAGGCAGATCTCCAGGCCGAACCGGTCCACGAGCCGGCGCAGCGGCGCGGTGACGTGGGCGTACTCCGCGGCGATCGCACCGTGCGGGAGGGGCGCCTCCGGTGCAGCACCGTCGAACACCTCGTAGCCGGCGCCGCGGAAGAGGGTGGTGGCCTGATCGAGAAACGCGGCGTGCGTGGGGAGGGCGGAGTCGAGGGAGCGCACGAAGTCCGGGTACTCCATCGCCTTCGGCCACGTGAGCTCGAGGGCGCGCGCACACCGGCGCAGCCGCTGCACGTCCCGGTTCTGGGCGTCCGGGAGGGTACGGAACACGCCGATGCCCGCCTCCCGCATGAGACGGGCGGCCTCCATCCCGGTGAGCAGGGAGATCTGGGCGTTGTAGCCCTCGGCGGGCAGGGTGGCGCGGAAGTCGAGCCGGTAGCCGCCGGACTCGTCCCTCTCCACGATCTGCTCGGGGATGTCGAGGGACACCCCTCCGCGTTGACGTTCGATTCCCTGCCGAGCAAGCCCCACCCGCTCGAACAGCCGCGGGAAGTCGGCCGGCGCGCCGGGGAGCTCGGTGCCGGCGTCGAGGGCGGCCTGGACCTCGGCGTAGGTGAAGCGTGCGACCGACCGCACCCGCGCCAGCTCGACGCGCGCGGCCACGGGCGCGCCGGCGTCGTCGAGGTCGATGGTCCACACGTAGGCGGAGCGCACCGCACCGGGCAGGAGGGAGGCGGCGTCGGCGGAGAGGACGCGCGGGTGGAGCGGGAAGGAGTGACCGGGGCCGTACACGGTGACGCCGCGGGCCCGGATCTCGGCGTCCAGGGCGCTGCCGGGCTCCACGAGGCGCCCGACGGCGGCGATCGCGTACCGTACGCGCGTGCCGGTGCCGCGGGCCTCGAGGTGGACGGCCTGGTCCAGGTCCATGGAACCGGGCGGGTCGATGGTGATGAACGGGATGGCCGTGCGGTCCTCGCCGGGTTGGGGACGGCGGGCGGCGGCCGCGGCGTCGGCCTCTGCCTGGGGGGAGAAGCCCTCGGGGATCTCGAGTTCGGCACGGAGCTCGCGGAGGGGCACGAGAAGGTCGTCGGGGACGACGGCGGCGTTCAGGTGGCGCTGGGTCACGAGGCGGCCTCCGGGGTGGTCGTCTCCGGGGCGGTCACCCGCGGAGTGGCCGCCTCCGCGCGCGCGGCGGCGGCCTCGGCCTCGATGGCGGCGATGGAACGGCGGTCGACCAGGTACGCGACGAGCGCCCCGAGCAGCATGCCGAGGACGCCGAGGACCATGAGGAGGAGCCAGAACGTGTTCGACGTGGTCAGGGCGCTCCAGCCCCGCGTGGCGATCGCGATGGCGAAGGAGGCGACGCCTCCGAGCAGCAGGCCGGTGAGCACGAAGCGCCCGTAGCGCGGCGCCCGCCGGTGGAGGACCTCGATGGGGGCGTCAGTGGTGGGCGGAGGCGCGGCGGGTGGAGACGAGGTGGTGTCCGATGCAGCGGCGGCGACGGCGTCGGGCTGGTCGGTCACTCGTCCTCGATCCTCAGGGGGAGGCAGTCGCTGAGGTCGGCGCGCGTGCCGGACGCGGAGACGAGGCCCCGGGCGACTGCGTCGGGCCACGCCAGCCTACCGGCGGCCAGTTCGAGCCACACCTCGGGCGCCATCTCGACCACGTTCGGCGGGGTGCCGCGGCGGTGGGTGGGGCCGCCGTCGATCGCCTGGACGGCGCCGGCGGGCGGGACGCGCACCTCGACGCTCCGGCCGGGGCGGTGGTCCGCGAGGAGGCCGAGGGTCCACCGGACGGCGGTGAGCTGGTCCTGGCGGGCGGGCTCCGGGCCGAGCGCCGCGGTCAGCGCGGCACGGCCCCGGGCGGGATCGATACGTGCTCGCATGGGACTCACTCGGAGCCGGGCTCCTGCGGCTCCGAGACGTCCACGAGAGGTAGGACTCCACTGAGGTCGGCCCGAGGCCCGGAGGCGCTCACGAGACCTCGAGAGTGGGCGGTTGCCCAGTCGATCCGTCCAGAGGCGAGCAGCACCCATACCTCGGGTTCCATGTGGACGACGCTCGGCGCAGGGTCGTCCGTGGAGCCGTCGAGGATGTGCACTGTCCCCACGCGGGGCACCCGCACCTCGAGCCCGTCACCCCGGTGCGTCTCTTCTAGGAGGCCGAGCGTCCAACGCGCTGCGCCCAGAAGGTTGTGTTCTGTGATGCCAGTCCGCCGACCGAGAGTCCGGCCCCCGCCATCCAGAACGGCGAGGGCAGCGCGAACCGCTTTGGCACCGCGTTCAGGATCCGTTGTTCTCATCCTCTCAGTATCGCCCCCGCGGAGAACGGAGACCCCACTCCGCAGGGAGTGAGGTCTCCGTTCAGCTGATTGGCCGGTTCAGAATTCGATGTTGGTGGAGCCGTCGTTCGTGACGATCTGCACCACCGCGTTCTCCGGAGTCACTCCGTCGGGCACCACGAACGTGACAGTCGCCTGCCCGGTCTGGTCCGCCTTGACAGTCACCGTGTTGTCGATGGTCAGATCGTTGCCCACAACCTCGCCGTTGACGATGAGGTCGACCGTTGCCGGCTTCGGCTCGGCGTTCGTGAAGGAGAGCGAGGAGATCGACGCCGTCACTGTCTCTCCCGCGACGAGCGGTGCCGACAGATGCAGGCCCGTGCTGCCCTGCGAGTAGTCCACCTCGACCGGGCTGAACTCGCCGAAGTAGTCGATCAGGGAGTCCAGATCCACGGGCCCACCCGTGAAGTTCGTGCCGCTCCTGAAGACGCTGAAGCCGTCACCGCCTGCCAGGAGGAAGGCGTTGCTCGCCACCGTGTACGTGGCCTCCGGGTCCACTGCCAAGTTGTCGATGAAGATCTCGGAGACCTTCTCGCCGACCGGAGCAGTGGGATCGTAAACGTACTCCACGTTGTGGGAGATGCCGAGCCGAAGCACGGGGTGGTCCCCCGTCCTCGCGGTCAGGACCCCGTCGACGTAGGTCGCGAACTGCTGCTCCAGCATGAGGTCCACCTGCTCACCCGTGAGGTCGAGGGTGGCCATCGTGTTCCCGAAGGGAGCCACATTGAAGACTTCTCGATAGGTGACCTCGCCGGCGAGGAGGTTGGCACGGATACCACCGGGGTTGATGACGCCGAAGTCGGCACCGGTGACCAAGTCACCCTGCCACAATGCGACACCGCCAAGGAAGTTGCCGATCGTGGACTCTCCACCACGGCTTGACCCTCCCTCTGGCCTCATCAGATCTGATTCAAGCAAACCGACGACGACGGCACCGAGCGGCTCGGACGCGAGCACAGCGGCCTCCACGATGTCCTTGACCTCATCGGTTGCCATGTCGACGTATCCGGCCGTCTTGATCGTCTCAGTCTCGACCTTCATGATGCGCGGATTAGAGTTTCCCGCCTTGCCTGTCGCTGGCTTGTAGGTGATGGTCAGGTGGGAGACGGTCGTGCCTGCCGACTGAGGTTGAAGCACGGGGATTGCCACCCCAGCACCATTGAGGATCGAGCCCTCGTAGCTACCGTGGGTGTGCCCCGTGAACACGGCGTCCACGTCCCCGGAGAAGTCGCCGGTCGCCAAGCTCTGGTAGCCGGCGTGCGTGAGGACGACGACGACGTCCGCCTCACCGTTGAGCTTGTTCCCATCGGACAGGTCGGCTGCGACTGCGTTCGCCGCGTCCACCGCGTCGGAGACGTCAATGCCCTCGATTCCCGTCGGCATGACCAAGGTCGGGAACTCCTCCGTGATCGTCCCGACGAAGGCGACGGAGATGCCTTGACTCTCCACGATCGTGTAGTCAGCCAGTTCCTCGAGTTCCGGGGTGCTGGTGAGGTTCGAGTTGATGTAGGGGAAATCACTGACCGGCATGATCCGATCACGGAAATCCGCCCATCCCTTGTCGAACTCGTGGTTGCCCGCATTCGAGAGCTCGAGGCCCATCGCGTTGAGCACGTCCAGAGTGGGCATGTCGCCGAGCACCGCGGATTCGAAGGCCGATCCCCCAACCGAGTCGCCGTTGGACACGAAGATGAGGTCGTCCGAGTCCATGCGAAGTTGCTGGATGACACCACTCACTCCGAGCGCACCACCATTGGTGACATTCCCATCGCGGTCAGTCACCGACACGAGCTGCCCATGGAAGTCCGAGATCGCCGCGATGTCGATCGTGACGGGCTTCCCGGGCGGCGCCGGCGGCCGCTGTTACTGGGCGATTGCCTGACCCGGTGGGACGTTGTCATTCTTCGCGCTGGCGGGCAGCGCTCCTGCGAGTGTCACGAGAGCCAAGGCGCCAAGGGCTGCCATCGACCTCATTGAGCGAGGTTGTTTCATCGTCATCCTTTTGGGTCTTCGATTGGAAGCGACGGCGCGCCATCGTCTGTGGTGGTGTGCGTCACACTCCACCGTAGGCCTCGATCGCGACTTTCGGTAGTCGAAAGCGCCTATGAGGTCCGGTGTTCACCGAACGCTTCCAGACAGACCTCAATGAGGACGACGACGTGGCCGGCACCCGTCACGGGTGCCGGCCACGGCCGTGTTGCGGCGTCGTTCCTAGATGATCCCCTGCGCGAGCATGGCGTCGGCCACTTGCGTGAAGCCGGCGACGTTGGCGCCGAAGACGTAGTCCCCGGGGTGGTCGTAGTCGTCCGCGGTCTCGGCGCAGCGGTCGTGGATCGAGTCCATGATCTGCTGGAGGCGCTCCGCGGTGTGGTCGAACGTCCACTGGTCACGGCGGGCGTTCTGCTGCATTTCGAGGGCGGAGGTCGCCACGCCGCCGGCGTTGGCGGCCTTGCCGGGGCCGAACAGCACGCCGTTCTCCTTCAGGAAGTCGGTCGCGTCGGGCTCGGTGGGCATGTTGGCCCCCTCGGCCACGGCCACCACGCCGTTCTTGACCAGGGTCTTCGCGTCCAGCAGGTTCAGCTCGTTCTGCGTGGCCGACGGCAGCGCCACCGTGCAGGGCACGTCCCAGATCGAGCCGCCCACCACGTAGCGCGCCGAGGGCTTTGCGGAGGCGTACTCGCTGATGCGCCCGCGGCGCAGCTCCTTGATCTCGCGGATCAGGTCGAGGTCGAGGCCGTCCTCGTCCACCACGTACCCGGCGGAGTCCGAGCAGGCCACCACGGTGGCGCCCAGTTCCTGGGCCTTCTGGATGGCGTAGATCGCGACGTTGCCGGACCCGGAGACCACCACGCGCTGGCCGTCGAAGCTCTGCTGCCTGGTGGTGAGCATGCGCTCGGTGAACATGACGAGCCCGTAGCCGGTGGCCTCGGTGCGCGCGAGCGATCCGCCCCAGCCCACGCCCTTGCCGGTGAGAACGCCGGCCTCGTAGGCGTTGGCGAGCCTCTTGTACTGCCCGAACATGTACCCGATCTCGCGGCCGCCCACGCCGATGTCACCGGCGGGGACGTCCGTGCTCTCCCCGATGTGACGGGAGAGCTCGGTCATGAAGGACTGGCAGAACCGCATGACCTCGTTGTCGGACTTCCCGTGCGGGTCGAAGTCGGAGCCGCCCTTGCCGCCGCCGATCCCGAGCCCGGTCAGGGCGTTCTTGAAGATCTGCTCGAACCCGAGGAACTTGATGATGCCGCGGTTCACCGAGGGGTGGAACCGGAGGCCGCCCTTGTAGGGGCCGAGGGCTGAGTTGAACTGCACCCGGTAGGCACGGTTGATCTGCACCCGGCCATGGTCGTCCACCCACGGCACGCGGAAGATGACCTGGCGTTCGGGCTCGACGAGCCGCTCGAGGAGGGCGACCTCCTCGTACTCGGGGTGGCGCTCGACGACGGGCTCGAGCGATTCGAGCACCTCGTGCACCGCCTGGTGGAACTCCTTCTCGCCGGGGTTCCTGGTCAGGACCTGCTCGTAGACGGAGTCGATGTAGCTGTTGCTCATGGGGTTCCTCAGAAGATGGGGAGTGGGTTCGGCGTCTAGAAGTACTGCCGCAGCGTCGCCTCGCTGGCGGACTTGAGTCCCACGAGATCGAGGTCACCGACCCCGTGGATGCTCAGGGCGTCGCCACCGGTCGTGCCGATGCGCAGCGCCAGGACATCGTGCTTCGCGGCCAGGCCCTCGAGACCGAGGACGTCGCGTTCGTCGACCGCGATCAGGGCACGCGCCCCCGACTCGGAGAACAGCGCGGTGGCGAGATCGACGTCGTCGCGTTCGCACTGCTCCGACAGGTCGATCTCGGCGCCCACGCCGAAGCGCACCGCACTGTCGACCAGCGACTGGATGAGGCCACCCGCGGCCAGGTCGTGGGAGGCGCGGGACAGGCCCTGAGTGACGGCGTCGACGAGCACCCGCGAGAGGTCACGCTCGGCGTCGAAGTCGACGCGCGGCGGCAGTCCGCCGAGGTGACCGTGCACCACGTCCGCCCACACGGAGCCGGAGACCTCGCAGAAGGTGCGTCCCAGCAGGTAGACGGCCTTGCCCTCCTCGTGCCACCCGGAGGGGATGACGCGCGAGACGTCGTCCATCACGCCGAGCACGCCCGCCACGGGGGTGGGGTTGATCGAGGAGTCGATGAGTCCCGGCTCGCCCGTGGAGTTGTACAGGGACACGTTCCCGCCGGTGACGGGGATCTCCAGCTCCTGGCAGCCGTCCGCCATCCCGGAGATCGCCTGGACGAGCTGCCACATGGCGTCCGGGTCCTCCGGCGAGCCGAAGTTCAGGCAGTCGGTGACGGCGAGCGGGCGCGCACCCACGGTCGAGACGTTGCGGTACGCCTCGGCGAGCGCGAGCTGCGCCCCGGCGTACGGGTCGAGCTTCGCGAACCGCCCGTTCGCGTCGGTCGCGAGGGCGACCCCGAGCCCGGTGAGCTCGTCGACGCGGACCACGCCGGCGTCGTCGGGCTGGGCGAGGGCGGTGTTGCCCTGGACGTAGCGGTCGTACTGGTCGGTGACCCACGACTTCGACGCCATGTTCGGCGAGGTGACGACGGCGAGCACCTGCTCGCGCAGCTCGTCCGGCGAGGTGGGGCGCGGCAGCCGTTCGGCGGCGTCGGCGTTCAGGGCGTCCTGCCACGCCGGCCGGGCGTGGGGGCGGTCGTAGGTGGGGCCGACGGCGACCGTGTCCGGGTCGACGTCGACGATGCGGTGGCCGTGGTGGTCGATGGTGAGGCGGCGGGAGTCGTCGACCTCGCCGATCACGGCGGTCTCGACGTCCCACTTGAGGCAGATGTCCAGGAAGCGGTCGAGCTTCTCCGGTGTGACCACTGCCATCATGCGTTCCTGGGACTCGCTCATGAGGATCTCGCCCGCGGTGAGCGAGGAGTCACGCAACAGCACCTTCTCGAGGTCCACGTGCATGCCGCAGCCGCCGTTGGAGGCGAGTTCGGAGGTCGCGCAGGAGATGCCCGCCGCGCCGAGGTCCTGGATGCCCTCCACCACGTCCGCGGCGAACAGCTCGAGGCAGCACTCGATGAGCACCTTCTCCATGAAGGGGTCGCCCACCTGCACGGAGGGACGCTTGGTGGGGCCGCCCTCCTCGAAGGTCTCGGAGGCGAGGATCGAGGCACCGCCGATCCCGTCCCCGCCGGTGCGCGCGCCGAAGAGCACCACCTTGTTGCCGGCGCCGGAGCCCTTGGCGAGGTGGATCTGGTCGTGCCGGAGCACGCCGAGGCACAGCGCGTTGACGAGGGGGTTGGACTGGTAGGAGGGGTCGAACTCGGTCTCGCCGCCGATGTTGGGCAGTCCGAGGCAGTTGCCGTAGCCGCCCACGCCGCCCACGACGCCGTGGACCACGCGCGCGGTGTCCGGGTGGTCGATCGCGCCGAAGCGGAGCTGGTCCATCACCGCGACCGGGCGGGCACCCATGGAGATGATGTCGCGCACGATCCCGCCGACCCCGGTGGCCGCGCCCTGGTAGGGCTCCACGAAGCTCGGGTGGTTGTGGGACTCGACCTTGAAGGTCACCGCCCAGCCGTCCCCGATGTCGACCACTCCGGCGTTCTCCCCCATGCCCACGAGCAGGTGCTCCCGCATCGCCCGGGTGGTCTTCTGGCCGAACTGCTTGAGGTGGATCTTGGAGGACTTGTACGAGCAGTGCTCGGACCACATCACGGAGTACATCGCGAGTTCCGCCGCGGTGGGGCGCCGCCCGAGGAGGGAGACGATCTCGTCGTACTCGTTGTCCTTCAGGCCCAGGTCACGGTAGGGGAGCTCGACCTCCGGGGTGGAAGCGGCATTCTCCACGGTGTCCGGCGTCGTCGTCATGCGTCCCCCGAGGGTTTGGTGGCGGTACGGCCCCGATCGTAGCGAGGCCGGCGGCACCGTCTCCCGGGCGTCCGACACGTGACCAGCGGGCACTGACCGCTCCGGTCAGTGCCCGCTCGGTGCCCGGGTCAGGTGCGTGCCAGGCCGGCCCGCTTCTGGCCCTCGTGGAGGACCTTCTCGTTGATGGGCTCCTTGCCGGAGGCGCGCTGGCTGCGCTCGTACTCCCGGGCCTCGTGCTGCCGGGCGGCCTCGGCACCGGTCGCGATCGCCGCCCGCACCTGGTCGTCCCCGAGCCCGAAGGCATCCACGAGGTCGCGGGCGTGGGGCCGCAGCCGCACGAGCAACCGGTTGACGTAGCTGGTCACGGCCTGCGCCCGCTGCGAGGAGAGCCGCCCGTGCATCAGGTACCACGCGAGGTTCTTCTCGATGAGCGTGAGCCCGAACAGGTCGCGCAGCCGGGTGAGAACCCGGCGGGTCGGCTCGTCCCTCACCCGGCCCAGCGCCGCTGTGAACGCCTCCCACTGCAGCAGCTCCGCGTGCGCCCGGGCCGCCTCGATGAGGGCGTCCTGGTTCGCGTTGAAGATGGCAGCGGCTCGCTCGGCGGGAGCCCTGCGAGCCTCGCGCAGTGCGAGCGCCACCTCCTCGACCATCGCCTCCACGCGGTCCTCGAGCAGCTCCCGCTGGGTGTCCTCCTCGCGGAGGTGACCGGCGGAGCGGGCCATGGAACCGGTGTCACGGATCGACTGGGCGGCCCGGCGCAGCGGGGTCCGGTGCAGGGTCATGTCCGCGGCGCGCTCCGCCACCCAGCGGGCCTTGCCCGCCACGTCGATCTTGGCCATGGAGCGGCCGTAGTCGGTGATGAGGCGCTTGCCGACGAGCTGGAGCAGGACGTTGTTGTCCCCCTCGAAGGTGACGTACACGTCGAGGTCCTGCCGCAGGCCCACGATCCGGTTCTCGGCGATGTACCCGGCGCCGCCGCACGCCTCCCGCGACTCCTGGAGCGCCTCCAGGGCCAGCCAGGTGTTCACCACCTTCGCCGCCGCCGCCTGGGTCTCGAGGTCCTGGCGGTCCTCGTCCGTGTCGTGGCGGCCGGAGAACACGTCGTCGAAGCGGTCGAGCAGTTCCGCCTGCGCGAAGTTCGCGGCGTAGGTGCGCGCGAGCAGTGGCAGCAGCCGGCGCTGGTGCCGCTGGTAGTCCATGAGCACCACTTCCTGGTGCTCGTCCGCCCCCGTGAACTGGCGCCGCTCGGTGCCGTAGCGGATCGCCGTCGCCAGCCCGACCTTGGCGGTGATCACCGCGGCACCCGAGAGGGAGACGCGGCCCTGCACGAGGGTGGAGAGCATCGTGAAGAAGCGCCGGCCGGGCGAGTCGATCGGGGAGGAGTACGTGCCGTCCGGCGCCACCGAGCCGTACCGGTTCAGCAGGTTCTCGCGCGGGACGCGCACGTGGTCGAAGCGGATCCGGCCGTTGTCGATGCCGTTGAGCCCGCCCTTGAGACCGTCGTCCTCGATGGTGATGCCCTTCAGCCACCGGGTTCCCCCCACCCCGTCCTCCTCCCGGATGGGGACGAAGAAGGCGTGCACGCCGTGGTTCACGCCCTTCGTGATGAGCTGGGCGAACACCACCGCGGCCAGGCCGTGCAGCGCGGAGTTGCCGATGTACTCCTTCCACGCGGCCCGCACCGGGGTGTCGATCTCGAACTCCTCGGACTCCGGGTCATAGGTGGCGGTGGTGAGCACGCCGGCCACGTTGGAGCCGTGCCCGATCTCGGTCATGGCGAAGCAGCCCGGCAGTTTCATGGACAGGGCGTCCGGCAGCCACTTCTCGTGGTGCTCCCGGGTGCCGAGCTGGTAGATGGCCGAGGCGAACAGCCCCCACTGCACTCCGGCCTTGATCTGGAGGGACGGGTCGAGGAGCACCAGCTCCTCGAAGCCGGCGATGTACGCCCCCGGGTTCTCCGAGCCGCCCACGTAGTCCGGGAAGCCGCGGGTCGGGACTCCGAGCTCGGCGAGCTGGTGCAGTTGGCCGAGCACGCGCTCGCGGTGCTCCTCCTTCGGCAGGCCCTCGACCTTCACGAGGTCGGGGTTCGCCGCGAGCGCCCGGACGTCCCGCCGGACGTCCTTCCACCGGCCGTCGAGAACGTCGCCGAGCTGTCCGACGTCGATCCGCTCCCCCTCCGGCACCTGCTGCTCGATGCCCGGGCTGGGGAGGGAGGCGACGTCGATCGAGCCGGTCGAGCTCGGTGTGGTGGCGGACGGGGCCACACGATCGGTGCGGCTCTCCTGGGGATGGGTGGTGGTCATTCCTCCTCCTTCGCGGACGGACGGCTGGGGGTGCTGGACGTGCTGCTGAACAGGGCGTGGGCGCCGTCCCAGAGCATGACGGCGAGGTCGCGGCCGAGGTCCTCCCTGCTGAGGCGTGCGTCGGCCGGGGTGGCGACCCACTCCTCCGCCGCCGCGCGGACCATGCCGACGACGCCGGCCGCCCACACCCGCACGCGGTGGCTGGGGACGGCCTCGTCCTCCACCAGCCGGGAGATCTGCGAGGCGACGAGGTCCTCGACCTGGGAGACGAAGACCCGCAGGTTGCCCTCGGAGGCCGCCTGCTGGGGCCGGTTCACGAACAGGAACACGTTGCGTGATCGGTCCACAGTCTCGAGGTAGGTGGTGACCATTGCCTCGACGGCGCGGCGCGGGTCATGGGTGGAGGTCGCGGCCTCGGCCAGCCGGACGCGGGCGCGGCCGAGGATGTACTCGCCGACGGCCACCTGGAGGGCGGTCTTGTCCCGGAAGTACCGATACAGGATGGACTTGGACGTGCCGAGCGCCCCGGCAATCTCTTCCATCGAGATGTCCGGTCCCCGCTCGTGCACCACGCGCCGGACCTCGCGCACCATCTCGAGCCGCCGGGCGGAGCGGTGCTCCGTCCAGCGGGTGGCGCGCCCGTCGACCGCGGACTCGGTGCCGAGGCCTGCGCCCGGCCCGAATCCGCCGTTCGAGTTGACGGGAGCGCCGCCATGCTCTGTGATGGAGTTCATGCAACCGAGAGTATCAGGTACTCCTGGTACCGCAATCGGGCAAGATCCGGACCCACAAGGAGACCACGTGCCCCCCATCCCCCGCCGCGCCGTCGTCGTCGGCGCCAACCGCATCCCGTTCGCCAAGGTGGGAAGCGCCTACCGTCACGCCTCCAATGCGGACATGCTCACCGCCACCCTCGACGGCCTCGCCGCCCGCTACGGCCTCGCGGGCGAGCGGCTCGACGACGTCGCCGCCGGCGCCGTCCTGAAGCACGCCCGGGACCACGGGCTGACGCGCGAGGCCGTCCTCGGCTCCGCGCTCGACCCGCACACCCCCGCCTACGACGTGCAGCGCGCCTGCGCCACCGGCCTCGAGGCGATCCTCGGCATCTCCAACAAGATCGCGCTCGGCCAGGCCGAGGTGGGCATCGGGGCCGGCGCGGACTCCGCCTCGGACGCTCCGATCGTGGTCTCCGAGCAGTTCCGCCGGAACCTCCTCGACCTGAACCGCGCGAAGACCCCCATGGAGAAGCTGAAGTACATGGCGCGGCTGCGCCCGGCCCACCTGGTGCCCGTGGCACCGGACGTCGCCGAGCCCCGCACCGGACTCTCCATGGGCGAGCACCAGGCCCTCACCACCGCGGAGTGGGGCATCACCCGCGAGGCCCAGGACGCCTACGCACTGGCCTCGCACCAGAAACTGGCGGCCGCCTACGAGCGCGGTTTCTTCGACGACCTCATGACCCCCTACCGCCGCCTCACCCGCGACGAGGCCCTCCGCCCCGACACCTCGCTCGAGAAGCTCGGCGGCCTGAAGCCGGTGTTCGGCAAGCACCTCTCGGCGCCCGCCACCATGACCGCCGGCAACTCCACCCCGCTCTCCGACGGCGCCTCCGCCGTCCTCCTCTCCTCCGAGGAGTGGGCGGCGCACCGGGGCTTCACGCCGCTGGCGAGCGTTGTCGACGCCGTCACCGCCGCTGTCGACTTCCCGTCCGGCAAGGAGGGCCTCCTCATGGGGGGCGCCCGAGCGATCCCGCGCCTGCTCGAGCGCAACGGCCTCACCCTCGACGACTTCGACTTCATCGAGATCCACGAGGCCTTCGCCGCGACCGTGCTGGCCACCGTGGCGGCGTTGGCCGACGACGACTTCGCCCGGTCCCGCCTCGGCCGCACGTCCGCGGTCGGCCAGGTGGACCCGGACCGCCTCAACGTGACGGGCTCCTCCCTCGCCGCGGGCCACCCGTTCGCCGCGACCGGTGGGCGCATCGTGGCCACGCTGGCCAAGCTGCTCGCCGAGCGGGGCGAGTCCCACCACCGCGAGGGCCCGGCCCTCGGCCTCATCTCAGTCTGCGCCGCCGGCGGCCAGGCCACCGCCATGATCCTGGAGGCGAAGTGAGCGACTCCTACATCGACCTCGTCAACTCTCCCCTCGGGGCCACGCTGGCGAAGAAGCTCGGGCTTCCCAAGCCGGTGCGCCTGCGCCGTCACGCCCCGGACCGGCCCCTGACCGCCGGGCCCGTGCTCGTCCTGTCCGACGACGCCTCCCGCCCGGACGCCGACGCCATCGCCGCCGCCCTGCTCCCCTGGGACCTCGACGTGCGCCGTGACACCCACCTGCCGGAGGAGCAGCGGTGGGGCGCCGTCGTCGTGGTCCTCACCGGCATCACCCACCCGGGCGACCTGGTGACGCCGGTGCTCGCCCTCGGCACCACGCTGCGCCGGTTCGCCCGCTCGGGGCGGGTGGTCACGGTCTCCCGCGCCGCGGGCGCGGACCTCGACCCGGCCGAGGCCGCCGCCCGGCAGGGCGTCGACGGCTTCCTGCGTTCGCTCGCGAAGGAACTTCGTGCCGGCGCCACCGGCAACGGCGTCGTCCTGGGCGACGGCGTGGACGTCACCGCCCCGAGTGCGCTCGGCGCGCTGCGCTTCCTCCTCTCGGCGAAGTCGGCGTTCGTGGACGGCCAGTTCCTGCACGTGAGTGGCCCCGGCGCCGACAACCCGTCCTGGGAGCGGCCGCTGGAGGGGAAGGTGGCCGTGGTGACGGGCGCCGCGCGCGGCATCGGGGTGGAGATCGCCCGGACGCTGGCGCGCGACGGCGCCCGCGTCGTCGGCGTGGACGTCCCGGCGTCGGGAGACTCGCTCGCCACCGTGATGAACGAGGTGCGGGGCACCGCCCTCCAGCTCGACGTCACCGCGCCAGACGCTGCCGAACGCATCGCCCGGCACGCCCAGGAGCGCCACGGCGGCCTGGACATCGTGGTGCACAACGCCGGCATCCTGCGGGACAAGCTGCTCGCCAACATGAAGCCCGAGCAGTGGACGGACCTCCTCGCGGTCAACATCGAGGCGCCGCTGCGGATGAACGAGACGTTCGTGGAACTCGCCCACGAGGGTGCGCTCGGCCGCTCCCCGCGGCTCATCGGGCTCGCCTCCACCTCCGGCATCGCCGGCAACCGCGGCCAGACCAACTACGGCGCCGCCAAGGCCGGGATGATCGGGATGACGCGGGCGCTGGCACCGGTGCTCGCCGAGGTCGGCGGGACCGCCAACGCGGTGGCCCCCGGCTTCATCGAGACCGAGATGACCGCGCGCATCCCGTTCGCGACCCGCGAGGTGGCCCGTCGGCTGAACTCGCTCCAGCAGGGTGGTCTGCCCGTGGACGTCGCCGAGGCGATCGCGTTCCTCGCCTCGCCCGCCGCCGGGGGGATCAATGGCGAGGTCCTGCGGGTCTGCGGCCAGAACTGGGTCGGCCAGTGACGGCGCCGGTTCCCGCGTCAGGACCGCCCGAGGGGTACCGGGAGGAGGTGGTGGGCACCGTTCCCGGCATGGGTGAGTCGTACCGGCGAGCGGTGGCCGGGGCGGCCCGTGCCCGGCTGCGGCGGGGCCGGCCGGGCCTCCCGGAGATCGCCCTGCGCCATGGCCCCGTGCGGGCGGAGGCCCAGCGGCTCGCGGACTACCAGCACCTCATCGGCGCACCCGGCACCGACGAGCTGCCGGCCGGGTTCGTGCACGTCCTCGGCTTCCCGCTCTCGATGGCACTCCTGACCCGGGATGACTTCCCGCTCCCCCTGCTCGGTCTGGTCCACGTGGCGAACCGCGTGACCCAGGCCAGGGCGTTGCACCTCGACGAGGAACTGACCTTCACCGCCTGGGCCGACGGGCTGCGCCCCCACCGCCGCGGCACCACCGTGGACATCCACCTGACCGCGTCGGTGGGCGACGACGTCGCTTGGGCCGGCGTGTCCACCTACCTCTCCAAGGGCGTGGACGCTGCCGGAGGTGGAGGCGCTGCCGAGGGCGTGGCGGCCGAGGGAGAGGCTGCTGCCGGGCCCGACGTCCGCGAGCGTGCCGAATCTGCTGCAGAACCCGGTCCCGGCCGCCACGTGTGGAGCCTGCCGGCGGACACGGGCCGGCGGTACGCGGAGGTCTCCGGCGACCGCAACCCGATCCACACCTCGCTCCTCGGGGCGAAGGCCTTCGGCTTTCCCCGGCCGATCGCGCACGGCATGTACACCGCGGCCCGTGTGCTGGCCGAGGTACCCGTCCCGCGGGGCGGGGCACTGGACTGGGCGGTGGAGTTCGGGAAGCCCGTGGTGCTGCCCACCCGCGGGGTGCTCGAATTCGGTGACGTCCCGGGTGGCACCGCGTGGCGGGTGGTCTCGGCGCGCTCCGGGAAGGTCCATCTGAGCGGTCACGTGCTCGACCCGGCTGCGAATTCCTCGTGACCAACATATGGGGGACACGGTCGGTGGCTGCGCCGGCCGTGTGACCCCGTTCACCTGCTGTTTTCCTTGGAATCGGCGCTCGGGGCGGTTTTCCACAGGTGCTGTCCACACCCCTGTGGACGGTGGTGTGAATCCGCGGTTCGCGCTGTGGACACGCGGTGGACGGGTGCGGTCCGACATCGGAATCGTTGCAATCACAACGAATACTCGATCAGTGGCCCCGCCCGCGCCCGTCTCGTCGATTCGCCGCGGACTCGCTTGACAACCGCCACGAGGAGCGTTATGCACAGCCCGCGCACCTCTGGAGGGCATTTCTGCCCATTCGTGACCGCGCCGTGGTAACCCGGCGTTCACCCTGCATGCAGCCGCGTCCCTGGCAAAGCACCGGCAAAATGAGCTGCTTCTCACCGGGAGCGACGGTCGGCACCGGGAAGGCTACACGCCCGCCATGAGGTGGGTGAGGACGGAGGTGAAGAACCCCGCGCCGTCGGTGCCGGTGTGCGGGCCCAGCGGTCCGTCCGGCCCGTAGCCCGCCTCGACGGCGTGCTCGGGGTGCGGCATCAGGCCGACGACGTTGCCGGCCCGGTTGCTGATCCCCGCGATGTCGCGGGCGGACCCGTTCGGGTTGAGCCCCTCGTACCGGACCACCACCCGGCCCTCGCCCTCGAGCTCGTCGAGCGTGGCGTCGTCGGCGATGAAGCCGCCCTCGCCGTTCTTCAGCGGGATCGTGATGACCTGCCCGGTGTGGTAGGCGTTCGTCCAGGCGGTGGAGGCGTTCTCCACCCGCAGCTCCTGGTCGCGGCAGATGAAGAGCTGGTGGTCGTTGCGGATCAGCGCGCCGGGGAGCAGGTGGCTCTCGCACAGCACCTGGAAGCCGTTGCAGATCCCGAGTACCGGCATCCCCCCGTTCGCGGCGTCCACCAGTCGCTCCATGACCGGGGCGAACCGGGCGATGGCACCGCACCGGAGGTAGTCGCCGTAGGAGAACCCGCCGGGCAGGACGACGGCGTCCACGCCCTGCAGGTCGGCGTCGGCGTGCCACAGCGGCACCGCCGTCGCCCCGGCGAGGCGGACCGCGCGGGCGGCGTCCCGGTCGTCCAGCGAGCCGGGGAAGGTGACGATGCCGATCCGGGCGTCCCTCACGCCTCCGCCTCCGCCACGCGCACCACGTCCTCGATGATCGGGTTGGACAGCAGCCGGTCAGCGGCCTCACGGGCGGCCGCGAGGTGCTCCTCGGTCACGTCGCCCTCGACGCTCAGCTCGAAGCGCTTGCCCTGGCGCACCGCGGTGAACTGCTCGAAGCCCAGGCGTGGGAGGGCGCCGGCCACGGCCTTGCCCTGCGGGTCGAGGAGTTCGGGCTTCGGCATGACGTCGACGATGATTCGTCCCACAGTGACCTCCCGGTTCGCGATGCCCCCAATGTAGTGCGGGCCACCGTGGCCGCCGGGCTCCCGGCCACCATGCGGTCAGTCGGGCCGGCCGCAGCCTGTCACAGCACGGGCTCCGAGCCGGTGAGCCGGCGGAACGCCTCGAGGTACCGGTCCCGGGTCCGTTCGACGATTTCGTCAGGCAGCGCGGGCGGTGGGTCGTCGGAGTGGCGGTCCCAGCCGGAGGCGGGCGAGAGCAGCCAGTCGCGGACGAACTGCTTGTCGAAGCTGTACTGCGGCCGTCCCGGCTCCCAGTCCGACGCGTCCCAGAAGCGGGAGGAGTCCGAGGTGAGCACCTCGTCCGCGAGCACCGGCCCACGCGTGAGGCTGCCGTCCGGGGTGGTGCCGAACTCGAACTTGGTGTCGGCGAGGATCAGCCCCTGGGCCGCGGCGATCCGACGCGCCCGGCCGTAGAGCTCCAGGGTGAGGGACCGCAGCTGGGGGGCCAGCGAGCCCTCCCGGCGCCGCATCTCATCGAACGTGATGTTCTCGTCGTGGGAGCCGAGCTCGGCCTTGGCCGCGGGCGTGAAGATGGGCTCCGCGAGCTCGTCCCCCTCCCGCAGCCCCTCGGGGAGGGTGATGCCGCAGATCCCCCCGGTGGCGCGGTACTCGCTGAGGGCGGACCCGGAGAGGTAGCCGCGGGCCACGCACTCCACGTGGATCATGTTCAGGCGCCGGCAGATCATCGCCCGCCCGTGCACCTCCTCCGGCACATCCAGGCTCACCACGTGGTTGGGCACCACGTCACCCAGCTGCTCGAACCACCAGAGGCTCAGCTGGGAGAGGATCTTGCCCTTGTCGGGGATCCGGGTCGGCAGGACGTGGTCGAAGGCGGAGATGCGATCAGAGGCAACGACGAGGAGGACGTCCCCACTCGCGTGGGCGGACGGGTCCTGGGGTGCGTAGAGGTCACGGACCTTGCCGGACGAGACGTGCGCCCAGCCGTCAAGGTCGTACATCGCGACCCTCCTCATCCCTCCGCGCGCGCGTGCGCGATCCCCTGATCACCGATGATTCCGTTCAGTCCCCGATACCAGAGGCTATGTCATGACGATGATGCGCGCCCTCGCAATGGATGGCCCCCACCCCGCGGTAGGCGCGCTCCCGGGCCTGCGGGACGTCGTCGCCCTCGCCCACCACGCAGAGCACGCGCCCCCCGGCGCTGACCAACCGGCCGTCGTCGTCCATCCGGGTGCCCGCGTGGATCACGTGGACGCCGTCGAGCGACTCCGCCTCCGCCACGCCGCTGATCTCGCGGCCGTCCGACACCGGGCCGGGGTACCCCTCGGAGGCGAGCACCACGGTGACCGCCGCGCCGTGCGACCAGCGCGGCTCCTCCGCCGTGGCGAGCGCGCCGCGGGCAGCGGCGTCGAGGAGCCCGGCGAGCGGGGTCTGGAGCCGGGCGAGCACCACCTGGGTCTCCGGGTCACCAAAGCGCACGTTGAACTCCACCACGCGCAACCCTCGCGAGGTCAGGGCGAGGCCGCAGTACAGCACGCCCACGAACGGCGTGCCGCGCGCTGCCATCTCCCGCACCACCGGGCGGGCGACCCGCTCCAGCACCTCCTCGGTCAGGCCGGGCTCGGCCCACGGCAGGGGCGAGTAGGCGCCCATTCCCCCGGTGTTGGGGCCCTGACCGCCGTCGAGGGCACGCTTGAAGTCCTGGGCGGGAGCGAGCGCGACCACGTCCTCGCCGTCGCACAGGCAGAACAGGGAGACCTCCGGGCCGTCGAGGTGGTCCTCGACGACGACGCGCGGCTCGTCCGGCCGGTCCAGGCAGCGGTCCGCGTGGGCGAGGGCCTCGGCGAAGTCGTCCGTGACGATGACGCCCTTCCCGGCCGCCAGCCCGTCGTCCTTCACGACGTGCGGGGCGCCGAAGGACTCCAGCGCGTCACGCACCTCGTCGAGGGTGGTGCACACCCGCGCCATGGCGGTGGGGACGCCGGCCGCGGCCATGATCTCCTTGGCGAAGGCCTTGGAGCCCTCGAGGCGTGCGGCGGCGGCGGAGGGGCCGAACACGTGGATGCCGGCCGCCCGGACCGCGTCCGCGACCCCCGCGACGAGGGGCGCCTCAGGGCCGACCACCACGAGGTCCACGGTCTCGGCCAGCGCGAGGCCGGCGACGGCGGCGGGATCCGTGATGTCGACCGTCACATTGCGGGCGATCCGCGCCGTCCCCGGGTTGCCGGGGGCGACGACAAGGCCGTCGACGGCGGGATCGGCGACGAGGGCACGGGCGATGGCGTGCTCGCGCCCACCCGATCCGAGGAGGAGGATCTTCACGTTGTGAGCCTAACGGTGAGGGGTGACGGCCTCGGCGCGTTCACCGGTGGGCGAGACGCGCGAAGGCCCGGCGGGGATGCCGCCGGGCCTTCGCGCGCTGAGAGGATCAGGCCTCGCGGGCCGCCGCGATGCGGGCGCGGAGCTGCTCGAGCTGGGTGTGCAGCTCGGCGGGGACCTTGTCACCGAACTTCGCGAAGTACTCCTCGGTCAGGTCGGCCTCGACGCTCCAGGCCTCGGGGTCGAGGGCGAAGAGCTTCTCGTAGGTGCCCTCGGGCAGGTCGAGGCCCTCGGTGTTGAGGTCGCCCTCCACGGGGATGCGGCCGGAGATGGCGTCCACGGCCTCCACCTCGCCGTTGATGCGGCGCAGCGCCCACTCGATCGCGCGGGCGTTGTCCCCGAACCCGGGCCACAGCCAGTTGCCCTCGGAGTCCTTGCGGAACCAGTTGACCTGGAAGATGTGCGGGGCCTTGTCGCCGAGCTTCTCGCCGACGCGGAACCAGTGCGCCCAGTAGTCCGCCATGTTGTAGCCGCAGAAGGGCAGCATCGCGAACGGGTCGCGGCGCAGCGAACCGACGGCGCCCTCCGCCGCGGCGGTCTGCTCGGAGGAGACGGTGGCGCCCACGAACACGCCGTGGTTCCAGTCGTAGGACTCGCTGATCAGGGGCACGTTGGAGGCGCGGCGGCCACCGAACAGGATGACGTCGATCGGCACGCCGGTCGGGTCCTCCCACTCGGGGGAGATGGACGCCGCTTGGTCGGCCCGCACGGTGAACCGGCTGTTGGGGTGGGAGGACGGCACGCCGGACTCCGGCGTCCAGTCGTTGCCCCGCCAGTCGATGAGGTGCGCCGGCGGCTCCTTGGTCATGCCCTCCCACCACACGTCGCCGTCGTCGGTCAGCGCGACGTTGGTGAAGATCGTGTCGTGGTCGAGCGCCTCGAGCGCCGTCGGGTTGGTGTCCAGCGAGGTGCCGGGGGCGACCCCGAAGAAGCCGGCCTCGGGGTTGATGGCGTACAGGCGGTCGTCCTCGCCCTGGCGCATCCACGCGATGTCGTCGCCCACCGTCTCGACCTTCCAGCCGGGGATCGTGGGGCGCAGCATGGCGAGGTTGGTCTTGCCGCAGGCGCTCGGGAACGCGGCGGTGAGGTGGTACACCCGCCCGTCCGGCCCGGTGATCTTCAGGATGAGCATGTGCTCGGCGAGCCAGCCCTCGTCCCGGGCGAGGACCGAGGCGATGCGCAGCGCGTAGCACTTCTTGCCGAGCAGGGCGTTGCCGCCGTAGCCCGACCCGTAGGACCAGATCTCGCGAGTCTCGGGGAAGTGGGTGATGTACTTCTCCTCGTTGCACGGCCAGGTGACGTCGTCCCGCCGGTTGCCGTCGGCGTCGACGAGCGGGTAGCCCACCGTGTGGACCGCGGGGACCCAGTACTGGCCCTCGCCGATGAGCTTCAGGGCCTCGGCGCCCATGCGGGTCATGATCCGCATGTTCAGCACCACGTAGATGGAGTCGGTGAGCTCCACGCCCAGGCGGGAGATGTTGCCGCCCAGCGGGCCCATGGAGAACGGGATGACGTACAGGGTGCGGCCCCGCATCGAGCCGTCGAACAACGGCATGAGGGTGGCCTTCATCTCGGCCGGGTCCGCCCAGTTGTTCGTGGGACCGGCGTCCTCCTCCTTCTCGGAGCAGATGAAGGTGCGGGACTCGACGCGTGCGACGTCCGCCGGGTCGGAGCGCACCAGGAAGGAGCCCGGGCGCTTCTCGAGCGGGATGAACTGCCCGCTCGCCACGGCCTCGGCGCGCAGGCGGTCACGCTCCTCCTCGGAGCCGTCGCACCAGTACACGGCGTCCGGCTTGGTCAGCTCGGCCACCGTGGTCACCCACTCGACCAGATCGGCGGATGCGGCTGCGGGCGCGCCCTGCTGGATCTCGGTTGCGTCGACAGTCATGTCTCTCCTCTTGTGGTCGCGCCACAGCGCGAACGTGAATCGGCGTTGGTTCTACCGTCATCCATCCTCGCCGATCCTGTGGGCGGGATCGCGCGACAAAAGGCCCAAGGGCAGCCCGAGTTCGCTGTGGCCGCGGCCACACTCCGTCAGAGCAGCGGCACCCGCACGATGGTCTGCTCGCGCTCCGGGCCCACCCCCACCGAGGAGATGCGGGAGCCGGACACCGCTTCCAGGTACTCCAGGTACCGCTGCGCGTTCACCGGCAGCTCCTCGAACGTCCGGGCACGGGATATGTCCTCGGTCCAGCCGTCGAGGTACTCGTAGACCGGGGTCGCGTGGTGGATGGCGGACTGGTCGTACGGCATCTCGTCGTGCCGCACGCCGTCCACCTCGTACGCCACGCACACCGGGATGCGCTCGAACCCGGTGAGGACGTCCAGCTTGGTGATGACCAGGTCGGTCAACCCGTTGATGCGGGAGGCGTAGCGGGCGACGACGGCGTCGTACCAACCGCAGCGGCGCGGCCGCCCCGTGGTGGTCCCGTACTCGCCGCCGACCTCCCGGATCCGGTCGCCGTCCTCGTCGAACAGCTCGGTGGGGAAGGGGCCCTCGCCGACGCGGGTGATGTACGCCTTGGCCACGCCGACGATCCGGTCGAGGCGGGTGGGGCCGACCCCGGAGCCGGTGCAGGCACCCCCGGCGGTGCACGAGGAGGAGGTGACGAAGGGGTAGGTGCCGTGGTCGACGTCGAGCATCGTCGCCTGCCCCGCCTCGAAGACCACCGTCTTCCCGGCGTCCAGGGCGTTGTTCAGCTCGAGCGAGCAGTCGATGAGCATGGGCCGCACGCGGTCCGCGTACGAGAGCAGTTCGGCGGTCACCGCCTCCACGTCCGCCTCACGCCGGTTGTAGACCTTCACGAGCAGGGCGTTCTTCTGCAGGAGCGCCCCCTCGACCTTCTGGCGGAGGATGGAGGAGTCGAAGAGGTCCTGGATGCGGATGCCCACCCGGTTCATCTTGTCCGCGTAGGTGGGGCCGATGCCGCGGCCGGTGGTGCCGATCTGGCGCTTGCCGAGGAAGCGCTCCACCACCCGGTCCATGGTGCGGTTGTAGGACGGGATGACGTGGGCGTTGGCGCTGATGCGCAGCCGGGAGACGTCGACGCCGCGCGCCGAGAGGTTCGCCAGCTCGTGGAAGAGCACCTCGAGGTCCACCACGACGCCGTTCCCGATGATGGGGGTGACCCCGGGGGTGAGGATGCCGCTGGGGAGGAGGTGGAGGGCGTACTTCTCGTCCCCGACCACCACCGTGTGGCCGGCGTTGTTGCCACCGTTGAACTTGACGACGTAGTCGGTGGAGGCCCCGAGCTGGTCGGTCGCCTTCCCCTTGCCCTCGTCCCCCCACTGGGCCCCGAGCACCACCACGGCAGGCATGTCCGCCCCCTCCATTCGCGTCCGGCACCAGTCGGTGCCGCCCCAAGGCTACCGTCCCCCTAGTGTGGGCACATGGCCCCCGCCCTTCGTCGCTCGCCGCGGGTGATCGCCCACCGCGGCATGTCCACGCTCGCCCCGGAGAACACGCTGGCCGCGTTCCGGCTCTGCGCAGAGCACGGGGTGCGCTGGTTCGAGTTCGACTGCGACCTGCTCGCGGACGGGACCGTGGTGGTCATCCACGATGACACGCTCGACCGCACCACGGACCACACCGGCGGCTACCACGCCCTCACGGCCGCAGACCTCGGGCTGATCGACGCCGGCTCCTGGTTCGGCGCCGGGTTTGCCGGCGAGCGCCTGCCCACCCTCCCCCAGGTCATCGCGCTCATGAACGAACTGGGGCTCGACGCCAACCTGGAGATCAAGTCCTTGGGCGCCGGCGCCGCCCACGCCCGGCGGCTGGTGGCCGCCGTCGCCCACGACCTCACGGCGCTCGCACCCGAACGCGAGGTACTGGTCTCCAGCTTCAACCCCGTCCTGCTGGGGGAGTTCCACCGGCTGGCGCCCCAGTGGCCGGTGGCGTGCCTGTTCGAGGACCGGTGGTGGGCGGGCATGTGGGGCCCGATCGCGGACCTCCTCGACGCGTGCGCGATCCACCCGGAACTGGAGGGGCTGACCGAGAAGCGGGTGCGCCGCATCCGCGAGTCCGGGCGGGACGTCAACGTGTGGACGGTCAACTCGGAGGAGCGCGCCGCCGAGCTGTTCGGCTGGGGCGTCACCGGGATCTTCACCGACGTGGCGCAGGACCTGCCCGGGGACTGGCGCTCGGCGTAGCGCCGGGCGTAACGCACACGCGACGGGGGCCGCCGCACAGCGTGCGACGGCCCCCGAGGCGGTGTTCGGGTCAGGACATCTTCTGGCCGGCCGAACCGAGCTGCTGGCAGGCCTCGACGACGCGGGCGGCCATGCCGGCCTCCGCCGACTTGCCCCACGCGCGCGGGTCGTAGGCCTTCTTGTTGCCGACGTCGCCATCGATCTTGAGGACGCCGTCGTAGTTGCGGAACATGTGGTCCACGACGGGGCGGGTGAACGCGTACTGCGTGTCCGTGTCCACGTTCATCTTGATGACGCCGAAGGACACCGCCATGGCGATCTCCTCGGCCGTGGAGCCGGAGCCACCGTGGAACACGAGGTCGAACGGGTTCTCCCTGCCGTACTTCTCTCCGACGATCCGCTGGATCTCACCGAGGATCTCGGGACGGAGCTTCACCGCACCCGGCTTGTACACGCCGTGCACGTTGCCGAACGTCAGGGCCGTCATGTAGCGGCCCTTCTCGCCGAGGCCGAGGGCCTCGATCGTGGCGATGCCGTCCTCGGGGGTGGTGTAGAGCTTGTCGTTGATCTCGGCCGCGTGGCCGTCCTCCTCGCCACCGACGACGCCGATCTCGACCTCGAGAATCGTGCGGGCCTTCTGGGAGAGCTCGAGCATCTCCTGGGAGATGCGGAGGTTCTCCTCCAGCGGGACGTTGGAGCCGTCGTACATGTGGGACTGGAAGGTGGGGTCCTCACCGCGGGCCACCTGCTGCGCCTCGATCTCGAGCAGCGGGCGGATCCACGAGTCGATGTTGCCCTTGACGCAGTGGTCCGTGTGCAGGGCCACCGTCACCGGGTAGTTCTTCGCGACCTCGCGGGCGTAGGCGGCCAGTGCCAGCGAACCGGCGACCCTGTCCTTGATCGTCGATCCGGCGGCGTACTCGGCGCCGCCGACGGAGACCTGGATGATGCCGTCCGACTCCGCCTCCGCGAAGCCCTGAAGGGCTGCGGTCACGGTCTGGGAGGACGTGATGTTGAAGGCGGGGTACGCGAACTTGTTCTGCTTGGCGCGGTCGAGGAGCTCGGCGTAGACCTCTGGGGTTGCAATCGGCATTGTCTGCCTCCATGGGTTGGGATCAGTACGTTCCCCATCATTCCACCCAGCACACCGGCAGGGGAGGGACATTCGTCAGGAATCGGGGCGATCTGGGCGGCGGATCACGGCGCGGCGGATCGCTCACGCCGGGGGGATGTCCCCGTGCTGCACCACCCATGCCCACATCGCCACCGCGGCCGCCGCGCCCACGTTGATGGACCGCGTCGACCCGTACTGGGTGATGTGCAGGATCCGTTCGCAACCCGCCACCATCTCGGGGCTCAGTCCCGTGGACTCCTGGCCGAACACGAGCACCGCGTCCTCCTCCAACGCCGCGCCCTCCAGCGGCACCGAGCCGGGCAGGTTGTCCACCCCGAGCACGTGGAGCCCCTCTGCGCGCGCCCACGCGAGGAAATCCGCCACGGTCTCGTGGTGACGGAGGTGCTGGTAGCGGTCGGTGACCATGGCGCCGCGACGGTTCCAGCGCCGTCGGCCCACGACGTGCACCTCGGCCACGGCGAAGGCGTTGGCGGTGCGGACCACGGAGCCGATGTTGGCGTCATGCACCACGTTCTCGATCGCCACGTGCAGGCGGTGCCGCCGGGCGTCGATGTCCGCGACGATCGCCTCGAGCCGCCAGTACCGGTACCGGTCGACGACGTTGCGTGCGTCCCCCTCCGCCAGCAGTTCGGGGTCCCACCGGTCACCCTCGGGCCACGCCTCCGGTCCCCCGGGCCACGGGCCGACCCCCTGCCCCGGGACGGACATCAGGAAGCGGGCGGTGGGCCGTCCGGGGAGTCCGGACGGGACGCGCGCCCGCTCTCGTTGGCGCGCAGGCGCGCCCAGCGGGACACCACCAGCAGGGCGATGAGCAGGAGGACGAGGAGGAGGACGACCAGGAAGTCCATGGCCCTACTCTCCCGTCCGCGCGCCGCCGAAGTCCACTCGTGGGACGTCGCGGGAGGAACCCTCCGCCTCGAAGTAGGTGGCGCGGCGGAAGCCGGTCATCGAGCCCACGATCGAGGCGGGGAAGGTCTCGAGCTTCGTGTTGAACTCGCGGACGTTCGCGTTGTAGTACCGGCGCCCGCCGGCGATGCGGTCCTCGGTGTTGGTCAGCTCGGCCTGGAGGGCCTGGAAGTTCGCGTCCGCCTTCAGGGACGGGTAGGCCTCGGCCACGGCGAACAGCCGCCCGATCGCGGCGGTGAGGGCGTTCTCGTTGGCGGCCTGCTGCTCGCGGGTCGCCGCTGGCTGCGCGGCCGCGGCGCGCGCCCGGGTGACCTCCTCGAACACGCCGCGCTCGTGGCTGGCGTAACCCTTGACCGTCTCCACGAGGTTGGGGATGAGGTCGTAGCGGCGGTGCAGCTCGACGTCGACCTGCCGCCACGCCTCCTCGACCAGGTTCCGCAGCCGGACGAAGGCGTTGTACGTGGCGATGAACCAGAGGATCACCGCCACCACCAGCACGCCGACGACGGTCAGCGTGATCATGATCGGGTCCATAGGGAGACCTCCCGGGAGTTCAATGGTGGCTCAATCCAATCACACAGCACCCCCACGCGGCGGGCGCTGCGCCTACAGCCCGAGG
Organism: Actinomycetales bacterium UBA1416; assembly: GCA_002304945.1. GTDB lineage: Bacteria > Actinomycetota > Actinomycetes > Actinomycetales > Actinomycetaceae > UBA1383. Next base: position 3,381 of record DBPQ01000007.1, on the reverse strand, counting down.
TCGGTGTGGCTGAGGGCGAAGAGGTAGGGCAGTCCGGCCGCCTCGACGGCCTCCCTCGCGCCGGTGGCCCGGTCGACGACGACGGCGCACGCCACCACCTCGGCGCCCGCCTCGCGCAGCGCCTCCACCGCCTGGAGCACGGATCCGCCGGTGGTGGAGGTGTCCTCCACGGCGACGACGCGCCTCCCCGCGACGTCCGGGCCCTCGATGCGCCGCTGCAGCCCGTGGGCCTTCGCCTCCTTGCGGACCACGAAGGCATCCACCTCCAGCCCGCGGGAGGCAGCGGCATGCATGATCGCCGCGGCCACCGGGTCCGCACCGAGGGTCAGCCCGCCGACCGCGTCGATCTCGCCGGGACCGAAGCCGTTCTCGTCCAGCAGGTCGAGCATGACGTGGCCGATGAGCGGCCCGGCCTCGTGGTGGAGGGTGGCGCGGCGCATGTCCACGTACCAGTCGGCCTCCCGCCCGGAGGCGAGCGTGACGCGGCCGTGCACGACCGCGAGGTCACGCACCAGGGCTGCGAGGCGGGCGCGGTGGGTGTCGTTGGTCATGGGGACTCCTGTCGAGGATGGCTCGGGCGGAGAGCCCGGGCCCGGTGGCGGAGCGCACGAGCCACCGGGGGGCAAGGCGCAGGGCGGCGTTGGCGGTCTTGTACATGAGGGACGGGGTGCACAGGACGTCCCCGCGCCGCACCGCGGCGAGTGCCGCCGTGACCACGTCCTCGGCCCGCAGCCACCCGAACTCGGGCCACGTCTCGGCCTTGAGGCCGGAGGCGGCGTGGAAGCCGGTGCGGACGAGGCCGGGCATGAGGACGGTGGCGGTGACCGGCGTCGTCCGCAGTTCCGCCGCCAGCGCCTCGGTGAAGGACCGCACCCACGCCTTGTGGGCGGCGTAGGTGCCCATCAGCGTGTGGGACGCCACGGAGGAGACGTTGAGGATGGCGCCGTGCCCGCGGGCGACCATCGCCGGCGCGGCGGCGTGGGAGAGCACGAGGACCGCGCGGACGAGGACGTCGAGCGCCTCCTCCTCCCGGGCCAGGTCGCCCCCGACGAAGCCCTGGCCGAGCCCGAAGCCGGCGTTGTTCACGAGTAGCCCGACGGGGGCCTCGGGGGAGCGCAGCCGTTCCGCGACGGCGTCGACGCCGTCCCGTTGCGCGAGGTCCGCGGGCAGCACCTCGACGCGCACTCCGGCGGCCTGGCGGAGCTCCTCGGCGATCTCCTCGAGGACGGGCCCGCGCCGCGCCACGAGGACGAGGTCATGGCGCGCGGCGGCGAGCTGCCAGGCGAATTCGAGCCCGAGGCCGGAGGACGCCCCGGTCACCAGTGCGGTTCCCATGCCTCAAGCGTAGGCGGTGCCACGGGCGTGGCGCGGGTTAGGTTGGGGGGCATGAAGCTCGCCACGTGGAACGTCAACTCGATCCGCACCCGCGTCGACCGGGTCACCGCCTTCCTGGAGCGGTCCGGGGTGGACGTGCTCGCCATGCAGGAGACCAAGTGCCGGGACGAGCAGTTCCCCCGCGCCCCGTTCGAGGCCCTGGGCTACGAGGTGGCGCACCACGGGCACAACCAGTGGAACGGCGTCGCCATCGCCTCTCGGGTGGGGCTCGACGACGTCGCCGCCGGGTTCGAGGGCATGCCCACCTGGGGGGACGCCGCGGAGGCCCGCGCGCTGGGCGCGACGGTGGGGCGGGACGTCGTCGACGGCGGCGTGCGCGTGTGGAGCCTGTACGTCCCGAACGGGCGTGAGGTCTCCAACCCCCACTACGAGTACAAGCTGGCGTGGCTGGCGGCGCTCCGGGAGACGGCCGGCGGCTGGGTGAGGGCCGAGCCGGAGGCCCGGATCGCCCTCGTGGGGGACTGGAACATCGCCCCGGAGGACCAGGACGTGTGGTCCATGGAGTTCTTCGCCGGGGCCACCCACGTGTCCCTGCCCGAACGTGCGGCCTTCGCGGCGTTCGCGGAGGACGGCTTCACCGAGGTGACGCGCCGGTTCGTCCCGCAGCAGTTCACCTACTGGGACTACCAGCAGCTGCGCTTCCCGCGGAACGAGGGCATGCGCATCGACTTCGTCCAGGCCTCCCCCGCGCTCGCGCGGGCCGTCACGGGTGCCGCGATCGAGCGGAACGAGCGCAAGGGCAAGGGCCCGTCCGACCATGTTCCCGTGATCGTGGAGATCGCGGAGTGATCAGTGCAGCACCGCGTGGTCCGCGAGGATGCCGTCCGAGAGTTCCGGCCACGCCTCCTGGTGCACCTCGCTGAAGGGCTCGGCCCCCACGAAGACGGTGGCGAGGTGCACGCGCGGGTCCACCCAGAGGAACGAGCCCGCCCATCCGAAGTGCCCGAAGGTCTGCGGAGAGTTGTTGTTCCCGGTCCAGTGGGGGTCCTTCTCGCCGCGGATCTCGAAGCCGAGGCCCCAGTCGTTGGGTTCCTGCCGCCCGTATCCCGGCAGCACGCCCCGCAGGCCGGGGAACTGCACGGTGGTGGCCTCCGCCACGAGTTCCGGTGACAGCAGGAGACCGTTCAGGACAGCGCGGGCGAACTCCGCGAGGTCGACGGCGGTGCCCCGGATCCCGTGGGCGGGCGAGCCGTGGAACTCCGCGCTGTCCATCCCGAGCGGATCGAACACCGCCTCCTTCGTCCAGGTCCGGAAGTCCGCGCCCGTGCGCTCGGTGACGAGTTCCGCGGCCACCTCGATCCCCCTGTTCGAGTAGATGCGCTTCGATCCGGGCGGTGCGATGGGGGCTCCCTTGTCGAAGGGGAGCCCCGAGCTGTGGGAGAGGAGGTGGCGGAGGGTCGAGCCGTCCGGTCCGGCGTCGTCGTCCAGGGAGACGTGGCCACGGTCCACGGCCACGAGCGTGGCCCACGTGGAGACCAGCTTGGTGACGGACGCCCACTCGAAGGGCACGGTCGGGTTGCCATAGGTGGCGACGGCGTCGGCGTGGTCCACCACGACCACCGCGATGTCGAAGTCCAAATCACGAACTGCGCGGAAGGTGTCCATGCATCCAGCGTGCCACGGGCATGAACGGTCCGCCCCCACAGCTGCACTGGACCCAACCGCGGGGAGGCCCATTGCGGGAAGGCCCAGCTGCGTGGAAGCCCAACAGCGTCCGCAGAACGATCCCGCGGGTCTGGGACGATCCTGCGGGTCCTGTGCAGCTCACCCCTTCCCCCAATTGCGTACGCAGAACGATCGGGCGCCCGCTGTTGGGGATGACGGTGGTGTCCCGGGCACCAAGAGCGCCCGCAGAACGATCCCGCGGACCTCCTGGGCCCCGACTCTGCCCACAAGAGCATGCGCTCAATCGTCTTGCGTACGCCGGACGATTCTGCGGGTGGTGTGCCACCCGCTGAAACGTTGTGCGGGCGCTGTTGGGGACGG
>DBPQ01000110.1:10434-30373 GCA_002304945.1 Actinomycetales bacterium UBA1416 | reverse complement strand
ACACCGGCGGGGCCCCCTTTTCACACTCCCACGTCATCACCGACCATGACACCCTCGTCCTCACCTGACGCGGCCGGCTACACTTCCCTGTGAAACTCCAGCTGCGCCGCTCGTGGCTGCTGACGGGGTTGACGTCCGTCTTCGTGACCGGCACCCCCAGCATGTCAGGGAGGCAGACCTGATCGTGTGGGTGGCAACCCATATCGTTGTTCCCGTGCGGGAGAATTCCCGATCGGCCCACTGGCCAGGACCGAGCATCGAGCGACAACCATCAGGGAGAGGCAGTGACCAGGTGACGGATCCACGATTCACAACAGTGTGCGAGGACCCGGACCAACTCCTTGCCGCCGTCGACGTCGACGACCTGGAGGACATCGACACGTTCCTGATGTTTCTGTTCCACCGACCCGTGGGAGTGCTCCACCTTGAGGACGAGACGGGTGATGCGATGGAGGTCAGGCTCTGGGAGGACCACGGCGACCTCGACGGCGTTGTCCGCTTCCCGCTGAGCCTGCTGGACCTCGTGCTCTTGTGCGCCGATCACGACGACCATCTGGGGCCGTACACCAAGGCGGGCACCGACCACCCAGAGGGACGCACAAGGTGGGGTGGGATGACCGACAGTGAGCGCGACCTCGCGATGCTCGACGCGCTTGGCAACGTGCGGATCTTCAACATCATGAACGACCCGGACAACTGACCCCTGGTGCTTGACCAACCTGTTGTCGGGATCGAGGGGGCGTTCTGCTTCGCTGATGGCAAGGAGGTCCGGTTCCTCGTCCTGCCGGACGGCACCGTCCGCCAGGCGTCCACCCACGAAGGGGATTCACCCAGTGGGCTGACATCAGGTTTGACATCAAACTGCGTCTGTTCGTCGTCGTTCGCGGTGGCGGGGGAGTGTCGGGATCGGCGGAATCTCAACGTTCTCCGCTGCATATTGCGCTCGATGGGAGCCACCGTTCCGCCGTGCGGTGAGCCAGTGTTCCGGGTTGCGGTGAGCCAGTGTTCCGGGTTGCGGTGAGCCGTGGCACCGCGGGAACCCTTGAAAGCTCGCCCAAGTCTCGTTCGTTGGTGTTGGCACCAAGATGCCGACGGACCTCGACATCAACGCGGATCCTTCCGCTCGTGCCGATGAGTGAGAACGCGACCGGATCTGCCCAGTTGGGTGCATGCAGATGTTGATGATCTTGAAGCTGTCCGTCGGGATTGTTCTGCCGTCGGAACCGCGGCACCGGGCGGCAGGTGGTGCACTGCCGGGAGGCGGGTGCTTGAGCACGCGGCCAGGTGCGGTGAGGCCGCTGGGACAATGCGGCGGCAGAGGGTGTCGGCGTGGTGTGCCAGCATACAAGTGGGCAAAGGTCTATGTAGGTTGACGGGGGCCGGTGTCTCCAATTGAGGTTCATTCTCTTCTGTGTTGTCCACGCAGCGAGGGATCGGCTGGAACATGGAAAAGGGGGGAACGATGACCGCCGACATGCCAAGGAACAACGCTCGGGATCTCACCAGAGAGGCCGAACCGCCACGTGCAGGTATCGCCGACGGCGTGACTGAGCATGAAACTCTGCTGCCCGGACACGGTTGCGAGGCTTCGGCATCTGGAGAGGCAGAGGCCCTTCCGACGCTTCACAAGTCTGCGTCGGTGGGACTGACCTCACTCGCCCCGAGCTTCGAGAGGGACCAGCACGGCACCTACCTGCGACGGCTCAACGCGGCGGTCAAAGACAATAGGAACCGCAATATCGCGCTCACCGGTCGCTACGGATCGGGCAAGTCCAGCGTGCTCGACGAGTTCGAACGGTCCACGGACGCGGCGACGCTCCGCTTGGCGATCTCGAGTCTGGGACCCAACGAGGGGGGTGTATCCCTCACCAATCGCATCCAGAAGGAAATCGTCAAGCAGCTCGTATACAGCGCCGCCCCCTCGACGCTGCGCCACTCCCGGTTCACCCGGAGCGTTGCCCTGTCTTGGAGGCGGGCGGCAGTTGAGGCAATCGTGTTCGTTCTGGTTGCGGGCGCCTTGCTGGCCATGCTGGGCTGGCTTCCGCCTGTGGTTGGAACCGGCCCGGAGCACCACACGGTGGTGCAGGTTCTCAGCTGGTTGTTGCTCGCTGCTCTGTTCGTCGTCATGGCTACCGTCGTCCGGCTGGTGACCCACGATCGCTTCCATGTGGCCGAGGTTTCCGCCGGTGGCGCGACTATCTCGTTGTCGAAGCCGGACCACACCTATTTCGACGAGTACCTCGACGACATAGTCAACTACTTCGACAACGAGGACGTCGATATCGTCATCTTCGAAGACCTCGACCGGTTCGATGACCCCCACATCTTCGAGGCCCTGCGAGAGATGAACACCCTTCTCAACAAGACCAAGAAGCGACAAATCGGGAGGCCGTTAAGGTTCATCTACGCGGTTCGTGACTCTCTTTTCGAGCTTATCGGCAACGACATTACGACCCGACCCAGCGATGCTCCTCGGAGCGAGACTGATGGCGACCCGCAGGTTAGCGACAAGCCTGCCGCGGACCGCCGCGTCACCAATGAGGCCGCCGACCTCGCAACGGCTGAAGCCATCCGGGCAAACCGCACCAAATTCTTCGATTTGGTCATCCCGATGGTTCCGTTCATTTCGTACCGTAACGCCCGCGAACTCCTCGTCGACCTCCTGGCGGATGCAGGCATCTGCGGCGTAGAGCGCCCACTGGTGAGCATCATCGCTCGGTTTGCCACTGACATGCGACTTCTGCTCAACATTCGCAATGAGTACTTGGTGTTCGCCGAACGACTCCTGGAGTCGCAGACCGTCGCCCCCGGGCTGACGTCTAGCAACCTTTTCGCCTTGGTAGCGTACAAGAACTTCCACCTTGCCGACTTCGAGGACATCGCGCGGCAGGCCTCTGTACTGAACCGTCTCTACGACTACCGTCGCGAGCTAGTCCGCTCCAACATCGAACGACTCGAGCGGGAAAAGCGCGCCCTTGCCTCCGACCGAAAGCGCGAGGCAGTACGAGCGCCGCTCGCAACCCAGCTGAGCCAGCGTCTCCTGGCGGCCTCGCGCGTTGCTACCGCCCCCTCCTCCCGATACCCCAACTTGTCACACCTGACCTGGCGAGTAGACAGAGAACAGTTCACCGTCGATGACCTCAGCAGTTACCCATTCTGGACTGCAGTTGCCAACGCCAGTTCAGTCGAGGTGCGAGCCGCCCAACGTGCGAATTCCGCTGGCCAACTCGTTCACACCTTCAGCCAGCAGGACCTCGCCTGGCTCGTGCCAGAGGCGTTCGAAGCTGGCAGATGGGCAGATAGCGATGCCCGCCTGGCCAAGTCCCAACTCGCCAGAATCGATCAGAGCATTAGGTTCCTGCGAGGATCGAACTTCCGCACTCTCGCAGGCGCTTCCGACTTCAAGCTCCCCGTGATGCGCACCAGCGACGGGTCGATCCAGCTCCCGCCTGCCGACGACGCTCCGACCTCTGACCCGCGCGGCCAGAGCGAAGAACTCAACTTCCGGCAATTGGTCGTGGCGACGATACCGTCGAGACTTGGACGCGAGTTGGTCCTGCGAGGCTACCTTGATCAGAACTTCGCACTGTACGCAGCACAGTTCTACGGGCACTTCACAGGCATCGACGTAGCGAACTTCATCGTCCAGAACGTCCAGACCAACACGATGGAGGTCGACTACCAGTTCGACGGGCCCGACTCGGTAGAAAACCTGCTCAATGAGGCCGATGATGATTTCGTCCACACCGTGGCGGCGTACAACATCGATGTCCTCAACTACCTCCTCGATAAGGGTGATCCGCGGGCACTGACCGTCGTTCACCAAGTAGCCGACAATCCTGGAAGTCAAGATGCCAAGACCTTTCTCACCGCGTTCCTGACCTCCAACGACGCACGACGTGAGCAGTTCGTTGCTCACCTCGCCGCGAGGCCGTGGCGGGACGTCTTCACGCACTTGGCCGAGAGCCCCGACGTTCCCGAGGACGCCCGCCCCAGTCTGTTCAGCGCTGCCCTACGTTCCGCGAAGGAACCTCGACAGTACGACCTTTCCACGGCCGTAGGGGACTACATCGCCAAGCACTACTTGGAGATGGCGACCTTCACCCATCCGAGTGCCGGAGGATCGTCCGCAGCCGTGGCGATACTGGCCGAGGCCGGCGTGCAATTGGCGACCATCCGCGCTCTCCACGGCGAGATTCTCGACCTCGTCGTCGTCGGGCGTCACTACGCCCTCAACGCCGAGAACCTCCATGCCGCGGTGGGGGACCCGCAAGACACCCGCGACGTCCTCGATGCAGCCGAACACACCCATGGCAGCGCTGAGACCAAGGACCCGGAAGTCGCTGGCGAGGCCGAACTCAGCTTGGACCGCCTGCGGCACCACGAGAACGTCTATCGGTTCATCCTCGACAGCCCAGACGAGTACCTCGCGGCAGTCGACGATGACTCGAAGACGCCGACCACCGTCCGCACGGCGACCACCCTCATGGCTGTCTTGACCGATGTCGACGCCGCGGATGCGTGGGGCGAGGAGCACGTGCGCGGGCTCATCGACCGGTCCTTCCCGACGAGCCGCCTGGACGACCTCACCACCGTCCCGTCCTCCACGTGGGAGGCCCTCGCGGCAGCAGACCGCTTCCGCGCCACGCTGAGAAACGTCGAGGCATACCGCGCCGAGGTGGGAGTGATCGACGAACACCTCGGTCGACTTCTCGAGGCAGCCGGCGAGATCGACGCCGACGACGGACCCGACAGCACGGACGTCGACGGCAATACGCTCGACAGAGTCGCTGCCACCTACGCGATACTAAACAGCCCCGCAATCGCGGACATCGCGGACAAGGTGAAACTGGCCGTCAGCGTCGGTGCCACGAAGCCACTTCCCGTCACAATGATCAACGTTGGCTCGGGCGACCTCCTCGCCCTCCTCCTGCGAGAAGGCCTAATTGAAGACGACGCAGAGGCGTTCCGGCACTTCCGCAGCGCAGGATGGTCCGCCATCGGGCCGGGCATCGCCGAGTCATCCAACTTCGCGGACTTCGTGACACCCGAGCTTGTGGAGGGCATGGTCGCTGACGTCCTACGCGATCGACGCGCCAGAAGCAAGGTTGGGCAGCACATCGTCAAGGACTTGGCGACTTTCGTGCCTGACAGCGACGCTGAAGCCCTCCGGGAGACGGGGCGCTACGCGCGAGCCGAAGGCCTCGCGCTGACCGTCGAGACCATCCATAGAGTGGCGGCAGCTGCCGACAATGAAGACGACCGGCGGCTCGTCCTGGAGCTTCTCCGCGACGCCTCCCCGAGAGCTTCCGCGGAGAACGTAGCCATGGTGTTCCAGGCTTTGGGGAATCCCTACAACTACGTGACGCAGCCCGGTGCGACTTTCGAACTGGCAAAGAACGACCTGCATGAGGAACTCCTCAAACGCCTTGACGGACGCGTCGAGTTCAGGAAGCGCACCAGACTCGAGATATACAAAGTCACTGTGCTCTAGGGCTTGGGACCGGAGCCGCCCAGAGTAATGGGACCCCTGTGTGTGAAGCCCCTTCGCGGCTCTCGGTCAGAGGGACCTGCGGCACCCTGAAGACCAGAGCCGAACATCCACCACCGGACACATCAGCACGGGAGAGAACGCACTGATTTGCCGCAGCGAAGGCGCATGCTAGACCTGCAGCGAGCGACGTGTCGCATGCTGCGCGGGGAGCGCGGTGTGCTCCGTCCTCATGATGGATGGCTTCGGGCAAGAATGTGCGCAACCAGTGCCTCTATGGATTCAAGCCGAGGGTCACTGTCGCCCATCAGCGCCCGGTCCACGAGCATAGATTTCACGGTGTCCGCTGCGCACCAGATGTCGTCGGCGAGGCGGGGCCGGTCAATCTCGTGCGGTACGAGCAGAGAGCCATCCTCACCCATGTCGACGTAGAAACCGCGCTGCTTCCCCTTGTTGTCAGCTTCGGCCAAGTTCTCCAGGTATTCGACGTACTGGCTGGTGTCACTGGCCCCGGTGCCCGGCCGAAGGTCTACCTCCGCACGGCCACGGAAGAAGCGCAGTTCTGAGACGAACTCGGCGGCCCCATCAAGGTAATGCGTGGCTTGCATCAGCTTCTGGCGGTGGCTGGCACCGAGCTTGTCAAGGTACGGCGTTTCGAGTGGCGCCTCATCGCCGGAGGGCCAAGAGATTCGAGCCACCCACTGCGCCTTGCCGAGCTCCTCCAGGGCAAGGATGACCAGCGAGTGCGCGCGAGGCGAGGCGGGACCGATGGTGTCAGCGTCCGCAACGAGCCGCGCGGCGTTCTCGACAAGGGCGAACCAAAACTCACGCGCCTTGCTCGGCTCCAAGAGGGTCACACGTGCAATGGTAGAAGCCCACGCCGACCACAGTCGCGAGGGCGATCGCTAGTACTGCCATCCGATGGCGGGGACCCGCGCAGGGTAGAAGCGCACCCAAAGCCAACATCCGATCATGCCGCACCCAGGACGTCCGCACATGCCGCAGGGCGTGCGGTGGCGTCGCGGGGGGCCGCCTCCTCACATGTGGCCTGTTGGTGGCGCTCACGACGACGTTGACCGATGCGACCTTGCTGCGGGCGGCAGGTGCCGTGATGGGACAATCTGACCATCGGGAGGCAAGGCGCGGCAACGTTCAGCTCCGGATTGGCGGCTGTTAGGCCAGCAGATGGTCGAGTTGGAGCGACTCGTGACGACCTACTTCGGATTGGCAAGGAAGCGGAAGAGAGCGCCCGTTCAGGTCAGCCCGGAGTCATGCTTCGGGCCAAAGCCGTGAGTCAATTCAGGTCGTTCGAGGTAGGCGTACATGGACTCCTGCAAGTTGAGTCCCCAGTGCCGCTGCTTCTTGCAGCGCACGCACTCCAAGTAGCTGAGCTTCTCGTCTTCCGTGTTGTGGCGGAGGGCGTACTTGTGCCGGTTGATGCGGCACAGCCAGTTCCTGGACATCTGGCCATCCCCTGGTTGAAAGGAGAGTCCGGCGCGCCAGCCGTGCAGATGTGCGCAGCTAGGCCCTTCGTCCTATGGACGGGAGCGTAGTCATCACGGATCTGAGGGGCAAGGGGTCTTGCCCCCGTCGAGCTGTGTCGCCTCACCGCGCCCACACTCGTGATGGGTTACGGGTTCGTCGTCGTGCTGTGGAAGTTATAATCCGCCGTCGCGGGCGCACTGATGCTGGCACTGACCGCCACTCAGATCGTCGCCAACCTCCTGACGCACCCCCGAAAGAAGACGGCCCACAAGTCGGACACGCCGTAGCAACGCAAAGGCCCCCGCAACATACTCTTCTGCCGCGGACAGGGCGGTTGATCCTGCGAACGTGGCACAACGGCGCCACAGCTCACCCGACAACGTCCCGGTGGATCAGTCCCAAACGGAACAGCGGCTCACCCACCAGCGGAACAATGGCTCCCTCCAACCGCAATATCCATCCGCCCCTGTCCGATGGTCGCGGACGGGGCGCCTATCACTGGGGGTCAAGGGGTCGTGGGTTCAAATCCCGCCAGCCCGACAGGATGAAACTGCAGGTCAGCAACGCGGCGCCGTCTTCGAGGCGCACCGTGGTGCGCGAAGATTCGGTGCCGTTCGAGCGTTGCGGTGCCGGTGTGGTTGGGTTCAGACTTGCCGTGTTCGTCGTGGTCGACCCCGATGTCCCCTGTGGTGCTCGTGAGCCTGTAGGTCAGCATGGTGGTGGAGGGCTCCACGGGAACCGTGGATTGGTGCCTTGAGCCCGAGCGTCAGACTTTCGATCTTCCTGCCCTCCCCGCGACGGACGGCTGGTTCGAGTGATGGGAGGTTGACGATGGAAGTCGTTCACGCCCGCTGTGCCGGGCTGGATGTGTCGAAGAAGGACGCCAAGGTGTGCGTCCGGGTCGCGGGGGCAGGGCGACGCAAGACGGTGGAGACCGTCACGACCTGGTCCTCGATGACCAGTGGGGTACTGGCGTTGCGGGACCACCTTGCCGCCGAGCGGGTGACGTGTGTGGTGATGGAAGCGACCGGGGACTACTGGAAGCCGTTCTACTACCTGCTGGAGGACCTGCCCGGGGTCGAGGTCATGCTCGTCAACGCCCGGCACGTGAAGAACCTGCCCGGCCGCAAGACCGACGTGAATGACGCGACCTGGTTGGCCCAACTCGGTGCTCATGGTCTGGTGCGGGGGTCTTTCGTGCCACCCGAGCCGATCCGACAGTTGCGGGACCTGACCCGGGCGCGGACCGGGATCACCCGGGAGCGGGGCCGGGAGGTCCAACGGTTGGAGAAACTGCTGGAGGACGCCGGGATCAAGCTGTCCGCGGTCGCCAGCGACATCGTCGGTGTCTCGGGGCGCGCGATGCTCGAAGCGTTGATCGCGGGGGACCGTGACCCGGCCGCGTTGGCGGACTTGGCCAAGCGGCGGATGCGGGTCAAGATCCCCGAGCTTACCGAGGCCCTGCAGGGTCGTTTCGGTGCGCATCACGCGTTCCTCGCCCGGGTCCACTTGGATCTGATCGACCAGCACACGCAGGCGATCGCTCAACTCACCGCCCGGATCGAGGAAGTCATCGAACCCTTTCGTGCCTTCCGGGAACTGATCTCCACGATCCCCGGCATCAGCACCCTGACCGCGGACGTGATCGTCGCCGAGACCGGCGCGGACATGAGCCGATTCCCCACCGCCAAGCACCTCGCCTCCTGGGCCGGGACCACCCCGGGAAACAACGAGTCCGCCGGCAAGGTGAAGTCGAGCACCACCCGCCCGGGCAATCCTTACCTGCAAGGCGCGCTCGGGGCGGCGGCGATGTCATGCGCCCAGAACCCCCACACCTACCTGGGCGCGAGATACCGGCGGATTGCTGCCCGACGCGGACCCATGAAGGCCAACGTCGCGATCCAGCACTCCATGCTCATCGCGATCTGGCATATGGGCACCACTGGCGCGCTCTACGACGACCCCGGCGCTGACTACTTCAACCGGCTCCACCCCGACCGAACCAAGCAACGCGCCATCGCCCAACTCCAAGCCCTCGGCTACACCGTCACCCTCGACCGCGCCTCCTGACAAGAGGTGAATCTTCGCGTCAGGGGCTCACAACGCTGTCCACGTTGATGGATGTGCGCGCGTTCTGAGTCGTTTGACACCAACTTTGACACCAGATGACCCCAATACCTGTTGCGGAGGGTCTCGATGGTGCCAAGGGAGCACGCTTCGACCAGCGCACGCATCTGGGGACGGTGGGGTCAGCCGTGCAGGCGGACGATGCGGACAGCGAGTTCAACCAGGGCCCGGGCTCGTCGGACGAGCGCCTCCGCCTTCGCGCCAGGGATGAGGGTGACGCCGTACTCGACGTCAGCCTTGCTCCCGATCAGTTCACGCAGCCCCTTCTCCGCGCTTGCGGCGTCCGGTCGCTGACCCAGCGCCTGCCTGAGTTCCTTCGCCGCGAGGGCGTGGTCCTTGCCCTTGATGGTCGTCCCGGTGAGTTCGGTGACGATGGCGTCCTTGGCGCAGATGCCGGCGTGGATGGCATCACCCGCGGCAACGGTAGGTCGCTGAGTGGCCAGATTGGCTTCGGCGGAGGCCAGATACTCCTCGGCCTTCTTCAGGAAGTTGCGCGCGTGATTGCGCTGGACGAGCGTTGCCATCACGCCACTCCAGCCGTGGCCTGTGGGAGGGAACCGAGAAGAACAACCCCGTCGGCGAGGATGTCGGACACGACCGGCTCATCGCCGCTGGCCGCGAGCCGAGCGAACTCCTCGGGCGTGAACACCAGGACATCGCAGTCGTTGCCGATCCGGGCTCGCACCACGTCCTGGAGTTCCGACCGGCCGTCCCAATCCGGGGGAGCGAGGACGACCAGATCGATGTCGCTGTCGGCGATGGCCTCGCCGCGCGCCACCGAGCCGAACACGACCACGGCAGAGGCGCTCGAGCCGACCGCGCCACGGACGGTGTCACGGAGTGCTGCATAGGGATCGAGAAGGACACGCAGCGGCCCGATCGCGTAGTGGTCCTCGTTGATCGAATGGATCATCGCACGGCCGACGGCCTGGCTCTCGACCACGCCGAGCCCGACGAGAGCGGCGAGGGCCTGCTGGACAGACCACAAGCTGAACTGGTCGCTGAGGAGAGCGTGGACCTGCCGACCTGTCAGCGGAACGCCGGTACGCAGCAGCACGGCAAGGACCTCCCCGCGTGCGCCCGGAATCAAGCCCCCGAAGGCCTCCCCAAATCGCATATGACCACTGTAGCGTTCATATGACTGACTGGGCAATCACGTTCGGTTGGCGATCCGCGTCAGACCTGCTGGTGCCCCAGACCCATCAGGAGCGCGGTCCCGACCGAGACCCGGTACCACGCGGAGTCGTGACGCGGGACGAACTGTCCAAGGTCACGGGGGAGGGGATGGCACCTGCGGCCCCGAGCGTGCCGCCACGGTACCCCTGACCGATTGGTTGGCACCAACGGCGACGGCGGAAGTGACACCAGGATTGACAGACTTCTGGGGTCAAGGAGTCGTGGGTTCAAATCCCGCCAGCCCGACAGTGTTTCCGCAGGTCATAGCCCCGGCGGAGCGAATCTGTCGGGGCTCTTCGCTGCTGGCGGGTTCTTGTCGCCGGTTAAGGCATCATCAGGGACTTTGGACCAGCTGACGGTGGGAGATTGCTGGAATGCCGCCGATTCGTCCGTCCTGTTGGGATGCGTGTCGGCGAGCGGTGGCGGCGTGTTGCCATTCACGTAGCCATGAGACACGGATCGGTGAATCGCGAACGCCGGTCTTGTTGGGTGGGGGACTGGAAGGATGGTCACGCGGGTCCAGGTCGCGGAACGGTGGGTGCGTGCCACCGACGAGGAGGATGCCGCGACGAAGGTCCAGGCCGAGTTCGATCGCCCGTACGGGTACTTCGGGAACTGGACCACGACCACCTCGGAGGTGGAGGTCGTCGAGGTGGAACAGACCACGGTCATCTCCCCGAAGCCTTTGTCGAAGGAGGGGCCGTTGCTGCTTGGCCTGAAGGATGCCGCCAAGGCGTTGGGGATCTCGTACTCGATGCTCTATGAGCTGACGAGTAAGGGCGAGATCGAGTGGACCCGGGTCGGGACCCGGAAGTACGTTTCCCGCGAATCGTTGCTTGCCTTTATTACGGCGAACACCCACCGGGGCTACCACTCCCGCTACTGACAGGGCCGCCACGCGTTCCTGTCTCGCGGCGTCACGGGGTCCGCGTTGAGGATCGATCGGGACACGTTGCCAGAGGTCTGCCGCCGGGATGACGTCGCCGAGCTCGCGGTGTTGGCGGTGGCTCGGGGACAAGGCTCGGGCGCGAGCGACGTCGACCCCTCGCCTGCGTCCTCGCGCCGGTCGGTGGCTCGGTCGGGAGATCGAGGACCTCTCTGATGACCGGATTTAATGGGTTCTAGCCGGGCTTCTGGCAGGCTCGATTCCTGTAGCGGCTGGCGGGTCAGCACTCTCCGTATCTGCCCAGTTGCGGTAGTCGAGTTCGACGGGCGTAGGTACGGATCTGCTGATGACCGCCCTTGTTACTGGAGGCCAGGCTCGCGGGAGCCCGCGCCGGGTGACCGACGTCGTCCGCGCGGTATTGGTTCTGCTCGACTGATTCGGCGCCCGGCCCACGTTCGTCAGCCTCGACCGAGCGAGGTGGGACTCGACGCCTGGCTGACCAACCCAGAAGTCCGCACCATCGAGGAGATGAGTGAGCCTGACCAGCGGTACACACGAGCGGTCCGGTGGCTAGCCGCCGGATGCGCACATCTCAGCGCTGGGTGCGCGCCCATCGGTTCGTCGCCGTCATCGCCAGTTTCGCGGCCCTGAGCGCCTGCGGGGAGTCCGACCCCGGAGATCAGCCCAGCGGACCCGGAGTGGTGCCTGGCGCCTCTCCCCTGGCTCAGTCGGCCGGGCCCGGATCACCGGACGCTCCCCCGCCGACCATCCCGGAAGACGTCGAGGAGATGATCGACAGCATCACCCAGACCTCCCTGGTGCCGGTCCTGGTGCAGGGTCTGGTGAGCGCCGGGGGCCACACCTGGCCCATCCCGGCCACGTTCTTCGCACAGGATCTGACGGCTGGGGACCCCATCCCTGTTCTTACGGACTGTGCGGTGTTCGGCCTGGGACGAGGGACGCGGGACAGCCCCACTCCCACCGTGATGGTGGGTCATCAGGCCACCCTCGACCGCTCGGCCGGCGACTACGTGTCGTTCGCCTACGACGGAGACGTACTGACGGGCGGGGCCTACTCGCACGCCAGCGGCCAGGAGTGGGCGTGGTCGGTCCGCGACGTATCAGTTGCCTACTACCCGATTCTCGACAACCTGCTCCTGGTCGACGTCTCCTGGGCCGGCGACGCCGGGGAGAACTTCAGCGCCGAGCGCGGCAGTGTCCTGGGATCGGCAACCTGCTGGTTGGCGCCCACAGAGACGGCAGAAAGGCTCATCGACGATGCGGAGGAACTCGTCGAGGAGGCCAGGAGGCTCGAAGCCGAGCGGAAGGCCAAGGCCGACGAGGCGCTCGACTGGCCTTCCCGGCCGGCGCAGCCCTCGCGGGAACCGGACTCCAGCCACGTGGAAGTGATCGGTGAGATGGCCTTCGAGCGGGCGTACTACCCTCCGGAAGCCCGCGACGATCTCATCGAGCACTACACCGAGACGTTCGGCAGGGACCCCGATATCCAGGAGGAGGCCGGGTCACAGTGGGTGCACACGACTCCTGGCGCCCCTCAGACACTGACCACCGTGGCCCAGCGCGGGGAGGTCGTCGTCGTGCAGACGTCCTGGACGGCGCCCTGATCCGCGGACCGCGGTGGGGTGGTGGCCTCTCGTCAGTCCTTGCGTATGCTCGCGCTCCTCGCCGCGACACTCGTGACCTCCCAGCAGCAGGCTCCCTGAACGGCCCCACGCCGTGTTTGGAGAGTGTCCTTCAGCTCAGGGCCGCTACGCTCGACACATTCAGCCAGGAGGGAGCAGGTTTGTGAGCTGGGGTGACGCAGGTCGCCGAGGGTCTCGAGTACTCGCTCGCTCCCGTGTGTAGGCTGGGCTGTGGGTTCGCGCCCCACGGGAAGGAACGCCCGTATCTGGCCGCACCTGGCGCGGTCAGAGGAGGGGATCACGCGGGCGTCGTGCGAGCTTGACCTCGGTCAACTTCTCTTGAGAGAGGTGAAGAAGATGGTGATGAATACTCCGGTGCATCCCGGGGAGATCCTCCGCGAGGAGGTGCTGGCTGATCTCGGGCTGAGTGTCGGGGAGGCAGCATCCCGGCTCGGGATCTCCCGCGTGACGTTGAGCCGCGTCCTGCACGGCCACGCCCGGGTGAGCCCCAACCTTGCCGTGCGACTGGAAGGAGCCGGCGTTCGACGCCCTGTAGACTGATTAGTCTACAGAACGTACGATTTGCTGCATGTCCCAGACAACGACGATCCGCATCAGCAGAGACACGCATGCGCGGGTGACCCGATTGGCGGCGGAACGCCACGAGACGATCGATGAGACGGTGAGCAGGGCGATCCGCGCGCTCCGCCAGGACACCATGGCGCAGGATCTGCGGGCGGAGCTCACCGACGACGAAACCGCGTGGTTGGATGCTTACGCCGGGTGACGTCGTCGAACTCGACCTCGGAACGCCCACCGGAAGCGAGGCCGGACTCCGTCGGCCAGCTATTGTCGTGACAGCGAACCGGATCCTGAAGGGCGGGCCGAACGTCATACAGGTTGTGCCGCTGACCCGGACCATTCGGCAGAGCAGTACCGAGGCGGTCATCGATCCCGATGAGGACAACCGGCTCGCGGCACGATCGTCGGCGCAGTGTCAACACGTGCGATCCGTGACCACGGCTCGGATCCACCAGCGCACAGGAAATGTCGGACCTGTGGTCCTGAGCGAGGTGCGTGAGATTCTGGCGCTGCTACTGGACCTGTAGCTGCACGGTCCCGCAAACAGCACGCCGACTGCCCGCAGGGACTGAGCAGGGCGGGGTGACACCCCATCTGTTGCCGGCCCGCGAGGTGCGTTGCATCCTGACCTGATGACCAGGGACACTCTCACGCGGACAGTGACCGTCTCCACCGCCGTCGCCGAGGTCGCCGCCGCACGCAGTGGGGCGATCTTCGGCGTGATGGGCAGCGGGAACGCGTGGATGGTCGGTCACCTCACCGCTACTGGCGCCCCGTACGTGCGCATGCGGCATGAGGCGGGCACCGTCGCGGCGGCGCACGCCCACGTGCTCGCCGGCGGCGCCGTGGCGACGGCCACCACCACCTACGGCGCCGGCTTCACCAACTCGCTGACCAGCCTCGCCGAGGCGCGTCTCGCCCGCGTGCCGCTCGTGCTGATCGCGGGCGCGGGCCCGGACGCCGGTCCGCGGTGGTGGGATGTGGACCAACAGGCCATCGCCACCACGCTCGGCGTCCCCGTCGTCAGGGTCACCGGTAGCGACGCCGCGGCCTCCGCCCACCACGCCTACGACCTGGCCGAACGCGACCGCACTCCCGTCGCGCTCCTGCTGCCCGTCGATGTCGCGACGCAGCCCGCCGTCACCCAAATTCACGCGCCGTCCGGCGCGGCCGCCACGGTTTCCAGCCCCGACCACGACGACGTGGCCTCCACCGCCGTCGCCCTCCGCGGCGCCGCGCGCCCCCTCCTCCTGCTCGGCCGGGGCGTTCATCTCGCCGGCGCCGGAGACGCGCTGCGGCGTGTGGGGGACCGGCTCGGCGCGCTGTTCGCCACCTCCGTGATGGCCGCGGACCTGCCGGACTCGCCGTGGAACCTCGGCATCGCCGGCGGCTTCAGCTCACCGCGGGCGTGGGAGCTGATCACCGCGGCGGACGTGGTGCTCGCGGTCGGGATCGGGCTCAACGACTTCCAGGATCGGAAGGGCCGCCTCCTCGCCAACGCCCGTGAGGTCATCCGGGTGGACACCGAGCCGGTCACCCATCCCCGGGTCACCCGGTTTGTCCGGGCGGACGCGGGAGCGTTCGCCGACGCTCTCCTCCGCGCACTGGACGACGGCACCGCGTCGCCCCCGGCCGGCGGCACGTGGCGGGACCGCGCCCCGCACGCTGCGGAGGACCTGCGCCCGGACCTCACCGGGATCCCCGAGCACGCCCCCGACGGCAGGCTCGATCCCCGGCTGGTGGCCCGGCGGCTCGATGATCTCCTGCCGCCCGGCCGGGCGCTCGTGCACGACGGCGGGCAGTTCGTCGGATGGATGCCGCAGCATGCCCGGATCGGTCACCCGAGCGAACTCATCCTCGTGGGGACGGCGTTCCAGTCCATCGGCCTCGGCTCCTCCTCGGCCGTGGGCGCCGCGACGGCACGGCCGCACCGCACCACCGTGCTCGTCACCGGCGACGGCGGCGGGCTCATGGCGCTCCCGGACCTGGTGACGTTCGTGACCGAGGCGCCCTCCGGCGTCGTCGTGGTGTTCAACGACGCGGCCTACGGCGCCGAACTGCACCAGTACGCCGTCCAGGGGGTCGACGATGCCGGCATGCTCCTCGAGGAGGCGGACTTCGCCGCCCTCGGCCGGGCGATGGGCGCCGCGGGGCACCGCATCTCGCGCCTCGCCGATCTCGACGTGCTCGAGGACTGGGTGCAGCGGGGCGCCCGGGGGGTGCTCGTGCTCGACATCGCCGTGACCCGGACAGTGGCGGCGGACTTTCTGGCGCGGTGATCCCATCGCCCGGGGGATGAAAGGATGGCGGGCATGATCGGTTGGGGAATCATCGGCGTGGGCGACGTCACGGAACGCAAGGCCGCCCCGGCGATCTTCCGCGCGGCGGACTCGGACGTCGTGCATGTGATGCGGCGGGACCCCGAGCGCGCGCGCGACTTCGCGGCCCGCCACGGCGTGGGGCGGTGGTCCACGGACGCGGCCGCCGTCGTCGAGGACCCTGAGGTCACCGCCGTCTACATCGCCACGCCCACGGCCTCGCACGCCGAGTACGCCATCGCCGCGGCGCGGGCGGGCAAGCACGTGCTGGTGGAGAAGCCGATGGCGATGTCCGCGCCAGAGGCGACCCGGATGGTCGAGGCGGCGGAGGACGCCGGGGTGCACCTGTGGGTCGCCTACTACCGCCGGGCGCTGCCCCGGTTCGCGAAGGTCCGGGAGCTGCTGGACGCCGGCGTGCTGGGGCGCCCGCTCTCCGTCCAGACCACGTGGCGCAAGCCCACCGACTTCACCGGCTGGCGGTGGGACCCCGAGCGCAACCGCGGCGGCGAGTTCTACGAGACGGCCTGCCACACCCTCGACGTGCTCGACCACCTCCTGGGGCCGGCCGACGACGTCGCCGGTGTCTCGTCATCCGATCACCACGCCGTCTCGGCGAGCTACCGCTTCGGGGACGTGGTCGGTTCGGGGTCGTGGGCGTTCGGCACGCCCGACGCCGTCGACGAGACGGTGATCACCGGGACCGAGGGCGTGCTCTCGTTCGCCAGCTTCGCGCCGACGCCGGTCCACCTGCTGACGGCAGAGGGTGCGGCTGCCTACGAGGTCGCTGATCCGCCGCACGTCCACGGGCCGCTCGTCGCGGCCATCCTCGAGGAGCTGCGCGGGCGGGGCACCAGCCCGAGCACGGGGCGCAGTGCGCTCCGCACCACCCGCATGATGGACGCGATCCTCGGTTAGTCCTCGACGAGCACGTCCACCCGGTCCAGCACCGACTGCGGGAGGGCGACCCCCATCCGGTCGGCCGCGCCTGGGTTCAGGGAGAGCTGGAGTTCGCTGGCCACCTCGACCGGGATCGCGCTGGGATCGGTGCCCTCCGCCAGCATGCGCGCGGCCATCCGCCCGGTCTGGAGGCCCTGCTCGAAGTAGTCGACGGCGAGGGCGGCGAGCGCCCCGCGGGGCACGGAGTCCGGGTCGGAGACGATCACCGGGATCTGATTGCGCTCACCCACGGCCACGAGGGTCTCGATGGCGGAGACCACGGTGTTGTCGGTGCCCACGAAGAAGACGTCCACGTCCGTGATCGCCTCCGTGGCCTGCTGCACCTCGGAGGAGTTGATGACGGTGACCTCGCGGACCGTGAAGCCGAACTCGGGGGCGGCGTCCTGCACCATGCCCGCCTGGATCTCGGAGTTCGTCTCGGAGGAGCTGTAGACGAGCCCGATGGTCTCCGCCTCGGGGAGGATCTCGCGGATGAGCGCGAGCTGCTCCTCGATCGGGGGCATGTCCGAGGTACCGGTGATGTTGCCGCCCGGTTCCTCGAGGGAGGAGACGAGTCCGGCACCCACCGGGTCGGTGACGCCGGCGAAGAAGATGGGCTTGTCCGGCACCGCCTGGGCGATGGCCTGGGCGGTGGGCGTGGCAATCGCGACGATCAGGTCCTTGGCGGCGAAGTTCTGGGCGATGAGGGCAAGGGTGGACTGATCGCCCTGCGCGTTGGCGGTCTCGTAGGTGACCGTGCCGGACTCCTCGGTCCAGCCGGCCTCGCCCATGCCCTCGATGAAGCCGTCGCGCAGCGCGTCGAGCGAGGGGTGCGCGACGATCTGGGCGATCCCGACCTCGAGCGGGTCCCCTGCCGCGGGCGCCGCTGAGCCCGCCGACGGCGCTGCCTCACTCGAGGCCGCGGGCGCGGACGAACCCGTGCTCGTGCACCCCACGAGGGCGACGGCGGCGAGTGCCGCGGCTGCTGCTGCGATGTGGCGCTTCATGGTCGATTCCTCCCTCTGGGACGCCCGTCCCACCGGCGGGGAGTCTACC
Organism: Actinomycetales bacterium UBA1416; assembly: GCA_002304945.1. Taxonomy (GTDB): domain Bacteria; phylum Actinomycetota; class Actinomycetes; order Actinomycetales; family Actinomycetaceae; genus UBA1383. Next base: position 12,673 of record DBPQ01000110.1, on the reverse strand, counting down.
CCGGCCCTCTCTGGGGACCGAGTGCACGTCCACGTACGGCTCGGGAGCGAAAAGGGCGTGACCGGGGCGGTCGCCGGGCGAAACCGGGCCTCCGGTGACGGCTCGGAACGCGCCGGACGCCGCCGCCGATTATCCTGAACGGACCACAGACGGACCAACCGACGGGGGTTGCGCGATGGAGACGTACCTGTACTACTCGCTGGTGCCCGAGGCGCTGATCGCCTCCCAGTTGCCGCCGGAGAAGTTCGGGCAGTACTACGCCACGGGGTACGAGTACAAGTCCAAGGGCCAGGCGCTGTTCTTCGACGTGGATCCCGCCAGGCTGGGCGACTACTTCGACCTCGACGCCGCGTTCGCACGATGCGTCACGCACCCCGACGGGCGGCCGAAGAGCTCGGTGTACGTCTCCACCTACCGGGTGCTCGAGCACATCCCGGTGAGTGCGCTCGGCACGCTCCACCTCACCACCGCGTACGGGGCCACCCTCGGCCTCGAGCGCGCGACGGGGGAGCTGCCCACCGACACCGAGCTCCACCTCTACAAGGAGCTCGCCCCCGTCAACTCGCTCGTGGCCAGCTCGCAGGACCCACGGAGCTTCTACGAGAGCATCGTCATCTCGCCCTCGAAGCTCGTGCGCTTCCCGGGACTGTGCTTCGTCGAGCTCGATCTGGGGGAGCTCGCCACGGACCCCGAGAGCGGGCGGGGCATCGACCTGCCGTACAAGAACCTGCACCACCTGCGCGAGGTGCTGGTGGAGGTGTCCCGGGCGGACAAGGACACGAAGATCGTGGAGCGGCTCCAGTCCGCGGCCTTCACCTACCGGATGGTGAAGCACGGGAGCGGCTTCTACTACGGCAACGGCAGCGAGCTCGCGTTCTACCCGATGCCGTCCCACCACGAGCTGCGGGAGCACCACCCGCTCTGGTGGCGCTCCGCCAACCAGTGAGCCACGCGGGCAGCCCGCCGGGCCCCCTCAGCGGATGTCCGCGCCGAGCCGCCCGTAGCGCTGCAGGAGCTTCGGCACCTCGTAGTGCATCGTCTCGTAGGCCAGCCGCGCCTCCTCGGTGACGGGGACGCGGGTCTCCTCGACCTCGCCGCGCAGCAGGTCGTAGCCCTCCTTGAGGGACTCGACGATGCCGAGCGCCCTCGCGCCGAGGATGGCCGCGCCGAGCCCTGACCCCTCGGCGGCACCCGTGACGATGAGGGGCCGGTTGAGGACGCCGGCGACGACGTCACGCCACAGCGGCGAGCGGAACACGCCGCCCGTGGCGCGCACCTCCTCTACCCGGTTGATCATGCGGACCCGGCGCAGGATGGTCCAGAGCTGGAAGGCCACCCCCTCGACGCCGGCGCGGAGGAAGTGCTCGGGGGTGTGGGCCTGGCGCACGTGGAGGAAGGCGCCACGGATCTCCGCGTCCCACAGGGAGGCCCGCTCCGCGACGAGGTAGGGGATCATGACGAGGCCGTCCGAGCCGGGAGGGATGGTCTCCGCGCGGCGGCAGGCCTCGGCGTCGTCGCATCCCCGTGCATAGGTCTCGGTGAGCCAGCGTTGCACCATCCCGCCATTGCTGACGGCGCCGCCGGCCACCCAGGTGTCGCGGGTGAGGGCGTAGCAGAACAGCCCGGAGACGACGGCGGGGGTGCGCACCACCATCCGGACCGCGCCCGAGGTGCCGATGGAGAGCCCGGCCTTGCCGGGCTCCATGGCCCCGGTGCCGAGGTTGCCGAGCGGCCCGTCGCCGGCGCCGACGACGACGGGCAGTCCGGCCCGCAGGCCGATCGTGGCCGCGGCGTCGCGCCCCAGGGGGAGGATGTCGGTGGTGTCGTGGATGTGCGGGAGCTGGGCCGGGCGTATCCCGGCGATGTCGATGGCCTCGGGGTTCCAGGCGCGCTCCTCCATGTCGAGCATCCCGCTGCCGGACGCCGTGGAGAGCTCGGTGGCGACCTTGCCCGTGAGGACGGCGAGCACCCAGTCCTTCAGGCCCACCCAGTGGGCGGTGTCGGCGAGGAGGTCCGGCTGGTTCTCCCGGATCCAGCGGAGTTTCACCAGCGGGGACATCGGGTGGGTGGGGGTGCCGCTCGTGTGGTGCAGTCGGGGCCCGGTGGAGTGCTCGTTGAGGACCTCCGCCTGCTTCCAGGCGCGGGAGTCCGCCCAGGTGAGCAGTTCCGTGACGGGCCTCAGCTCCCGGTCGAGCCCGACGAGGCCGTGCATGGCGGTGCTGATGGAGATCCCGACGAT
>DBPQ01000110.1:0-10357 GCA_002304945.1 Actinomycetales bacterium UBA1416 | reverse complement strand
CCGTCGAGGGAGAAGAGGGACGCCTTCGCCGCCGTGGTGCCGACGTCCAGGCCGAGGATGATGTCACTGGGTGCGCCCACCGGGGCTCCTTCCGCCACGCTGTCGTTTCCAGCAGGCTACGGGCCCGCTCGCCGGGCGTGCCGGGGTTCCACCGAAGTTGCCGCTCGCCAGTTGCGCTGGTCAGCCGACCGAGGCGAGCGCGAACGGCAGCACCGCGCCCGCGCCCGCCCGCCGCAGCAACCGCCCCGCCACGGTCATGGTCCAGCGGGAGTCCACGACGTCGTCGACGAGCAGCACGGGACCGGCCAGCTCGGACAGGCGCCGCGCCATCGCCGCCGGCACCGCGAAGCGGCCCCACACGTCCCGCACCCGGAACGCGCTGTTGGTCGAGCCGACGGGCTCGGCGGTTCCCATCAGGTCGAGCGGCCCGAGCAGTTCGAGCCGCCCGGCGGTCGCGATCCCGGTGGCGAGCGACTCCACGAGCCGGGGCCGGCTGGCGCTCGGCACCCAGGCGACGGCACCCGGCCGTTCCGCCCAGTCCCACTCCTTCAGCACCCGCAGGCAGGCGCGGGCGAGTTCCGGCGGCACCTCGCCATCGACCCGGCGGCCGTCGGTGTCGGGGGCAAAGAGCTCCCGCAGCGGCCCGCCCCAGCCGAGGTCGGAGAGCCGGGCGACCACCCGCCCCTCGGCCACCTGATCCTCCGCCGCGATCCGGCCCCGCACCGGCTTGCCGTCAACCGTGATGCCGAGGCGGTCGAGGCCGGTGGGCCACAGCGAGCGGGGCGCGACAGGGACACCGACGCGGTCGAGGGACTGGCGGGCCGCCTGGGTGGTGGGCAGCGTGATGTCGGTGGGGTACCACGGGCCGGCGCAGGCGTCGCAGCGTCCACACGGGGCAGCGTGCGGGTCATCCAGCTCGGCGGTGAGGTAGGCCATGCGGCAGGTGTCGAGGTGCTGATAGGTCAGCATCGAGTCCTGCTCGGCCACTCGTGCCGCGGCGATGCGTTCGTAGCGCTCGGCGTCGTAGGTCCACGGCCGGCCGGTACCGATCCAGCCACCCTTGACTGCCTCCACCGCGCCGTCGACGGCCAGCACCTTCAGCAGCAGCTCCAGCGGGCTCCGCTTGATGTCCACCCGTGCCTCCAGCGCGCCCACCGAGAGCGGTCCCGACGCCGCCGCGAGGGCGCCGAGCACGGCGTCCGCCTTGGCCTGGGTGGGCATCGCGTTGGTGGCGAACCAGTGCCAGATGGCGCGGTCCTCGTCCCCGGGCAGGAGGAGGACGTCGGCGTTCGGGGTGGCGCGGCCGGCACGGCCGACCTGTTGGTAGTAGGCCACGGGAGAGCTGGGGGCGCCCAGGTGCACGACGAAGCCGAGGTCCGGCTTGTCGAAGCCCATGCCGAGCGCGGAGGTTGCGATCAGCGCCTTCACCTCATTGGCCTTGAGGGCCTCCTCCGCGGCGAGGCGCTCGGCGGCGTCGGTGCGGCCGGTGTAGGGCAGGACGCGGTGGCCTGCCTTGACCAGCAGGGCGGCGGCGTCCTCAGCGGCTGCCACCGTGAGGCAGTAGACGATCCCGCTGCCCGGCAGGTCACCCAAGTGCTCCGAGAGCCAGGCCAGGCGGCGCCACGCGGTGCCGAGCTCGAGGACCCCAAGGCGGAGAGAGTCGCGGGCGAGCGCGCCGCGGAGGGTGAACACCTCGTGGCCGCCGGCGGCCATCTGCTCGGCCACGTCCTCGACCACTCGGGCGTTCGCCGTCGCGGTGGTGGCGAGGACGGGGACGCCGTCGGGAAGGTCGGCGATGAGGTCCCGGATGCGGCGGTAGTCGGGGCGGAAGTCGTGCCCCCAGTCGCTGATGCAGTGGGCCTCGTCGATGACGAGGAGCCCGGCGGAGCCCACGAGGCGGGGGAGCTGCTCGGCCCGGAAGCGGGGGTTGACGAGGCGCTCGGGGGAGACGAAGAGGACGTCGACTGCGTCGTCATCCAGCAGCCGCTCGATGTCCCCCCACTCGGTGACGTTCGCGGAGTTGATAGCGGCGGCGCGGACTCCGGCACGTTCTGCGGCGGCGACCTGGTCCCGCATGAGGGCGAGCAGGGGGGAGACGATCAGGGCGGGCCCGGAGCCGGCCCGGCGCTGCAGGAGCGCGGCGATGAAGTACACCGCGGACTTCCCCCACCCGGTGCGCTGCACCACGAGCGCCCGCCGGTGGTGTGCGACCAGCGCCTCGATGGCCTCGAACTGCCCGGGGTGGAACTCGGCGTCCGGGTTCCCGGTGAGGGTGCGGAGGATGGTGAGGGCCTCATCGCGCAGCCCGGCCGCGTCGCGCTGCACGGCACGCGCGGGCGGTGTGGGCTTGGACGACGCGGTCAGCTTGGACGGCGCAGCCGCGGCCGACGTCGTGCCCCTCGTCCCTCCGCGCGACGAGGAGGCGTCCCACGGGTCGCCGGGGACGTGGTCATCGTGCGGGTCGGGGGGCAGCTCCTCCGGGTCCGGCGGGGGCTCCTCATCCCAGGGCGTCCAGCTCGAGGTCATGGTCCCCACACTCTCACGGGGGTCCGACACGGCCGTCCCCGGCGATACCCCATCTCACCCGTCCGCGCGAGATTCGGGCCGTGGTGGTGAGTTGGGGTGAACGGCAATTCCAACGGGATGCGATACACCGGTTTGATATCCACCGACAGGGTCGTGTATTTCATTCCGTCGGAACTCTGGCTGCCGCAGGGCACATTCCAACGGCTTCCGATACGACGACCGCTGGCAACCCCGGGAGCGTATCGGTTGCCATCGGGGCGCGAGGTGGCGAGCAGGTAGTGGACGGTCCGCCAATCGAGAACGTCATGTGCCAGGTAGCACATGACGCAGGTCGGCATCAGGGCTCTCAAGCAGAACGCCTCGGCGCTGGTGAAGCTCGTCGTCGCCGAGGCCGAGACCGACGCGCTCCGAGCGTGGCTGGTGGCGGCGGAGCGCGACCCCGTCTCGAGCGACCTGGCGCGCACGGAACTGGTGCGCGCCGTGCGCCGGGCCGCGCCCGATCGAGTGGTGCAGGCTCGCGCGGTCCTGGACGCCGTGACACTCCTCGAGGTGTCGACAGCGATCTTCGAGGAGGCCGGGCGCCTCGACCCTGTCATTGTCCGCGGCCTCGACGCGGTGCACCTCGCCGCTGCCCTCAGCCTGGGCGATGACCTGGCTGCGATCGTGACCTACGACGACCGTCTCGCCGAAGCGGCGCGCGCCAACGGCGTCGCGGTGGTGGCGCCGAAGTAACGCCAGACCAAGCGCCCGGTGCAGGCCGCGCGCTCGTCCACCTACGTGTAGATCGAGTCGATCAGGTCGGCGTGGGCCGCGAGCACCAGTTCGCGCTTCACCTTGAAGGTGGGCGTGAGCATGTCGTTCTCCAGCGTGAAGTCCCCGGGGAGGATGCGGATCTCGCGGATCGACTCCGAGCGGGAGACGCGCGCATTCCCGCGATCCACCGCGTCCTGGATGTGCTCGAGTACGAACGGGTCGGTGCGGGCCTCCTCCACGGTGAGCGGGGGGCGGTCGTGGTTCTCGAGCCACACCGGCAGGACGTCCGCGTCCAGCGTGATGAGCGCGGCGATGAAGGGCCGGTTGTCCCCGACCGCCACCACCTGCGAGATCAGCGGGTGGGCCCGCAACGGGTCCTCGAGGGGCGCCGGGGCCACGTTCTTGCCACTCGCGGTGACGATCAGTTCCTTCTTCCGCCCCGTGATCGAGAGGTAGCCGTCCGGGTCGAAGGAACCGAGGTCCCCGGTGTGGAACCAGCCGTCCCGGATCGCCTCAGCGGTGGCGGCCGGATTCTGGTGGTACTCGCGGAACACGCCGACCCCCTTGACCAGGATCTCGCCGTCGTCCGCGATCCGGAACGAGGTGCCCGGCATGCACCGCCCGACCGTGCCCATCCGGGTGTGCACGTACGTGTTCAGGGAGGCCTGCGCCGTCGTCTCGGTGAGGCCGTAGCCCTCCAGCATGGTGACGCCGATTCCCCGGTAGAAGTTCCCGAGCCGTTCGCCCAGCGGGGCGCCGGCGGAGAACATGTAGTGNNCGGTCGGCCACGCGGTGCTGCAGCCTCAACGCGCGGCTCGGCCCGCCGGGGGTCTCGAGGGCACGGGAGTGGACCACGGCCACCCGGGTCGCCCACCGGAAGATCGACTTCTTCACGCCCTTGCCGGTCCTCATCTCGGCGCTGGTGTAGATCTTCTCCCACACGCGGGGGACGCCCACGATGGTGGTGGGCCGGAAGGTGGCGAGGTCCGCCACCGCGCGCTTCGTCTCCGTGTGCCCCAGGGGCACCGGTGCGATCAGCATGATCACCTCCATCACGCGGGCGAAGATGTGGGCCAGCGGGAGGAACAACAGTAGGGAGGCGCCCCGCTCTCGCAGCACGTCGGTGATGAGGGCGATCGTCTCCTCGCCCAGCTCCACGAAGTTCCCGTGCGTGAGGACCACGCCCTTGGGGAGGCCCGTGGTGCCAGACGTGTAGATGATGGTGGCGACGTCGTCGAGCCCCACGTTGGCGACGGCGTCGTCCGCCTCCACGATCGTGAGGTCAGCGCCGAGCTCGCGGAGGCGGTCCAGCCCGCCCTCGTCGAACACCCAGACGTCCCGGACGGCGTGACCGCCCTCCTCGTCCCGTGCCGCGGCGACGACGGCGGCCAGCGCCGCGTCCTCGACGAACGCTCCCACGCACCCGGCATCGGAGAGGATCCACTGCGTCTGCGCGGGGGAGGAGGTCTCGTACACCGGCACCGGCACGCCGCCGATGTGCCAGATCGCGAGGTCCGCGAGCGTCCACTCCAGGCGGGTGTGGGACATGATCGCGATGCGGTCGCCGGGACCGTACCCGGCGCTGCGGAGGCCCTGCGCGATGCCGCGCACCACATCCAGGGTCTTCGCCGCCGACCAGTCCACCCAGCTGTCGCCGACCTTCTCGCGGTACAGCGTGGTCTCCGGCGTCTCGGTCCCGTGCCTGATGAGGTAGTCGCTGATCGATGTCCCCGGGTCGATGCTGGTGAGGCGCGCGGCGTGGACTTTCCTCATGACGAACTCCTTGGTCTCCCGCAGGGGATGTGGCTCACCCCCGGGAGCCGGGGCCGCCGTTGGCCCGCGTGGCGATCCTACCGCCGGGTCCCGCGTGCCGGGGCCGCCACCGCCACCTCGTTGCCACTCGCACGGGCCGTCCCGGCCCACACCACCGCCGCGACGATCGCGGCGCACGCCACGAGCTGAACCCAGGACAGCGACTCGCCGAGGGCCAACCACCCGGTCAGCACCGCAACCGCCGGGATGAGGTTGAGGGACGTGGCAGCGCGGTTCGCCGGCAGCAGCCGGAGCGCCGAGTTGTACAACCCGAAGCCCACGAGGCTCGGGAAGATCCCCAGGTACGCCACCGCCGCCCACGTCCCGAACGCCACCTCTCCCCACGCGATCGGCCCGGACGCCAGCGCAAGCGGCGCGAAGAACAGCGCTCCCGTGGCCATCTGGAGGCCGGTGAGGAACCACGGGTCGTAGCGGCCAGCGAGGTGCCGGATCGTGATGGTGGACCCTGCCGCCCCCGCCATCGCCCCCACCTCGAGCAGGTTGCCGAGCAGGGGGTTGGGCGCGGTCTCGCCGGCCACCCCGCCGAGCGCGAGGACCCCTACCCCGGCCATCGACACCAGGATCCCCACCACCGTCCGCACCGACAGCCGTTCGCGCAGCACCAGCCACGCCCCCGCGGCCACCATGAGCGGGGCGGTCGCGGCGATGACGCCCGCCTGGCTGGAGGTGGTGTACTGGATGGCGAACCCCTCCAGCGCGAAGTAGGCGCACGGGATGAAGGCGAGCGAGAGCGCGAGGACGCGCCGGTCGCCGGGCCGGCGGACGGGGCGCGGCAGCATCCGCCAGACCGGGAGGAACACGAGGCTGGCGACGATCATCCGGAGCCACACCACCGTCATCGGGGCGAGGTCCGTGTAGGCGGACTTCGTCGCGGCGAAGCTCGTCCCCCAGAACAGCACCGTTCCCGCCAGCAGGAGATAGGGGAGGAGACCGTGCTCGGCCACCCGGCCGCGGGCCGCCCTCAGATCCGGCTCTGCAGCCATGCCGGTCCGATCACGACCCCTCACGCGCGCACCACCTCCCCGGCAAGGCTATGCGCTGCGGGACTCCGCGATGATCTCCGCCGCGATGCTGATCGCGATCTCCCCGGGTCCGCGCGCCCCGATGGCCAGTCCGATGGGGGAGCGGAGGAGGCCGATGGTCACGGCGCTGATCCCCTCCTCGGCGAGCCGGGCGCGGCGGTCGAGGAGCGTGCGGCGCGAGGCCATGAGGCCCACGTACCCGAGCCGCCCGCGCTGCCGGAGCCGCAGCGCCAGCGCCAGGACGGGGATGTCGAACTTCTCGTCGTGCGTGAGGACGGCGACGGCGGTGCGCCCGTCCAGCCGCCCGGCCGCCTCCTCGGCGGCCAGGTACCGGTGAGGCCAGTCCACCACCAGCTCGGCCTCCTCCGGGAAACGGGCCGGTTGCAGGAACGCTCCCCGCGCGTCGCACACGGTCACCTGCCGACCCAAGGGGCCGCCGAGGCTCGCCAGGGCAACCGACACCTCGTTCGACCCTGCGATGACCAGTCGCGGCAGGGCCTCCTCGCGGGCCGGCGGTGCCGCTCCGGAATCCGGCTCCACCCGCTCGACGGCCACCTCGATGTCCCCGCCGCAGGACAACCCGACGGCCCGGGCGTCGTCGTCGGAAACGCCGTAGCGGAGCAGCCGGGACCCGCCGGAGGCGAGCAGCTCGCGGGCCACCTCGAGGACGTCCCCCTCGACGCACCCACCGGACACCCCGCCGATCACCTCCATCCCGGGGCCGACCAGCATGACCGATCCCACGGGGAGAGGCGCGGCACCCCAGGTGGAGACCACGGTGGCGCGGACGAACGGAAGCCCGGCGTCCCACCACTCCCGTGCCCGCGCGGCGATATCGGTCACGGCTTGTAGAACGTGCCCGCGAGCGGCAGGGAGTCCCGCACCACGCCGTCGCGCCGGTAGTAGGCGTGCGCGGCCGCCGGGGCGGTGGGGATGAGGCAGATCTCGCCGACGCCCTTGGCGCCGTACGCGAACGGCAGCACCCCGGGGCCCTGCACCATCCGGACCTCCATCTCCGGGGTCTGGGTGGAGCGGATCAGCCCGAGCTTGCCGAACGTCGTCCGCGGCACGGCGTCCTCCACCACGAAGTCCTCGGTGAGCCCGTAGCCGAGCCCCATGACGATGCCGCCCTCGATCTGCCCGACCAGCGCCTGCTGGTTCACCACCGTGCCGGCGTCGTGGGCCGCGACCACCTTCGCGACCCTGCCGTCCTCGGCAAGGTGCACGAGCTGGGCGCCGTAGCCGTAGGTGACGTGGCTGACGGGATTCGCCTTCTCGGACCCCAGCGGGTCCGTGGGTGGCGCGAACTCGCCCGCGAACTCCCGCCCCTCCAGCGCCTCCAGGGATCCGGCAGCCTCGAGGGCCTCCCGCAGTCCGAGCGCCGCGCGCCGCACCGCCTCTCCGGTGAACACCGTCTGCCGTGACGCGGTGGAGGTGCCGGCGTCCGGGGTGCGCTCGGTGTCCGGGGCCTCCACCACCACCCGGTCAGGGGGGAGGTCCACGGTCTCGCACAGCATGTGCTGGGCCATCTGCGCGATGCCCTGGCCCATGCAGGCGGCCGAGGTGCGGATGTGCACCCGCCCGTCCTCCACCGAGACGATCGCCCGGCCCACGTCCGGCACGCCCATGCCGAGCCCGGAGTTCTTGAACGCCACCGCGAGCCCCGCGTGGGGATCGGCATCCCAATCCGGTTTCAGCGCCTCCAGGCACTCCGCCAGACCCACCGACTCGTCCGCGATCTGCCCGTTCGGCAGCTCCGCGCCGGGCCGGACCACGTTCCGGTACCGGAACTCCCAGGCGTCGATGCCCGCCTTCTCCGCGAGCAGGTTGACGGCGCCCTCGATCGCGAACGCGGACTGCGCCACCCCGAAGCCGCGGAACGCGCCGGCCGGCGGGTTGTTCGTGTAGACGGCGACGCCCTCGGCGTCGAAGTCCTGGTAGTCGTACGGCCCGCCCGCGTGCGTGACCGCGCGCTGCAGCACCGGCCCGCCGAGGGAGGCGTAGGCGCCGGTGTCCGCGACGATCCGCACCCTCGCCGCGGTGAGGCGCCCCGCGGCGTCGCACCCCAGGGTCACGGTGATGTCCATCGGGTGGCGCTTCACGTGGTAGTCGAGGCTGTCCTGCCGGGAGAACCTCACCTTGACCGGCCGGCCGAGGTGCCATGCGGCGAGCGCCGCGTGGTGCTGGACGCTCATGTCCTCCTTGCCGCCGAACCCGCCGCCCACGAGCATCGAGTGGGAGTGCACCTGCTCCGGGCGGAGCCGGAGCATGAGCGAGATCTCGCGCTGCTCGTCGTAGACGCCCTGGCCGCCCGTGAAGACCTCCACCCCGCCGTCGCCCCATGGCTGGGCCACCGCGCACTCGGGCTCCAGGAACGCGTGCTCCTGCCGGGACGTGTGGAACGTGTGGGTCACCGTGAACGCGGACGCCGCCAGCCGCGCCTCCGCGTTGCCGCGTTTCACCTGCTGGTGGGTCAGGGTGTTCCCCCCGGGGTGCAGCTCCGGGGCGTCGGGAGCGAGCGCCTGGTCCGGGCTGGTCACCGGCTCGAGCACGGTGTAGTCCACCTCGATGAGGCCGAGCACCTCGTCGAGATCCTCCTCCCGTTCGCACACCACGAGCGCCAGGGCATCCCCGACGTACCGGGTGATGTCCCCTTCGGCGAGCAGCACGTCCCAGTCGTGCACGAGGTGCCCGATCTTGTTCTCCGGCACCTCCGCGGCCGTCAGCACGGCGAGGCAGGCGGGATGGGCGCGGGCCGCCGTCACGTCGATGCGGTCGATCACCGCGCGCGGGTGCGCGGACCGCAAGGCCTTCGCGTGCACCATGCCGGGGAGGCGGAGGTCGTCGGCGTACAGCCCGGTCCCCAGCACCTTCTCGGCGGCGTCGATGCGGGGCGCCCGGTCGGACATCCGGATGTGCTCCGGCGGCGGGGGGATCTCCTCCATGCCCCGCATGATGCGCCCGGCGCGGAGCACCGCGTCCTCCACCATCCGGTAGCCGGTGCAGCGGCAGAGGTTGGACCGGATGGCCGTGGCCACCTCCTCGCGGGTGGGGTCGGGGTTCTTGTCCAGCAGCGCCTTGGACGCCATGACGAGCCCGGGGATGCAGAAGCCGCACTGCACGGCCCCCTCCTGCTCGTAGGCCGAGACGTAGAGCTCCTTCTCCGGCTCCGAGAGCCCCTCCGCGGTGGTCACCATCCGGCCCTCGAACCGGGTGACGTCCCGGGTGCAGGACTTGACCGTCTTGCCGTCCACCACCACCATGCACGAGCCGCAGCTGCCATCGTCGCAGCCGTGCTTCACGCTCGTGAGCCCCAGGTCCTCGCGCAGGAACGTCATCAGCGGCTTGCTGCCCGGGATCTCGTGCTCGTGCCCGTTGACGGTGATGGCCATGGGGTCCTCTCAGGTGGCGCAGTTCAGGTGATCGACAGGTCGGGGGCGCCGCAGCGCAGGTACTCGCCCGTGGGAAGTTCGTCCCCCAGCCGCCCCCCGACGACGGCGCGGTGCCCCCGCAGGAACACGTCCCGCACCCGGCCGGTCACCTGCACGCCCTCGTAGGGCGTGTGGTCGGTGTTCTCGTGCAGGTCCGCCGCGCGGACTGTCCAGGTGGGCCGCGGGTCCACGACGAGGATGTCCGCGTCCGCGCCGGCCACGAGCGCGCCCTTCCTCGGGTACAGCCCGAAGTAGCGGGCCGCATTGGTGGCGGTGACCTCGGCGTACCGCACCGGATCGAGCCGCGCGGCGGCCACGCCCTCGGACCACAACAGCGCCATCCGGAGCTCGATCCCGGGCGCGCCGTTGGGCGTGTGGGCGAAGTCCGTGGCCGCGGACTTCTGGCCGTGCAGGGTGAAGGAGCAGTGGTCGGTGCCCACGAACTGGATGTCGCCGCTCGCCAGGCCCGCCCACAGCGCCTCCCGGTCCGCGGCCGTGCGGAGCGGCGGGCTCATCACGGCGGCCCGCGACTCGAGGCGGTCGTCGTCGGGGCCACCGTAGGCGGCGACGTCGAGCAGCAGGTACTGCGGGCACGTCTCGGCGACGACGGCGCCCCCCGCCTCCCGCGCCCGCGCCACCGCGGCGAGCCCGGGGGCCGACGACAGGTGCACCACGTAGAACGGGGCCTCGGCGAGGCCCGCGATCACCGCGAGCCGGTCGATGGCCTCGGCCTCGAGCACGGCGGGACGGGTGGCGGCGTGGAAGTACGGCGTGGTGTGCCCGGCGGCGAGC
>DBPQ01000039.1:30799-68698 GCA_002304945.1 Actinomycetales bacterium UBA1416 | reverse complement strand
CGCCGCGCACCCGCGCGCCCTCGTGCGCTCCCGGTCCGGATGGTCCGTGGCCTCTGGATGGGAGGAGCCCGACTGGTGGGTGGAACGACACGCGCGGTGACGCGCGCCGCGAAGGGCGGTGATCCCCGGCTCCGGAAGGACGGCCTGGCATTCCTGCTCCTCGCCGTGGCGATCGTGATCGCCATCCGCGAGTGGTTCGGGCTGTCCGGCCTCGCCGGTGACGTCATCCATCACGCCGCGGCGGGCCTCATCGGCGTCCTCGGCGTGCTGCTGCCCGTCCTCCTCGCGATCCTCGCGATCCGCCTCTTCCGCAACCCGGAGGACTCGCGCGCCAACGGCCGGGTCACGATCGGGGTGGGGATCCTCGTGGCGGCCGTCGCGGGCCTGGTCCACATCGGCAGCGACCTGCCCTCCCCCCTCGAGGATCTCGCGGCCGCGGAGGCCGCCGGCGGCGTCCTCGGGTGGGCGCTCGCCGCGCCTCTCGTCCTGCTCTTCNNCCGTGTGGGCCGCCGTGCCCCTCCTCGTCCTGCTGGCCGTCCTCGCGCTGCTGATCATCACGGCGACTCCGGTCGCCGCGGTTCCCGGGCGGCTCGCCGGGGCGTTCCGGCGCCCGCCGGTGGAGGACGATCTGGCCGCGGAGCGGCCCGCCACCCCACGTGTGCGCAAACGGGCCCCCGAGCCGTTCGAGGAGGCGGTCGAGGTCGCGGGCGCCACCGAAACTCCGGAGTCCGACGAGGTGCCGGCGCCGAAGCGCGGGAGGAAGTCCGGCGCGTCGGTGAAGGAGGAGGACCACGCGGTCCTCCAGCCGCCGGTGACGCAGGTCCTCCCCGCGCGGGCCGAGCAGCTCGAACTCTCACCCGACGTGGTCTACACGCTGCCGGGTGACGCCCTGCTCGTGAAGGGCGGACCGCACAAGGTCCGGTCCGCCACCAACGATCACGTGGTGGAGCGGCTCACCACCGTCTTCGACGAGTTCGAGATCCCCGCCACCGTCACCGGCTTCTCGCGCGGCCCCACCGTCACCCGGTACGAGGTGGAGCTGGGCCCGGGAACCAAGGTGGAACGGGTGACCGCGCTGTCCAAGAACATCGCCTACGCGGTGGCCAGCGCCGACGTGCGCATCCTCTCCCCGATCCCCGGGAAGTCCGCGATCGGGATCGAGATCCCGAACGCCGACCGCGAGACCGTGGCCCTCGGAGACGTCCTGCGGTCCCACAACGCCCTGCGCACCGAGCACCCGCTCGTCGTCGGGGTGGGGAAGGACGTCGAGGGCGGCTACGTGGTCGCGAACCTGGCGAAGATGCCCCACCTGCTGGTGGCGGGCGCCACGGGCTCCGGGAAGTCCTCCTTCATCAACTCCATGATCACCTCGATCATGATGCGCGCGACCCCCGAGCAGGTCCGCATGGTGCTCGTGGATCCGAAGCGCGTGGAGCTGACCATCTACGAGGGAATCCCGCACCTCATCACCCCCATCATCACGAACCCGAAGAAGGCCGCCGAGGCCCTCGAGTGGGTGGTGCGGGAGATGGACATGCGGTACGACGACCTCGCCGCCTTCGGGTACAAGCACATCGACGACTTCAACGCCGCCGTCCGCACCGGGAAGGTGGAACCCCTCCCGGGCTCCGAACGCGTGATCGCCCCCTACCCGTACCTCCTCGTGATCGTCGACGAGCTCGCCGACCTCATGATGGTGGCGCCGCGGGACGTGGAGGCGTCGATCCAGCGCATCACCCAGCTCGCCCGCGCCGCGGGCATCCACCTCGTCCTCGCCACGCAGCGGCCGTCGGTCGACGTCGTCACGGGCCTGATCAAGGCGAACGTGCCGTCCCGGCTGGCGTTCGCGACGTCGTCGGTCACGGATTCCCGTGTGATCCTCGACTCGCCCGGGGCGGAGAAGCTCATCGGCCAGGGCGACGCCCTCTTCCATCCGTCGGGGCGCGCCAAGCCGATGCGCGTCCAGGGCGCGTGGGTGTCCGAGGCGGAGGTCCACGCCGTCGTGGCGCACGTGAAGGCACAGATGCGGCCGACCTACCGCGACGACGTGGCGGTGGTCGCCCAGAAGAAGCAGGTGGACGAGGACATCGGCGACGACCTCGACGTGCTCCTCCAGGCCGCCGAGCTGGTGATCACGACCAACTTCGGGTCCACCTCGATGCTGCAGCGCAAGCTCCGGGTAGGCTTTGCGAAGGCGGGACGCCTGATGGACCTGCTGGAGTCTCGCGAGATCGTGGGACCGTCGGAGGGCTCCAAGGCCCGGGAGGTGCTCGTCCACCCCGACGACCTCCCCGCGACGCTCGCGATGCTCCGGGGCGAACCGCGACCGGAGGGCGACGCCCTCGAGGAGTTCGAGGACGACGGAGATGAGGACGCGTGGGACCTGACCGGGAGGTGAGCCCCTGGAACATCGCCAACCTCCTCACGATGCTGCGCATCCTCATGGTCCCGGTGTTCATGTGGATGTTCCTCCAGGAGGGCACGGCGATGCGCGTGGGCGCCACCGCCGTCTTCGTCCTCGCAGCCCTCACGGACAAGCTGGACGGTCACCTGGCGCGCAGCCGCGGCCTGATCACGAACCTCGGCAAGATCCTCGACCCGATCGCGGACAAGGCGCTCGTCATCGCGGCGCTCCTGCTCCTCTCGGTCGACGGGCTGGTCCCGTGGTGGGTCACGATCGTCATCATCGTCCGCGAGCTCGGCATCACGGTCCTGCGCTTCTTCATGATCCGCCGCGAGGTCATGGCAGCCTCGCGGGGAGGGAAGCTGAAGGCGACCCTGCAGATGGTGTTCATCGTGGGCATGCTCGTCCCGTGGCACGCGCTCCTGCCCGGCATGCTGGCCACCTTCCTCTCCGTCACCGCGACCGTCCTCATGTACCTGGCCGTGGCCGTGACCGTCTGGACCGGCGTCCAGTACATGCTCGACGCCGTCCGGATCAGCCGGGAGCACCGGTGACGGCGGCGGCGCTCGCCGCCGCCCACGACGCCATCGCGGCGCTCGACGGGCGAACCGTGGCGACCGCCGAGTCCCTCACCGCCGGCCTGGTGAGCGCAACTCTCGCAGCGGTGCCCGGGGTCTCCGCGATCCTCCGCGGCGGCGTCGTGGCCTACTGCTCGGAGGTGAAGGAGACCGTGCTCGGCGTGCCGGCCGCCGTCCTCGCCGAGGGCGGTCCCGTCCAGGCAGCGGTGGCCGAGGCGATGGCGAGCGGCGCGAGCCGGCTGCTCGGGTCACGGTTCGCCGTGGCGACCACCGGCGTTGCCGGCCCGGGCCCCGCCGACGGCGCAGCCGAGGGCACCGTGGTCATCTGCGCGCACGATGCCGGTACGGGCCGGTTCCTGACCCGCCATCTCAGCCTGCCGGGGGAGCGGGACGAGGTCAGGTGGGGTGCGGTCGTATCAGCACTTGGAACACTGGCGGCGCTCGCGGAACAAACGCGCGCCCCGGACCGTTGATCCCAGTGATGAACACCAACCGCAGCACCCTCGACTCCCGGCTCCGCGAGCAGCCCGGGTGGCGCGCCGCGTCGCGACCCACCTACACCGGTCGTTTCGCCACGCAGTCACCCGCCGTCGTGCTGCGCCGCGAGATCGGCGATGTCCTGCGGGCCATCCGCCAGCAGCAGGGCCGGACCCTCCGCGAGGTGTCCTCCGCTGCCCAGGTGTCCCTCGGCTACCTCTCCGAGGTGGAGCGGGGCCAGAAGGAGGCCTCCTCCGAGCTCCTGGGTGCGATCTGCACCGCGCTCGACGTCCCGCTCTCCACGGTCCTGCGGGAGGTCTCCGACCGGATCGCCCTGCTCGAGGGCGTCGCGATCCCGGACACCGTGCCCGCGGAGCTGGTCGAGAACCTCGCGCACATCCGCTGAGTGTGAAGAGGTCGGAGTTCCGCGCCTCCCTCGCGGAGCGGTTCGATCCGCGCTACGCGCAGGCACTGCTGCACGACCTGGTCCTGCCCGGTTTGGGCTCCCGCACGGCCTCCGACGCCCTCGAGGCGGGTGAGGATCCCCAGCGGGTCTGGGACGCGCTCGTCATCGAACTCCGCCTGCCGGAGGACGCGCGCTTCCCGCATCGATCTGGCGACACGCCGCGCCACTGACTTCCCTCGAACACCTGTTCGTCGTACGGTATCCACACGCGATGACTGCGCGGCGTTCTCCACAGGAGTGGGGACGCGCCGGGCAGGGTGTCAGTGGCCGGGCATACCGTCGCGTCAGGCCGCTCGGAGAGGGCGGCGAGCACAGGGCCAGCGTTGTTGGAGGCGGAGTCCCCGCCAGACCGGAGAGGTGAAGTCCATGGCCGCACCAGTGGCAGATCGTTCGAAGGCGCTCGAGGCAGCGCTCGCGCAGATCGACAAGAATTTCGGCAAGGGGTCGGTCATGCGGCTCGGGGACGACACGCGGCCGCCGGTCGCCGTCATCCCCACCGGGTCCGTCGCCCTCGACATCGCGCTCGGCATCGGAGGCCTGCCCCGGGGCCGCGTCGTCGAGATCTACGGCCCGGAATCGTCCGGGAAGACGACCGTGGCGCTCCACGCCGTCGCGAACGCCCAGCGGCTGGGCGGCATCGCCGCCTTCATCGATGCCGAGCACGCCCTCGACCCCGAGTACGCGAAGAAGCTGGGCGTGGACACCGACGCCCTGCTCGTCTCCCAGCCGGACACGGGGGAGCAGGCCCTCGAGATCGCCGACATGCTGATCCGTTCCGGCGCCCTCGACGTCATCGTGATCGACTCGGTGGCAGCCCTGGTGCCGAAGGCGGAGATCGAGGGGGACATGGGGGATTCCCACGTGGGCCTCCAGGCCCGCCTCATGTCCCAGGCGCTCCGCAAGATCACCGGCGCGCTGTCCGCCTCCGGGACCACGGCGATCTTCATCAACCAGCTGCGCGAGAAGATCGGGGTGTTCTTCGGCTCGCCCGAGACCACCACCGGTGGCAAGGCCCTGAAGTTCTACGCCTCCATCCGCCTCGACGTCCGCCGGATCGAGACACTCAAGGAGGGCGCCGAGTCCGTGGGCAACCGCACGCGCGTGAAGGTCGTGAAGAACAAGATGGCCCCGCCCTTCAAGCAGGCGGAGTTCGACATCCTCTACGGGCACGGCATCTCGCGCGAGGGCAGCCTCCTCGACCTCGGGGTGGAACACGGCATCGTCCGGAAGTCCGGGGCCTGGTACACCTACGAGGGGGACCAGCTCGGCCAGGGCAAGGAGAACTCGCGGCGGTTCCTGATCGACAACCCGGAGCTCGCCGAGGAGATCGAGGGGAAGATCCTCGCCAAGCTGGGCATCGGTGCCGCGGCTCCGGAGCCGGTGCCGGCGGTTCCCGAGGGCTTCTGATGGTTCGGCGGGCCGGCGAGCCCGCCGAGGCGGCCCCCACGGATGCGGCGGGGATCGAGGCCAAGGCGCGGGCCATCGTGTTCCGCCAGCTCGCGTTGCGGGCCCGGTCGCGAGCCCAGCTGGAGGCGAAGCTCTCGGAGCGCGGCATCCCGGACGAGGTGGCGCGCGGTGTCCTCGACCGGTTCGAGGACGCCGGCCTCGTGGACGACGCCGCGTACGCCGAGGCGGCGGTCCGCAGCCGGCGGGCGCAGCGCGGCCTCTCCCGACGGGCACTCGCGCTCGCCCTGCGGAGCGACGGCGTGGACGGCGAGGTGGCGGAGGAGGCGCTCGCCGGGATCACCCGTGAGGACGAACTCACGGCCGCCCTCGCCCTCGCCCGGCGGAAGGCGGCCTCCACGAGCGGGCTCGACAGGGTGGTCCGGGAGCGGCGCATCGCCGGGATGCTGGGCCGGAAGGGCTATCCGGCGGACGTCGTCGTGACCGCCATGCGGCAGGCGTTGGAGGAGGAGCAGGACGCGGGGTAGGTGCGGCGATCCGCAGGACGGGAGGCGCCCCGGCCGGATAGGAAAGAGGGGTGGACACCACCATGATCCTTCCCATCGACCGGGTCGCCACCGCGGCCGGCATCGACCCGGACGACCTCGAACCCCACGGTCGTCACGTCGCCAAGCTCCCCCTCCACGTCCCCGGCCCGCCGACCGCCGCCCTGGTGGTGGTCACGGCGATCACGCCCACCCCTCTCGGGGAGGGCAAGACGACCACGGCGATCGGGCTCGCCCAGGGGTTGGCGCGCATCGGCCGCCGTCCGATCCTCACCCTCCGGCAGCCCTCGCTCGGCCCCACCTTCTCCATCAAGGGCGGCGCCGCCGGTGCGGGCCGCAGCCAGGTGGTCCCCAGTGAGCTGCTGAACCTCCACCTCACCGGGGACTTCCACGCGGTCACGGTGGCCCACAACCTGCTCGCCGCGATCGTCGACAACCACCTCCACCACGGCAACGCCACCGGCCTCGACCCCCGGACGATCACGTGGCCCCGCGTCATGGACGTGAACGACCGGGCCCTGCGACACATCGTCATCGGGCTCGGCGGCCGGGTCGACGGGGTTCCACGCCAGGCCTCCTTCGACATCACGGCGGCCTCCGAGGTGATGACGATCCTCGCCCTGGCCCGTGACCTGGCCGACCTGCGCGTCCGGCTCGGGCGCATCGTCGTCGGGTACCGGTTCGACGGCTCGACGGTGACCGCGGAGGACCTCGGGGCCGCGGGATCGATGGCGGTCCTGCTGCGCGACGCGCTCCGACCCAACCTCATGCAGACGTCCGAGGGCACCCCGGCGATCATCCACACCGGTCCCTTCGGCAACATCTCGACCGGCAACTCCTCCGTCGTCGCCGACCTCGTGGGCTCCCGGCTCGGCGACGTCCTCATCACCGAGGCCGGCTTCGGGACGGACCTGGGCGCCGAACGCTTCGTCAACCTGAAGTCGCGCGTCACGGGACTCGTCCCGCACGTCGCGGTGGTCGTCGTGACCGTGCGGGCGCTGAAGGCCCACAGCGGCCGGTTCGCGATCGCCCCCGGGAAGGCGCTGCCCGCCGAGCTGTTCGCGGAGGACCCGGACGCCGTGCGGGCCGGCCTCCACAACCTCGACCACCACCTGGCCACGCTGCGCCGCTGGGGCCTGCCGGCCGTGGTGGCCCTCAACGCCTTCCCGGACGACCGGTCGTCCGAGCACGCCGTCGTGCTCGACCACGCCGCCGCGCGGGGCGTCCGCGCCGTCGTGACGACCCACGTGGCGGATGGAGGAGCCGGCGCCGAGGACCTCGCCCGCGCCGTCGTCGCCGCCGTGGGAGAGGGGACGCCGGAGCTCCACCGCGACTACGAGCTGTCCGACCCCCTCGCGGAGAAGATCGAGGCCGTCGCCCGCCGGGTCTACGGCGCGGCCGGGATCGACCTGAGCAGGGAGGCTGCCCGCGAGCTGGACCGCTTCACCGCCCTCGGTTTCGGCGAGCTCCCGGTCGTGGTGGCCAAGACCCACCTGTCCCTGACGCATCAACCCGGGCTCGTCGCGGAGGAGTGGAGGCTGCCCGTCCGGGAGGTGCGCCTCGCGGCGGGCGCCGGGTACGTCTACGCGATCTGCGGGGCCATGTCCACGATGCCCGGCCTGCCCTCGCACCCGAACGCGGAGCGGATCGACCTCGACGGTGCGGGGGAGATCACGGGCCTCGTCTGACGTGCGGGGAGGCGTTCACGAGCGCCTAGGATGGGTGGGCGATGCGCACCTACCATGTCCGCACCCTCGGGTGCCAGATGAACGTCCACGACTCCGAGCGGCTCGCCGGCCTGCTCGACGAGGCGGGGTACCTGCCAGCCGCCGCCGTTCCCGACGCGCTCGGCCGGGCCACCGAGGCCGGCGACGGCGGTGCCGACGTCGTCGTCATCAACACCTGCTCGGTGCGCGAGAACGCGGCCACCCGGCTCTTCGGGAACCTCGGGCAGCTCGCCGCCGTGAAGCGGGAACGCCCCGGGATGCAGATCGCGGTGGGCGGCTGCCTCGCGCAGCAGATGCGCGCCGGCATCGTGGAGCGGGCGCCATGGGTGGACGTCGTGTTCGGCACCCACAACCTCGACGTGTTGCCCGCACTGCTCGACCGGGCGCGGCACAACGCCGAGGCCCAGGTGGAGATCGAGGAGTCCCTGAAGGTGTTCCCCTCCACGCTCCCCACCCACCGGGAGAGCGCCTACGCGGCCTGGGTCTCCATCTCGGTGGGCTGCAACAACACCTGCACCTTCTGCATCGTCCCCCAGCTGCGCGGCCGGGAACGCGACCGCCGGCCCGGCGACGTGCTCGCGGAGGTGGCCGCCGTCGTCGCCGAGGGGGCGCTCGAGGTCACCCTGCTGGGGCAGAACGTCAACTCCTACGGGGTCGGCTTCGGGGACAGGGGCGCCTTCGCCGACCTCCTGCGGGCCTGCGGCACCGTCGAGGGTCTCGAGCGGATCCGCTTCACGTCCCCCCACCCCGCGGCCTTCACCGACGACGTCATCGCCGCGATGGCCGAGACCCCCACCGTGATGCCCTCCCTCCACATGCCCCTGCAGTCCGGTTCAGACCGCGTGCTGCGCGCCATGCGCCGGTCCTACCGCGCGGAGCGCTTCCTCGGCATCCTCGAGCGCGTCCGCACCGCGATCCCCGACGCCGCCATCACCTCGGACGTCATCGTCGGATTCCCGGGTGAGACGGAGGAGGACTTCCGCGCGACCCTCGACGTCGTGGAGGCGTCCCGCTTCGCCTCCGCCTTCACCTTCCAGTACTCGCCGCGGCCCGGGACGCCCGCGGCGGACCGGGAGGACCAGGTGCCCGCGGACGTCGTCGCCGAGCGTTACCAGCGTCTCGTCGCCCTCCAGGAGCGGATCTCCACGGAGGAGAACGAGGCGCAGGTCGGTCGCGAGGTGGAGGTCGTCGTCGGGGAGGGGATGGGACGCAAGGACGGTGCGACCGCGCGGGTGAGTGGACGCTCCCGCGACAACCGGCTCGTCCACGTCGCCCTCCCCGCCGGGATCGAACCGCGTCCCGGTGACGTGGTTCGCGCCGTCGTCACCCACGGGGCCCCGCACCACCTCGTCGCGGACTCCGCCCTGCGGACCGGGCACCTCCCCGTGCGCCGGACGCGGGCGGGCGACGTGTGGGAGGCCCGCCGGGCCGAACCGGCCCCGGAGACCAGGGTCACGCTCGGCGTGCCGACGGTCCGCCGCTGAGGTCAGGGCGGCGAGCCCAGCGCGCGCAGGAAGGCGACCCCTGTCGTCAGGGCGCAGTCGAGGTGGGCGAGGAGCTGCTCGTCCGAGAGGCCCTCGTCGAGCGGCACCGGGTAGCGGGTGACCACCGTGACCCCGCCGTCGACCGGGCGGGTCACGCACGTGGGCCAGCGGTGGTCCCGGTTCCAGTCGTTGGTCGCCATGAGCAGGGCGGGCCGGTGCCACTCCTCCACCACGTGCCCCCACGAGCCCTCGACGAGCAGCGTCCCGTCCGCGAGGCCGATCTCGAAGGCGAAACCGTCCCACCTCCCGGTGACCCGCTCACCGGTGGTCCGCGTGACGTACCCCCGGGTGGCGAGCGCGACGGCCACCCGCTGCAGCGTGAGCTCGCGGGCGACGTCGTCCGGTCGAACGCTCATGAGGCGGCGGCGAAGGGATCGGGGAAGGCGTGGTCCATCGTGGCCAGGGCCGCCGGGAGGGCCACCCACGCGCGTGCCAGGATGCCGGCGAGCTGGGACTCCGTGACGCCGGCCGGCAGCCAGTGGGCGCACTGCGCGAGCACCACGATCTCGCCGCGGTCGGTGACGGTGAGGGACAGCGCCGGCCCGGGGGAGGTGCGGTTGAAGGCGTCGACGACGTCGCGGACGTGGGCCTGGTGGTCCACCGAGATGCGGCGGGGCCAGCGGCACCGCAGGACGAGCGCCGCCGCGGGCGGGCCGACGACCACCACCTCCACCGTGCCGAAGGGACGTTGCAGCAGGAACCGTCCCGCACCGTCGGAGTAGCGCTCGCGGTGTCCCAGGGCGGCGGCCACCCGCTCCTCGTCGAGGGGGAGGACCTCCTGTGGGACCATGGGACCATGCTACGACCGGTGATCGCGGTGGTCGGGCCGACCGCGACCGGGAAGTCCGCGCTCGCCCTCGCGCTCGCCGAGGCGCTGGGGGACGCCGAGGTGGTGAACGCCGACTCGATGCAGCTCTACCGGGGGATGGACGTCGGCACCGCGAAGCTGACGGTCGCGCAGCGGCGCGGGATTCCCCACCATCAGCTCGACGTGCTGGAGCCGTCGCAGGAGGCCTCCGTCGCCGCCTACCAGCGTCATGCGCGCGCCGACGTCGAGGCGATCCGGTCGGCGGGCCGATGGGCGATCGTCGTCGGCGGCTCCGGGCTGTACGTGCGGGCCCTGCTCGAGGAGCTCGATCTCCCGGGCCGGGACCCGCAGGTGCGAGCGGAGATCGAGGCGAGGCTCGCCCGTACCGGCCCCACCGCGCTGCATGCCGCACTCGCGACGCTTGACCCGGCGGCCGCGGGCGCGATCGACCCGCGGAACACCCGCCGGGTGGTGCGGGCGCTCGAGGTGGTGACGGTCACGGGCCGGCCCTTCGCCGCTTCGCTGCCGTCGGGGGACCCGCACTGGCCCGACGTCCGCCTCGGGCTGCGGGCGGAGTGGCCGGTCCTCGACCGGCGCATCGCGGCGAGGGCCCGCCGGATGATGGCCGATGGGCTGCTCGACGAGGCCGCCGCCCTCGGCCCCCTCTCGCGTACGGCCGCCCGTGCGACCGGCTACGCCCAGGCGCTGGCGCACCTGGCCGGGCTCCGCACCCACGACGAGACGGTCGAGGACATCGCGCTGGCCACCCGGCAGCTCGCGCGCCGCCAGGTCAAGTGGTTCCGGCGTGACGCGCGCCTCCGGTGGCTCGACGCGTCGGACCCAGATTCCCTCCTTCCCGCGGTGCTCCCTATGCTGGAGGAATGGCAGCGCTGAGCATGGTCAAGGGCCACGGCACCGAGAACGACTTCCTCCTCGTGGCCGATCCTGCCGGCGAGGTCTCCGTCGACGCCGCCACCGTGGCGCACTGGTGTGACCGGCAGCGCGGCCTCGGGGCGGACGGCTTCATCGTGGCCGCGCCCGCCCGTCTCGCCGGCTACCCGACGGATGCCGAGTGGTTCATGGACTACCGCAACGCGGACGGGTCGCCGGCGGAGATGTGCGGCAACGGCATCCGCGTCCTCGTGGCCTTCCTCCGGCACCGGGGTTTCCTCGCGCTCGCGGACGGGGACGCGGTGGACATCGCGACCCGCGGCGGCGACCGGCGGGTGTGGGTCACGGGGGACCAGTACACGGTCGACATGGGGGACTTCTCGCTGCCCGGGGGCACCGAGGCCGCGCTGCGCGGTTTCGACGTCGCCGTCGGCCTCCCCGGCCTCGCGCAGCGGCCCGGGCTTCGCGTGGCGATGCCGAACCCACACACGGTGGTCGCGCTCGACTCCCTCGAGGCGCTCGACTCCCTCGTTCTGGAGGGCGCGCACTACGACCCCGAACCCGCGGAGGGGACCAACCTCGAGGTCGTCGTCCCCCTCGGGGAGAATGATGAGGGCCGCGGCGTGGTGCGGATGCGCGTGCTCGAGCGGGGCGTCGGCGAGACCAGGTCGTGCGGCACGGGGTGCTGCGCGGCCGCGGTCGCCGTGCGGGAGTGGGCCGGGGCGGGCGCGCCGGACGAGTGGGACGTGCAGGTGCCGGGGGGAACCCTCCGCGTGCGGGTGGACGGACAGCGGGTCCTGCTGACCGGGCCGGCCGTCCTCGTCGCCGAGGTCACTCCCCTGGATGCGCCCGAAGCACCCTGAAGCCCCGCGACGAGGCGGTGCGCTCGCACGGCATCAGCTCGGTGGCGATCCACCGCTGCAGCGAGTCCGCCCCGAGGTTGCGTGCGACGACGAGCTCGGCGCGTCCGGAGGGTGCGAGCCTCCCCAGCCACGCGCGCAGCAGGGCGTGCAGCTCCTGCTTGCCGACGCGGATCGGGGGGTTCGACCAGATGAGGTCCACCGGCCGGTCGCCGAGCACGGCCGGCGCCTCCTCGGGGGTGGTGGTGACGACGTCGACGCCGAGGCGCGCGGCGTTCCGTCGCGTCAGGTCGAGCGCCCGCCGGTTCACGTCGACGGCGACCACCTGCGCGGCGGGTGAGCGGAGCGCGAGCGTGAGCGCGATGGCGCCCCACCCGCACCCGACGTCGACGAACAAGCCGGAATCCGGGGGATCCGCGGCATGCTCGAGGAGCACCGCCGTGCCGGGATCGAGCCGGTCCGCACTGAAGACGCCCGGCGCGGTCACCACCTGCACGCGGCGGCCGGCGAGGGTGACGGCGATCTCGCGGCGCTCGGAGGGCGACGCGGGCTCCGCGGTGAAGTAGTGGTCCGTCACGGCCCCCAGCCTACGGCCGCCGTCCCCAGGCCGTGGAAATGGAGTGGAGACCCTGCCCCGGGGCGTGAGATTCTGGGGGAGATCCACGAGAGGAACCCATGCCAGACAACCAGGCCGACGACGTCGTCGCACGCATCCTGTCCCGTGCGGGCACAGCGATCCAGCCCGGCGGCCGCGACGCCGACCAGCTCGACGTCGAGGAACGAGCCGCCCTGCGGCGGGTGGGCCTCTCCACCGAGCTGGAGGACGTCACCGAGGTCGAGTACCGGCGGCTGCGCCTAGAGCGCGTCGTCCTCGTCGGCGTCCACTCCGGCAGCACCGAGAAGGCGGAGAACTCGCTCCGCGAGCTCGCCGCGCTGGCGGAGACCGCGGGCTCGGAGGTGCTCGACGGCATCCTCCAGCGCAGGGACACACCCGATCCGTCCACCTTCCTCGGCAGCGGCAAGGCCCGCGAACTCGCCGATCTCGTGGCCGCGCTCGGCGCGGACACGGTGGTGGTGGACGCGGACCTGGCGCCGTCCCAACGCCGTGCGCTGGAGGACGTCGTCAAGGTGAAGGTGGTGGACCGGACGGCGGTCATCCTCGACATCTTCGCGCAGCACGCCAAGTCCCGGGAGGGGAAGGCACAGGTGGAGCTCGCCCAGCTCGAGTACCTGTTGCCGCGGCTCCGCGGCTGGGGCGAGTCGATGTCACGCCAGGCGGGCGGGCGCGTCGCCGGTGGTGAGGGCATCGGATCGCGGGGGCCCGGTGAGACGAAGATCGAGCTGGACCGTCGGCGCATCCGCACGCGGATGGCCCGCCTGCGCCGCCAGATCCGCGAGATGGCCCCCACTCGGGAGACCAAGCGGTCCTCCCGGCACCGCAACGCGGTCCCGGCGGCGGCGATCGTGGGGTACACCAACGCCGGGAAGTCCTCCCTCCTCAACCGGCTCACCGGTTCGGACGCCATGGTGCAGAACGCCCTGTTCGCCACCCTCGATCCCACCGTCCGACGGTCCCGGACGCCGGACGGACGGGAGTACACGCTCGCGGACACCGTCGGCTTCGTCCGCAACCTGCCCCACGAGCTCGTCGAGGCCTTCCGCTCCACACTGGAGGAGGTGGGCGAGGCCGACGTGATCGTGCACGTCGTCGACGCGGCGCACCCGGATCCGGAGGGGCAGATCGAGGCCGTTCGGACGGTGCTGCGGGACATCCCCGGCACCGGCGACATCCCGGAGCTGATCGTCCTCAACAAGTCGGACATCGCTCCGGTCGAGGCGCTGGTGCGGCTCCGGCACGCCCACCCGGACGCCGTGGCCGTCTCCGCTCACACCGGGGCCGGCATTCCCGAGCTCGAGGACGCGATCGCCGGCCTGCTGCCGCAGCCCGCCGTCGAGGTCGACGTCGTCGTCCCCTACGCGCGGGGCGACCTCGTGGCCCGCATGCACACCACCGGCGAGATCGACCTCGAGGAGCATCTCCCGGAGGGCACCCACCTCCGCGGGCGCGCCGACGCCGAGCTCGCTGCGGAGCTCGCGAGTGCCCGCTGACGACGACGCCGCGCTCCGGGTGCTGGACGCCGCCGTCGCCGCGATGGGGGGCAGCCGCCGGGAGGGCCAGCACCGCATGACCGCTGCCGTCGCGGCCGCGATCGCCGGCGAGGGCGTCCTGCTCGCCCAGGCGGGCACCGGCACGGGCAAGTCCCTCGCCTACCTGGCCGCGTGCCTCACCGACGCCGCGCTGCACGGGCGCCGGGCCGTGGTCTCGACGGCCACCCTGGCCCTCCAGCGCCAGGTCGTCGAGAAGGACGCCCCACTCGTCGCGGAGGTGATCGAGCAGCTCCACGGGGTGCGTCCCGCGGTGGCGCCGCTCAAGGGCTGGCACAACTACGTGTGCCGGCACAAGCTCGCAGGGGGCTATCCCGAGGAGGACGAGCCGGCCCTGTTCGCGCTCGACGTGTCGAGCGCGCGCGACGACGTCGCCCGCAGCAGCCTCGGGCAGCAGGTGCTCCAGGTGCGGGCGTGGGCGGAGGAGACGGGGACCGGCGACCGGGACGACATGGTCCCGGGCGTGGGGGACCGGGCCTGGCGCCAGGTGTCCGTCTCCCGCCTCGAGTGCCTCGGCGCCGCGTGCCCGGTCCGGGAGGAGTGCTTCGCGGAGCTGGCACGCGCCCGCGCCCGCGAGGCGGACCTCGTCGTGACCAACCACGCGATGCTCGGCATCGCCGCCTCCGGGTCGCCCGGGGTGCTGCCCGAGCACGACGTCCTCGTCGTGGACGAGGCCCACGACCTCGTCTCCCGGGTCACCTCCGCCGCGACGGTGGAGCTCTCGGCGGGCATCGTCGAACGCAGCGCCCGAGGTGCCGGACGCCACGCCCGGAGCGCCGTCGAGGGACTGCAGCGTGCCGCCCTCGCCCTCCGAAGCGCCTTCGACGACGTCCCGGACGGCAGGGTCGTCTCCCTGCCGCCCGGACTCGGCGACGCGACGGTCCTCCTGCGGTCCTCGGCCAGGGAGGCGCTCACCGTGCTCGGGGGGCGCGCGGCGGACGCCGAGGACGCCGGCGGACGGGCTGTCCTGAAATCCCAGCTCGTCCTGCTCACCGAGGTGTGCGACCGGCTGCTGTCGGACTCGCTCGCGAGCAGGAGGGACGTCGCGTGGGTGACCCGTGGATGGGATGGCTCGCACCCGCCCCGCCTCCTCCTCGCACCCCTCGAGGTGGACCGCGCGATTGCCGAGCACCTGCTGGAGGGGAGGGCCGCCGTGGCCACCTCCGCCACCCTGGCGCTGGGTGGCAGCTTCGAGCCGACGGCACACGCGCTGGGGCTCGCCGAGTGGCAGGCCGAGGACTTCGGCTCCCCGTTCGACTTCGGAGCCCAGGGGATCCTCTACGTGGCCGCCCACCTGCCCCGCCCGGGCAGGGACGGGATCTCGCCCCGGGCCCTGGAGGAGCTCGGCGACCTCGTCGAGGCCGCCGGCGGAGGGGCCCTCGGCCTGTTCTCATCGATGCGCGGCGCCCAGCGGGCGGCGGAGTACCTGCGCGGACGGCTCTCCACCCCGGTGCTGTGCCAGGGCGAGGAACCGGTGCCCGGGCTGGTGGCACGTTTCGCTGCGGATCCGGCGGCCTCCCTCGTGGGGACCCTCTCCCTGTGGCAGGGTGTCGACGTCCCGGGCTCCACCCTGCGCCTCGTCGCCATTGACAGGATCCCCTTCCCCCGCCCGGACGACCCCATCGCATCGGCGCGCGCCGAGGTCGCGCAGGGCCGCGGTGAGAACGGCTTCCTGCAGGTCTCGGTCACGCACGCCGCGCTCCTCCTCGCGCAGGGTGCGGGCCGGCTGATCCGGACGTCGTCGGACCGCGGGGTGGTCGCGATCCTCGACTCGCGGATCGCGAGCGCGTCCTACGGGCCCTTCCTCCTCCGGTCGCTGCCGCCGTTCTGGCCGACCACTCAACACGTGGTCGCGACTCAGTCCCTCCGGAACCTGCGAGCCACTACTCTCTGAGCAGGACCCCTACGAAAGGACCCACAGTCATGCCCAACTACGAACGTCGCCCGCAGAAGCTCGCGATCATCGGCGCCGGCTCAGTCGGCGCGACTCTCGCGTACGCGTGCCTGATGAGGGGCGTCGCCCGCAACGTGGTGCTCTACGACATCAACCAGGCGAAGGTGGAGGCCGAGGCGCTCGACATCTCCCACGGCATCCAGTTCATGCCGATGGGGACCATCCAGGGCTCCGCCGACCTGGAGATCTGCCGCGATGCCGACATGGTGGTGGTGACGGCCGGTGCGAAGCAGAAGCCCGGACAGTCCCGGATGGAGCTCGCCGGCGCGACGATCGGCCTGATGGAGAAGATCATCCCGAACGTCCAGAAGGTCGCCCCGAACGCGATCATCATGATGGTGACCAACCCGGTCGACGTCGTCACGCTCGTCTCGCTGAAGATCTCCGGATTGCCCGCCAACCAGCTCTTCGGCTCCGGCACCGTGCTCGACTCCTCCCGGCTGCGCTACCTCGTGGCGCGCGAGATGGGGGTCGCGGTCCAGAACGTGCACGCCTACATCGCCGGTGAGCACGGCGACTCGGAGATCCCGCTGTGGAGCTCCGCGTTGATCGGTGCGGCTCCCCTCATGGACTGGCACAACGTCGAGGGCCGGAGCCTGAACGAGGCACGGCGCGAGGAGATCGCGCACGAGGTGGTCAACTCCGCCTACAAGATCATCGAGGGCAAGGGCGCCACCAACTACGCGATCGGCGTGGCCGGTGCCCGCATCATCGAGGCCGTGCTGCGGGACGAGAACGCCGTCCTGCCGGTGTCCTCCCTCATCACCGAGTACCCCGAGTTCGGCGAGGTGTGTATGGCACTGCCGACGATCGTGAACCAGAACGGCGCCACGGCCCGCATCCTCCCGCCGCTGTCCTTCGGGGAGCGCCAGGGCCTCGTCGCCTCCGCGAAGTCCATCCGCGAGGCCGCCGCGAAGTTCGGGTACTGACCCCGCCGCTCGGTCCTGCGCTCAGAGCGAGCGCAGGACCGAGACGACCTTGCCGAGCAGGGCCGCGTCGTCCCCGAGGATCGGCGAGTACGCCGGGTTGGCGGGCATGAGCCAGATGTGCCCGTCCCGGCGCTGGAGCGTCTTCACGGTGGCCTCATCCCCGAGGAGGGCCGCGACCACCTCGCCGTTCTCGGCGACCTGTTGACGGCGCACGACCACCCAGTCCCCGTCGCAGATCGCGGCGTCCACCATCGAGTCACCGGCGACGCGCAGCATGAACAGCTCGCCGTCGCCGACGAGCTGTCGCGGCAACGTGAAGACGTCCTCGACCGACTGGTCCGCCAGGATCGGGCCACCTGCGGCGATACGGCCCACGAGCGGCACCAGCATGCCCTCCGCGACCTCGTGCCCCAGGAGCGGGACCGGGGCCGGGGAATCCGGCGATGCGCTGGCGCCGGTGCCCTCCTCCGCCGCGGTGGGCACCAGTTCGAGGGCGCGCGGGAGGCGCGGATCCCGGCGGATGTATCCCTTGCGTTCGAGCGCATCGAGTTGATGCTTCACGGACGAGGGGCTGTGGAGGCCGACGACGTCCCCGATCTCCCGCATGGATGGCGGGTACCCGCGATCGGCGATGGCCGCCCTGATGGTCTCCAGGATGACGCGCTGGCGTTCAGTGAGTGCGGTGTCGGTCATGCCATCTCCTCCCGACCGGGGTTCGTGTCAGTGGTCCCTGGTCTGATGGTGCCAGCCTAGGGCGCTGCGCACGTCAGACCAAACATCTGTTCGACGGCGTGTCGACAACAGCGCCGATGGCGAGTACCGTATGGAACAGCCGTTCGACGAACATGTGTTCGAGGAGGATGCGATGAGTGCAGTTCTGGTGGACCAGGTCCCGGTTCCGGGGCGTCCGCAACTCCGGTTGGTGGTCGACAACGGGCCGCGCCCGCAGTCGGTTGAACAGCCGCGTCCCGCCATGGCCCCGATCGTCCTGACGGCGCGCGGACGGCTCGTGGTCCGCGCCTTGCTCGGCGCGGTCGCGGTGGCCACCGCCGTCGCGCTCGGCGTGCTGCTGGGCCTCGCGTTGCGGCCGGAGCCGGCGGCGGCGGCGGGTGCCGTGACCGTCGCACCCGGGGACTCCCTCTGGACGGTCGCGAGTCAGCTGACCTCCCCGGGCGAGGACGCGCGGGACGTGGTCGAGCGGATCGTCACGCTCAACGGACTCACGGACCATGTGGTCCACCCCGGACAGGAACTGCTCGTCCCGGCTGGCTGAGGCGTTTGCGCCGTTTGACGGGGCACACTAGCGTTCGGACACGAGAGATGACCGAGGGAGCTGACCGAATGCACTGCCCGTTCTGCCGTCACCCCGACTCGCGGGTGATCGACTCCCGGACGCTCGACGACGGCTCGGCCATCCGCCGTCGCCGGGAGTGCCCTGACTGCCACCGCCGCTTCACGACGCTGGAGACCGCGACGCTGACGGTCCTGAAGCGGTCCGGGGTGACGGAGCCCTTCTCGCGCGAGAAGATCGTCGCGGGAGTCCGCAAGGCGTGCCAGGGCAGGCCGGTCACGGAGGACGACATCGCACTCCTCGCGCAGGGCGTCGAGGAGTCGATCCGGTCACTGGGCTCCTCGATCATCGATGCGAACGACATCGGGCGTGCGATCCTCGGTCCGCTCCGGGAACTCGACACGGTGGCGTACCTGCGGTTCGCCTCCGTCTACTCGTCCTTCACCACGCTGGACGACTTCGAGCACGCCATCGCGGAACTCAGGTCCCGGCAGGACCGAACCCCGACAGCGCCCACGCCCTGAGGACCCATCCCAGAGGCAAGCCCGGACGGGCGCAGCGTGAGCGCGCCTTCCAGCTCAGCGTGAGCGCGCCTTCCAGATGTTGATGTCGGCGTCCACCGCGTGCCGGTCGATCTCGGCGAGTTCTTCGTCCGTGAAGGACAGGTTGTCGAGCGCCCCGAGGGAGTCGTGCAGCTGGGACACGCTCGAGGCGCCGATGAGCGCCGAGGTGACGCGCTCGTCGCGGAGCGTCCACGCGATGGCCATCTGGGCGAGGGTCTGGCCGCGCCCCTCCGCGATGGTGGCGAGAGCGCGGAGCCGCTCGACGACCTCGGGCGTGATGAACGACTTCTTGAACGAGCCGTCCCTCGCGGCGCGCGAGTCCTCGGGAACGCCGTCGAGGTACTTGCCCGTCAGGAGGCCCTGGGCGAGCGGGGAGAAGACGATGGCCCCCATGCGGCGCTCCCCGAGCACGTCCAGCAGGCTGGGCTCGCCCTGCTCCACCCACCGGTTGAGCATCGAGTAGGAGGGCTGGTGGATGAGGAGGTCGAGCCCCATCCCCGCCGCGATGTCGAGGGCCTCGGTGGTCTGCTCGGCGGGGTACGACGAGATGCCGGCGTAGATCGCCTTGCCGCTGTCCACCGCGTACTTCAGTGCACCCATCGTCTCGTGCAGCGGCGTCGACGGGTCGAGCCGGTGGGAGTAGAAGATGTCCACGTGGTCGGAGCGGAGCCGGCGCAGGGAGGCGTCCAGCGAGTTCCGGAGGTACTTGCGGGATCCCCACTCGCCGTACGGCCCGGGCCACATCAAATAGCCCGCCTTGGTGGAGATCACGAGCTCGTCCCGGTAGGGCGCGAGGTCCGTCTCGAGCAGGGCGCCGAACATGGTCTCGGCGGCCCCCGGCGGGGGCCCGTAGTTGTTGGCGAGGTCGATGTGCGTGACGCCGGCGTCGAAGGCCGCGAGGATGATCTCCCGCTGTGTCTCGAGCGCGGTCGTCCGGCCGAAGTTCTGCCAGAGGCCGAGCGAGATCAGGGGCAGGTCGAGACCGCTGGCGCCGCAGCGCCTGTAGGACATCCGGTCATAGCGGGCGGGGTTCGCGAGGTACATGTCCTCGACCGTACCGCGCCGGCGCCGGTGTCAGTGCCTGCGTTCGAGCACGCGGAGCCGGATCGTGTCGTCCATTCCACGCAGTGCGTCCACGGCCTCGGTGGGCAGTTGCGAACCGAGGTCCGTGATCATGTAGCCGATCTCGCCGGCCGTGCCGAGGATCTGGCCCTCGATGTTCGCGCCGTGCTCGGCGAACGACTGGTTGACGAGCGCGAGCACGCCCGGCGTGTTGCGGTGCACGTAGGCGAGCCGGTAGCGCGTGTTCTCCGAGGGGTCCAGCACGAGCCGGGGAAGGTTCACGCTCATGTCGGTGGACGCGGTGCGGACGTAGGTGGCGAGCTTGTTCCCCACGAACTGGGCGATGGACTCCTGTGCCTCCTGGGTGGAACCACCGATGTGCGGCGTCAGGATGACGTTCGGCAGGCCGCGCAGCTCGGACTCGAAGGGATCGCCGTTCCGGTTGGGCTCCTCGGGGAACACGTCCACGGCGGCACCTGCGATGTGGCCGTCGATGATGTGGTCCCGCAGCGCCTCGGTGTCCACCACGAAGCCGCGCGACAGATTGAGGAAGATCGATCCCCGCTGCATCTGGGCGAACTCCCGTGCGCCGAAGAGGCCCGCGTTGCGCGTCTTCCCGTCGACGTGGAGCGAGACGATGTCCGAGTTCCGCAGCACCTCGGACATCGTCCGGCACCGCCTTGCGTTGCCGAGTGCGAGTCGCTCGGCGGTGTCGAAGAAGAGGACCCGCATTCCGAGGGCCTCGGCGACCACCGAGAGCTGTGTCCCGATGTTCCCGTAGCCGATGATCCCGAGCGTCCGGCCCCGAACCTCGTGCGCCCCTGAGGCGGACTTCTCCCAGACGCCGAAGTGCAGCGCGCGGTCCCGCTCGGTCAGCCGGCGCATGAGCGCGATGATCTCGGCGATCGCGAGTTCGACCACCGACCGGGTGTTGGAGAACGGCGCGTTGAACACCGCGACTCCGTGGCGGGAGGCGGCTCGCAGATCGATCTGGTTCGTCCCGATGCAGAACGCCCCGATCGCCTCGAGCTGCGGATGCGCCTCCAGAACGCGAGAGGTGACCATCGTCTTCGAGCGGATGCCGAGGACTCGGACGCCGTGGAGCGCCTCGATCAGGTCGTCCTCGTCGAGGGCACCCGGATGCCGTTCGACGTCGAGGCCGACGGCGTGGAGGAGCGGATCCGCCTCCGTGTGCGGGTTTTCGAGGAGAAGGGCCTGTGACACCCCCTCATGGTCCCTCACCAGCGGTGGGGGGCGGCCGTGGAGTTCACATCATGGTCCTGAGCCGGCCAGCCATCCGGCAGTTCGTCCCGGTAGATCGCGTGGAGCCTGCGGGTCGGGCGGGTCATCGCCACGTACACGTCCCCGATCGACGCGGCCGCGATGTGCGCCGGTTCGACGACCACGACGACGTCGAACTCGAGGCCCTTGGACGCCGGCGGGTCCATCACCACGAGCGGGGCGCGCAGCGGGTGGCCGTCCGGCGAGACGAGTGCCTCGCCCACGGCCTCGGCGAGTTCGCCCCACACGCCGGCGACCTGGTCCGACGGCGTGATCACGGCCATCTTGCCGTGCCCGAGTCCACGGAGCTCCTCCCGGACGACGTCGACGAGGACGTCCCGCCAGTGACCGCGCGTCGTCACGAGCGAGTGCGCCACCTCCCGCGCGGCCGTGAGGGGCAGGTAGTCACCCGGGGCGTTGGCCATGAGCACCGCGCTGGCGGCCTCGAGGACCGTGGCGGGCGTGCGGTAGCTGACGGTGAGGGCGGCCTGCCGCACGTGCTCGCGTCCCGCCTTGCCCATCAGCGAGCGCCAGGACGTCGCGGGCTGTGAACCCGAACGCTGGGCGAGGTCCCCGACCACCGTCATCGACCGGAGCGGGCACCGCCGCAGGAGGGCACGCCAGGCCATCGGGGAGAGTTCCTGGGCCTCGTCGACGACGATGTGCCCGAAGGTCCAGGTGCGGTCCGCGGACGCCTTCTCCGCGAGCGTCAGGGAGGGTCCGTGCTGGCGGAAACGGGAGGCGAGCATCGAGGCGTCCACCATCCCGTCGCCGAGGTCCTGCGCGTCGATGGCCGTCTGGGCGAACTCGAGCTGCTCCCGCTCGCTCGCCTGCCTCTCCAGCCGCGCCCGCCGGGTCTCGGCCTCCTCGTGGGGGCCGAGCAGCTCGGCGAGCTCATCGAGGATCGGGATGTCGGAGATCGTCCACTGCGATCCCGGCTCGCGCCGGAGGAGGTCGCGCTCCGCCTGGGTGAACTTGGGGGAGTGGCGGGCGAGCAGGTCCGGGCGGGCGTAGAGCCGTTCGAGGAGCCCGTGCGGCGTGGTCGGCATCCAGCACAGGTTCAGCGCCACGCGCACGTCCCGGTTGGAGCGCACGTCCTCGTAGAGGTAGGCCGTCTCGTCGTCGTCGTCGAGGCCGCGGCCGCGGGCGTACTGGCGCACGAGGTCCTCGAGCATCGCGAGGACGAAGGGCGTGCGCGCCTCGTTGTGCGTCGGGGCGGCGCGCCGGGCACGCGCCATCGCCTTCGACACCGCCGCCGGGGTGATGGTGACCGCTATGCCCTCGACCGTGATCCGTTGCGGGTCCGCGGGCACACGCTGCAGCGCGCGCACGGCGCGTTCGGCCACGTTCGCCATCTCGAGGTCCCCCTTGACCCGCGCGACGTCCTCCTCGTCGCGCAGGCGGGTGGAGGTCCCGGGCAGCAGGTCCCCCATGGTGGTCGAGACGACGTCGGTCTCGCCGAGCGAGGGCAGGACCTGGTCGATGTAGTCCAGGAAGACCCGGGTCGGGCCGACGATGAGAACCCCGGAGCGCTGCAGGCGCTCCCGGTGGGCGTACAGCAGGTAGGCCGCCCGGTGGAGGGCGACGGCCGTCTTGCCCGTCCCGGGTCCGCCCTGGACCACGAGGATGCCCTCGAGCTCGTCCCGGATGATCGCGTCCTGCTCGGCCTGGATCGTGGCGACGATGTCGCCCATGCGTCCCTCGCGTGCCGCGGAGAGAGCGGCGAACAGCGCGCCCTCTCCGGTGAGGGAGTGCTCCACCGCCGGGGTGAGCCCCTCGGAACTCAGGAGTTCGTCCTCGAGGGCCACGACCCTGCGGAGGTCCGTCGTGATGTGGCGGCGCCGGACGACCTCGCCCGGGTGCGCCGCGGTGGCCTGGTAGAAGGGCCGGGCGGAGGGCGCCCGCCAGTCGACGAGCAACTGCTCCTGGTCCTCGCTCAGGATGCCGATCCTGCCCACGTACCTCGTGCGGTCGCCGGTGAAGTCGAGCCGGCCGAACACGAGGCGGTTCTCCACCTGGTCGAGCCGCGAGATCGTGTCCTCGTAGTGTGCGGCGAATGCGTCGCGCTCGGACCTGTTCTGGGGGGAGCCCGAGGGCCCGGAACGGCGCACCCCGTCGAGTTGCCGGCGGTAGGAGCTCCTCATGGCGTCGAGCCGCCGGTAGACCCGGTCCACGTATCCCTGCTCGAGCGCGATCTCGCGGGCCTCGGCGTCCTCGTCCACGCATGTCCCTTCCGCTCGGCGCATCCACGCGAATGCGGCCACCCATTATCCATCAGCGGGCGGGGCAGGCGCCACCGTGGTCGGGGGTTGCCGTGATCGGGGGTTGCCGTGGTCATGGGTAGCCGTGGGGCGGGGTGGCAGGGCCGGGGGTGGTTCCGGGCGCGGGAATGATTGGGGGCATCCGGCGCGTTGTGGAGGATGGAAGGAGAACACCGTGAACGACGATCATGACTTCGTGCGCCTCACGCCCGCGGCCGAGGCTCTCGGCTCGGTCCCCGTGCTCATCAACGCGACGCACTCGCCGATGGACGCGGGGCATGCCGCCATGCTCTTCTCCGAACACCTCATGGACTCGCTGCAGCACGAGCGGATCGCCACGTTCGACCCGGACCACCTGGTCAACTACCGCCAGCACCGGCCCCACATGGTCTTCGAGGACTGGCGGTTCACCGACTACGCCGAACCGGAGATCGCCATCGACCTGCTGCGTGACGACGAGGGCAGGGCACTCCTCCTGCTGCACGGTCCCGAGCCGGATCTCCAGTGGAACCGCTTCACCGCCGAGGTCATCTCGCTGCTGGAGCGCTTCGGCGTGGAGTCGACCGTCTCGGTGCAGGGAATCCCGATGGGCGTGCCGCACACCCGGCCGATCCAGCTCACCATGCACGCGACCAGCAGGGACATGATCGGCGAGCAGCCGGATCTCTTCGGGACCATCCAGGTCCCGGGCCACATCTCCGGCCTGCTCGAGTACCGCCTCGGCCGGCAGGGGCACCGGGCGCTCGGCATCACCGCCGCCGTGCCGCACTACCTGGCGGGCAGCCCGTTCCCCCCGGCGGCCGCAGCCCTGGTCCGCCGCGTCGCCCAGCACGCCGGACTGGCCCTGCCTGTCGGCGAACTCGAGGCTGCCGCGGCACGCCAGGGCGCGGAGATCGCCGAGCAGATCCGCGACCAGCCCGAGGTGATGGCACTCGTCACCGCACTGGAGAACCAGTACGACTCCTTCGTCCGGTCGCTGCCCGGCGTCGTGACCGGCCCCGACACCGCCGACGGCGTCCCGACGGCCGACGAGATCGGCGCCGCCGCCGAGGCCTTCCTCGCCGATCTTGCGGGCCGCGACGACGAGGAGTGATCAGCCCCCGAACCGGCTGAGGTCCTCCCCGGCCACCACCCGGGCCGGGAGCGGCAGCGCCCGCACCCGTCTCGCCAGGGCGACGTCGTCGATGGGACTGTCAGAGGCTGCCACGACGACGTTGCCGTACCGGCGGCCCCGCATGATGGCGGGGTCGACCACCATCACCACGTGTGCGAACACCGCCCGTAGCGTCCGGACCTCCTCGCGGGCGGACCGCAGCGGCGGCGTGTCCGCGAGGTTCACGACGTAGACGCCGCTCTCGGCGAGGGTGCGGCGTGCCGCCGACGCCGCTCCGGCGTCGCGCAGGTGGTCGGGCACCAGGGAGTGGACGAACGCGTCCCGGACCACGACGTCCCAGCGACCGGGAGGGAATGAGTCGAGGGCGGCGCGAGCGTCCCCGTGGCGGATCCGGAGGCGGGGCGAGCGTGGCAGGGGGAACCACTCGCGGACGAGGCGGGCCAGTTCCGCGTCCCACTCGATGGCGAGCTGTGCGCTTCCCGGGCGCGTCGCGTCCCACGCGGTGGCCAGCGAGCAGCCGGCACCCCCGAGGTGCAGCGCGCGTACCGGGGTGCCGGTGCCGTGGGTGACGGCGAGGATCGCGTCGGCGTGCTGCATGTACTCGAACTCGAGGTGGGAGGGATCGTCGAGATCGTGGAAGGAGGACTCCATCCCGTCGATGACGAGCACCACCTGTCGCGGTCCCACCGCCCGGAGCGAGACCTCCGCCTCGCCGGTGTGCACCGGACCCGCCGGCCAGGTCGCCTCTGCGGTCCTCGTTCCCATGGCCCAACGCTAGCCTTGGTCGGGGGAGGTGAGGAATGTCCAGAGGGCCACGCCCCGTCCGCCGCGACTGGGGTGACGACGACGCCGGGTGCGTGATCCTGCACGTCGACATGGACAGCTTCTTCGCCGCGGTGGAACTCCTCGAGCGGCCGGAGCTCGTGGGACGGCCCGTCGTCGTCGGTGGCGGGCCGCGCGGCGTGGTGACGTCCGCGACCTACGAGGCCCGCGCCCACGGGATCCACGCCGCCATGCCCGTCGGGCAGGCCCGCCGGCTCTGCCCGGAAGCGGTCTTCCTCCCCGCGCGCCGCGAGCGGTACGTCGAGGTGTCCCGCCAGGTCATGGCGGTGCTCGCCTCCGTCACGCCGATTGTCGAGCAGGTCAGCATCGACGAGGCCTTCCTCGACGTCGCCGGGGCGCGGCGGCGTCTCGGGCCACCCACGCGGATCGGCGAGATCATCCGGGCCAGGATCCGCGGCGAGGTCGGCGTGGTGGCCTCGGTGGGCATCTCCTCGACCAAGCAGGTCGCCAAGCTCGCGTCGTCGTCGGCCAAGCCGGACGGCCTGCTCCTCGTGCCGGAGGCGCGGACGGTGGAGTTCCTCCACTCGCTCCCGGTCGGCGCGCTGTGGGGCGTCGGGAACCGGACCGAGGCGATCCTCGCCGCGAAGGGGATCCGGACGGTGGAGCAGGTGGCCAACACCCCGGTCGCGGCCCTCGAGCGCTGGACAGGGCCCGCCCAGGCCCGGCGCCTCACCGAGTTGGCATGGGGGCGCGACCCGCGTCGCGTCGAGCCCGAGAGCTCCGAGAAGTCGGTGGGAACGGAGACGACGTTCCCCCTCGACGTGACGGACCGTGCAGAGGTGAGCCGGACCCTCCTCGCCCAGTCGCACGAGTGCGGGCGCCGGCTGCGCGCGGCCGGCCTCGAGGCGTCGCGGGTGACCGTCAAGGTGCGGTTCGCGGACTTCACGACGATCACACGGGCGCGCTCACTGCCCGCGCCCAGCCAGGTGGGCACGGACCTCGCGGCGGTTGCCCGGGCCCTGTTCGACGACGTCCGGGTTCCACCCTCGGGTGTCCGGCTGGTGGGGGTCCGGGCCGACGACCTCGTGAGCGTCGCGTCCTCCGGCTTCCAGTGGACCATGGGCGCATCGGAGAACCCGCACCGGGCCGAGCGTGCGATGGACGAGATCGGGAGCCGTTTCGGTGCGGGCGCCCTCGCCCCGGCATCCCTGCTCACCCCGCGCCGGGACGCGTGAGGAGATCTTCACGCACCCCCGCTTTTGCAACCGGGTCTCGGGGATCTATCCTGTGATCACCACAACATCTCGGGCGGGAGGAGGGCGCAATGCCGTTGTCGGAATACGAGCAGCGCGTGCTTGCTCAGATGGAACAGCACCTGCGTGACGCAGATCCCGGGCTGGAGAAGTCCCTCTCCTCACGGGGGCGGATCGACGTGAAGAAGCTGTCGATCGGCGTGCTCGGCACCATCGTCGGCCTCGGCGTCCTCGTCGCCGGTGTCGCGACCACCCAGGTGTGGCTCGGCATCCTCGGTTTCGTCGGCATGCTCGGTGGCGTGCTCTACGCCACCACGCAGTCGGGCGGCACCCGCGCCCCCGGAACGGCGAAGGCCCCGCGCAGCACGAGCGGCTTCATGGACCGCCAGCAGGAGCGCTGGGAGAAGCGCCGGGACGGTCACTCCTGACCGCTCCACGTCGCACCTGACCACCCCACCACGATCCCCCCGCCGCTGACGGCGGGGGGATTCGCTGTGTCAGGACCCTGTCGCAGGCCCCGTCGGTCGCTTCGCTGCACTCGCGTCGCCACCATCCGCTCCACATTCCACCACCTCCTCTGACCTGCTTGTTCGCGGCGAGAACCCAGCTTCTTCGGCGGTGTGTCGGTTGACGGTGGAGGGAAGTGGAGTAATGTGGAGCCAACACAGGGCCGGAGTGGGAGGAGGCACCGCATGTTCCTCGGAACCCACGAGCCGCGCCTCGACGAGAAGGGCCGCCTCATCCTCCCCGCGAAGTACCGGGACGAGCTCTCCGCCGGTCTCGTTCTCACACGTGGTCAGGAACGGTGCGTCTACGTGTTCCCGATGCGGGAGTTCGAGCGGTTGCACGAGCAACTGCGCGACACCCCGGTCACCGCGAGGACCTCCCGCAACCACCTGCGCATGTTCCTCTCGGGTGCCACGGACGACGTTCCCGACAAGCAGGGGCGGATCACCATCCCCGCCGGGCTGCGCCAGTACGCCGGGCTGGAACGCGACGTCGCGGTGATCGGGGCGGGGAGCCGCGTCGAGATCTGGGATGCGCGGGCCTGGCACACGTTCGTCTCCGAGCAGGAGGAGGAGTACTCGAGCACCGCCGAGGAGGTGATCCCCGGGATCTTCTGACCGGCGCCTCACCCGATGAGGTCTCTCGCCATGGTCTGACGCACTTCCCCGGCGCCAGACCAGGGGGGGAGTCCTGGTCGGGAGGAGGAGGGCCTTCCGACCACCACCTGAACCCGAGGAGGACACCCGTGAACGGAGCGAGGACCGCCGCCGAGCGCCACGTCCCGGTGCTCGCCGCCCGGTGCCTCGACCTGCTGCGTCCCGCGCTCGCCGATGGCGGCACGCTCGTCGACGCGACGCTCGGCATGGGAGGGCACAGTGAGCTGGTCCTCCGTGAGATCCCCGCCGCCCGCGTGATCGGGATCGACCGGGATGCCGAGGCCATCGCACTCGCCTCCGCCCGCCTCGCCTCCCACCGGGAGAGGTTCCGCGCCGTGCGGACCACCTACGACCGGATCGCGGAGGTCGCAGGGCAGGGCGTGGAGGCGGTCCTCATGGACCTCGGGGTCTCCTCGCTCCAGCTGGACGAGACGGACCGCGGATTCTCCTACGGCCAGGATGCCCCGCTCGACATGCGGATGGACCCCTCCAGCGGGGAGAGCGCCGCCGACCTGCTCGCGCGCGCTCCGGAGTCCGAGCTCCGGACCATCCTCCACCGCTTCGGCGAGGAACGCTTCGCCGCCCGCATCACCCGCGAGATCGTGCGGGTGCGTGCGGACCACCGGATCGAGCGCTCGGGAGAGCTGGTGGACATCGTCCGCCGTTCGATACCCGCAGCTGCCCGCCGCCACGGTGGGAATCCCGCCAAGCGCACCTTCCAGGCGCTCCGGATCGCCGTGAACCGCGAGCTGGAGATCCTCGCGGACGCTCTGCCCGCCGCACTCGACGCCCTCCTGCCCGGTGGGCGGATCGTCATCCTCTCCTACCACTCGCTCGAGGACCGGATCGTGAAGCAGGAACTCCACCGGCGGTCCACGTCGTCCGCTCCTCCGGGACTCCCGGAACTCGACGAGCACCGCCCGACCTTCCGACTCCTCACCCGCGGCGCCGAGCTCGCGGACGAGACCGAGATCGCCGCCAACCCGAGGTCCTCCTCGGTTCGGCTCCGCGCTGCCGAGAGAATCCCCGGGGGAACACCATGACCACCGCCGCCCGCGCCACCGCCCCCAGGTCCGCCGAGCAGCCGCGCGCGGCCTGGCGGCCCCGCCTCCACGTCGTGCGCTCTCCCGAGCCGTCCCGCTCGCTTGTACCCTTCCTCACGCTCTGCCTCACGGTCCTCCTGACCGCGCTCGTCACGGCGCTGCTCCTCAACACGTCGATGGCCGTCTCCTCGCACCGCGTCCACGTGCAGCAGATCGAACTCTCCCAGCTGCGGGAGACCGAGGCGGAGCTCCAGGCCCGGCTCGATTCGCTCGGCTCGCCGTCCGAGCTCCGGCAACGGGCCCGCAGCCTCGGTATGGTGCCCGCAGAGGCCACCGTCTACATCAGCGTGGGCACCCGGTCCATCGTCTCGGCGGGAGAGGGGAAGTGAGCTCACGTGTCGGATGGTCGGGCGCACGTGCCCGGCAGGCGCTCCGGCGGCGCAACATCGTCGCCGTGGTCCTCCTGACAGTCTTCATCGTCTTCTCCGGCAGGCTCGTCCAGCTCCAGGCCCTCGAGGCCCCCCGCCTCGCGGGGGAGGCACTCGACTCCCGGCTGCGCACCTACACGATCCAGGCGGCGCGCGGCGAGATCGTGGACGTCAACGGGGAGGTGCTCGCCACCTCGGTCCAGCGGTACAACATCGGCGTGAACCAGCAGAAGGTCGCCACGTTCCGCCACATCGTGACGGACGACGACGGCGAGAAGGTCGTCCTCGGCACCGGAGCGGAGGCGGCAGCCGATCTGCTGGCCCCCCTCCTCGGCCGCGACCCCGCGGAACTGGGCGCACAGATGGTGGGCGAGTCGACCTTCGTGTACCTGGCGAAGGGCCTGACGCCCACGGAGTGGCGCGAGATCCGTGCCCTCGGGATCCCGGGGATCGAACCGGAGTCGGTGACCGATCGGCTGTACCCGAATGGGAACACCGCAGGGAACATCCTCGGCTTCGTCAAGCGCGACGGCAGCGACCTCGTCGGCAACGCCGGAGTGGAGCTGAGATTCGACGAGGCGCTCCACGGCGTCAACGGGCGGGAGACCGTCGAGATCGGCAACGGCGGCCAAGTGATCCCCACCGGCACCCAGGAGGTGACGGAAGGCGAGCCGGGGGACACCGTTCGGCTCACCATCGACCGTGACGTCCAGTATGTCGCCCAGCAGGCCGTGGACGAGACGGTTGCGAGGTACGGCGCCCAATGGGCCGGCGTCGCCCTCATGGAGATCGGCACCGGGCGGCTCGTCGCCTTCGCGGATTCCGGTTCGGTGGACCCCGGCAACGTCACCGCGACGCCAGAACGGGCACGCGGCGCCCGCACCGTCTCGGCGCCGTACGAGCCGGGCTCGACGGGGAAGCTGCTCACGATCGCGGCGGCGGTGGATCGCGGGGTGGTGGAGCCGTTGACGACGTTCACCGTCCCCGAGCGGATGACGATCGACGGCCAGACCTTCTCCGACCACGAGCCGGGCCACCCCACCCAGGAGATGACGGTCGCCGGCATCCTCGCGACCTCCTCCAACGTCGGGACCGTCCAGATCGGCAACCTCATGGAGGACGCCGAACGCCACGACTACATGCAGGCGTTCGGGTTCGGCTCCCGGAGCGGTATCGAACTGCCGGGCGAGAGCTCCGGCATCCTGCACGAGCCCGACG
Organism: Actinomycetales bacterium UBA1416; assembly: GCA_002304945.1. Lineage (GTDB taxonomy): Bacteria > Actinomycetota > Actinomycetes > Actinomycetales > Actinomycetaceae > UBA1383. Next base: position 38,485 of record DBPQ01000039.1, on the reverse strand, counting down.
ACTGGGACGGGCGCACCCGCATGACCACGATGTTCGGGCAGGGCTACGCGGTCACGCTCGCCCAGAACGTCGCCATGGTCGCCACGCTCGGGAACGGCGGGGTGTACGTCCCTCCGACGCTCATCGACTCGGTGGAGCACGCGGACGGCTCCGTCACGGTGCCGGAACGGCCCGACGGCCGCCCGGTCATCTCCGAGGACGCCGCCGCAACGATGATCGCCATGATGGAGGGGGTGGTGCAGGAGGGAGGCACCGCTCCTCGTGCCAGGATCGACGGCTACCGGGTGGCCGGCAAGACCGGGACCGCGCAGACGGCGGACGGTGCGGGCGGCCTGAGCGCGACGGTGGCCAACTTCGTGGGGATCGTCCCGGCCGACCAGCCGCGCTACGCCGTGGCCGTCGTCGTGTACAAGCCCACCTCCGGCTTCTTCGGCGGGACCATCGCCGCCCCCATCTTCAAGGACGTCGCCGAGTTCGCCCTGCACAACGCGGGGGTCAGGCCCTCCACCGGCTCTCCCACGACGTTCCCATGGATCATCGAGTAGCCGCCGCCCCCCGGGCCATCACCCTCGGACAGCTGAAGGGCACCTTCATCCTCGAGGGCCCGGTCAACGAGTGCGCCCCGGACTGGGCCGGCCTGGTGCCGACAGGCGTGGCGTCGGACAGCAGGGAGGTCGCGCCGGGGGACCTCTTCATCGCGGCGCCCGGGGACCGCCTCCACGGAGCCGCCTTCGCACCGAGCGCGGTCCGGGCAGGGGCGTGCGCGGTGCTCACCGACCACTCCGGCAGGGCGGTCCTCGGTGACCTGCGCGTCCCGGTCCTCGTCACGGAGGGCGTACGGCGCCTCGCGGGTCCGATCGCCGCCGCCCTGTGGGGCCAACCCGCCGAGCACCTGCGCCTGACCGCCGTCACCGGTACCCACGGGGTCGCCACGACGGCGAACATGGTGCACCGGCTCCTCACGTCCCGGGGGGTGGCCGCCGTCGAGGTGACCTCCGGCCACCTCACCCCGCCGGTGCTGCACCGAGGGCTGGCCGCGCGGCCGGGAGCGACCGACGCCGTCGCCGGTCTCGACGCCCGCGCCCTCCACCGTGGTGCGGGGATCGGGCTGCGGCCCGACGTCGTCGCCGTGGCGGCGCTCCACGACACGCGGGCCCAGGAACTGGCCGTCCTGGCAGCCGAGGTCCGGTCCCTGCTCGCCTCCGCACGCCGGCGCGTCATCCTGCTCGACTCCGACACCTCGGCGCACCTCGCCGACGAGTTCCCCGATGCCGTCCTCGTGGCCCTCGCCACCTCGCCGCACGCCCATCGCGCGTGGTGGCGGGTCACCGCGGTCGGCGCGGACCGGGCCGCGAGCACGTTCACCCTCACCGGACCGGGGAGCGAGCGGATCACGACGACGGTCGGGCGCCCCGGGTCCCTCGTCCTCGCCGACGCCGCGCTGGCCGTCGTGGCGGCGGCCTCCCTCCTCGAGGTGCGGCCGCTCACCGCGGGCGTCCCCGTGGACGTCCCCTGCCGGATGGAGGTGCTCGCCCGGTTCCCCACGGTCCTCGCCGACCGTGCCACCACGGCCGAGGAACTCCGGCGCGTCCTCGCCTCGCTCCCGCGCCTGGGACGGATCTGGTGCGTCTACCCGGCCGACGCGCGGGTCGAACGCACCGGGCGGCTGCAGGTGGCCCAGGCCCTGTCCGACTGCGCGGACCGGATCGTGCTCGCGGGCTCGCCCGGGAGGGGGCGCGACGCGCTGCGGGCCTGCTTCACGCCCTCGGAGGCCGGGCGGGTCGAGTGCGCGGACACGCTTGCCGACGCGATCGGCCTCGCCCGCGAGGGAGCCCGCCCCGGGGACACCGTGGTGGTGGCCGGGTGTGGGACGATTCTTGGCGGACACGAGCCGAGGGAAGGACTCACATGATCGCTCTGGGCGAGATCGCCGCCATCTGCGATGGCGCGGTGCTCGGTGAGGACACCCTCATCAACCCCGAGGCGTTCATCGACTCGCGGACGGTGGTGACCGGTGGGCTCTTCTGCGCCTTCCGCGGCGAGAACTCCGACGGGCACGACCACGTCGCCGCCGCGCTGGCCGCCGGCGCCGGTGCCGCACTGGTGGACCACCCCCTCGACGACGCCCGGCCGCTGGTGGTGGTCGACGACGTGCAGCGCGCCATGGGGGTCCTCGCCGCCGAGCACGTCGCGCGCCTGCGCGAGAACCTCACGGTCATCGCGGTGACCGGATCGGTGGGGAAGACCACCACCAAGGACCTGCTCGCCGCCGTCCTCCCGGACCCCACCGTGGTGACACGCAGCTCGTTCAACAACGAGATCGGACTGCCGCTGACGGCACTCCGCGCGACCCGCGAGACACGCCAGCTCGTCCTCGAGATGGGCGCGGACAAGGCGGGGGACATCGCCTACCTCACGTCGCTGGTCGCACCCGACATCTCGGTCGTCCTCGCCGTCGCACGCGCCCACCTCGGAGTCTTCGGCGGGATCGAGAAGGTGGCCGAGGCGAAGGCCGAGATCATCCACGGGCTGCGTCCCGGCGGCGTCTCCGTGCTCAACGCGGACGACCACCGGGTGGCCGCGATGGCGGCAGTCGCGCCCGGTCGCGTCGTCCGCTTCGGACGGTTGGCCGACGACCTCGACGTCACCGCCACCGACGTGGAGCTGGACGAGACGGGGCGCGCGCGCTTCGTCCTGCGCGCCGGGGAGGAGTCGGCGCTCGTGCACCTCGGGCTCGTGGGGGAGCACCACGTCTCCAACGCCCTCGCCGCCGCGGCGGTCGCCCACGTGCTCGGCACTCCGCTCCGCGACGTGGCGCACGCACTGTCGGGCCGGGCGGCCTCGAGCCCGCACCGGATGGCGGTGACCACCCGGGAGGACGACATCACCGTCGTCGACGACGCCTACAACGCCAACCCGGACTCCATGGCGGCGGCCCTGCGGTCCCTCACGGCCATCGCCCGGGGCCGACGGACCGTCGCCGTCGTCGGCGCGATGCTCGAACTCGGCGACGCCGAGGAGGAGGAGCACGCCGCCCTCGGCCGCCTGGCGGCGGACCTCCGGATCGACCTGCTCGTGACGGTCGGGACGATCGCCGCGCGGGCCGCCGACGAGATGCCGTCGGGCGGCACCCGCCGGTGCGCGGACCTGGCGGAGGCGCGGCGCGTCCTCACCGCGGAACTCCGCGCGGGAGACGTCGTCCTCTTCAAGGCCTCCAACGGCTCCCAGGTGTGGCGCCTCGCGGACGAGTGGGCGGGTGCGCGATGATCTCGATCCTCGTCTCCGCCGCGGTCGCCCTCATCCTCGCTCTGCTCGGCACCCCGCTGTTCATCCGCCTGCTCGTGCGGAAGAACTACGGCCAGTTCATCCGGCAGGACGGTCCCACCGCCCACTTCACGAAGCGCGGCACCCCGACGATGGGTGGCGTGGTGATCATCGGTGCCACGGTCATCGGCTACCTCGTCGGGAACCTCTCCACCGGCCGGGTCCCGAACGTCTCGGGACTCCTGCTGCTGTTCCTCGTCGTGGGCCTCGGCCTGATCGGCTTCCTCGACGACTACATCAAGATCTCCCGCCAGCGCTCCCTCGGCCTGAACCCGCTCGGCAAGATGGTCGGCCAGGCGTTCGTGGGCATCGCGTTCGCCGTGCTCGCCACCCAGTTCCCCAACCCGAACCTGCGCACTCCCGCCTCACTGCGGATCTCGATCGTGCGGGACACGGACATCGACCTCGCCCACTGGGGCATCGGGATCGGGATCCTCCTGTTCATCGTCTGGGCGAACTTCCTGATCACCGCGTGGTCGAACGCGGTCAACCTCACCGACGGCCTCGACGGACTCGCCACCGGGGCCTCCATCTTCGTGTTCATCGCCTACACCGTGATCGCGATGTGGCAGTCCAACCAGTCCTGCCAGTACCTGCTGGAGCCGGGCGCCGGGTGCTACGAGGTGCGCGACCCCCGGGACCTCGCCATCGTGGCCGCCGCGCTGGCGGGCGCGTGCTTCGGCCTCCTGTGGTGGAACGCGTCCCCCGCCGCGATCTTCATGGGCGACACCGGCTCCCTCGCCCTCGGCGGTGCCGTGGCCGGGCTGTCCATCCTCACCCGGACCGAGTTCCTCGCCGTCCTCCTCGGCGGGCTGTTCGTCATCATCGTCATGAGCGATGTCATCCAGATCGGCTCGTTCAAGCTCACCGGCAAGCGCGTCTTCCGGATGGCACCCCTGCACCACCACTTCGAGCTGAAGGGCTGGAACGAGGTCACCATCGTGATCCGTTTCTGGTTGATCGCGGGGCTGTGCGTCGCGCTCGGGGTCGGCCTGTTCTACGCGGAGTGGGTGGCCGCGTGAGCCGCGCGGGCGTCCGGGGTGCGCGCGTCGCCGTCGTGGGGCTCGGCGCCTCCGGCAGGGCGGCCGTCGACGTCGTCACCACCCTCGGCGGCACCGCGCTCGGCTTCGACCGGTCCGGGGAGGCAGCCGCCGCAGCCGCCGCAGCGGCCCCCGGGGTGGCCCTCACCGCGCACCCCGAGCCGGAGACACTGGCCGCCGCAGTCCTCGCCGCGGCACCCGACGTCGTCGTCGTCTCGCCGGGCGTGCCCGCCCACGATCCCGTCTTCGCCGCCGCAGCCGCTGCGGGCGTGCCCGTGTGGAGCGAGGTCGAACTCGCCTGGCAGGTCCAGGCACCGCGGGCGGACGGAGGCCATGCGCCCTGGCTGACCCTCACCGGCACGAACGGGAAGACGACCACCGTCACCATGGCCGCGGGCATCCTCCAGGCTGCGGGGCTCGTGGCCCCCGCCGTCGGCAACGTCGGCACCCCCATCGTGCAGGTGGCCGCCGAGGGAGGGGCCGACGTCCTGGCGGTCGAGCTGTCCTCCTTCCAGCTCCACTCGACGCACAGCGTCGAACCGCTCGCGAGCGCCTGCCTCAACGTGGCCCCCGACCACATCGACTGGCACGGCTCGTTCGAGGCCTACGTGGCGGACAAGGCCCGGGTGTACGAGCGGACCCACGTCGCCTGCCTCCACAACGTCGCGGACCCGCGCACGCGGGCGATGGTCGAGGGCGCCGACGTCATGGAGGGCGCCCGCGCGGTGGGAGTGGGCACCGGCGCTCCCGGGGTGGGGGACATCGGCGTCGTGGACGGCGTCCTGTGCGAGCGTGCCTTCATCCCCGAGCGCCACACGCACGCGGTCGAACTCGCCACGCTCGCGGACCTCGCGCACCTCGCCCCCGGCGGCGAGGTGCCGGCGCACCTGGTCCTCGACGCGCTGTTCGCCGCCGGGCTCGCCCGGGCGTACGGCGTCGCGCCCGAGGCGGTGCGGGACGGGCTGCGGGCCCACGGCCCGGGGGACCACCGCATCCAGCTGGTGGCCTCGCTCGGCGGTGTCGCCTGGGTCGACGACTCGAAGGCGACCAATGCGCACGCCGCACAGGCGTCCCTGACCGGGGTCGCCCCGGGGACCGCGGTCTGGATCGCCGGCGGCCTCGCCAAGGGGGCACGCTTCGACGACCTCGTCCGGGCGGTGCGCGATCGGGTGCGCGGTGTCGTCCTGATCGGCGTCGACCGCGAGCCGCTGCGTGACGCACTTGAGCGACACGCGCCCCAGATCCCCCGGATCGAGGTCGACTCGTCGGAGCATGGAGAGGTGATGAGGCGCGCGGTCGCGGCCGCGACACGTCTCGCCCGGCCCGGGGACACCGTCCTCATGGCACCGGCCTGCGCATCGATGGACCAGTTCCGGAGCTACGCCGACCGGGGGGAGGCGTTCGCCAGGGCAGTGGAGGAGTTGCGGGGATGACGACGCTTCAGGAGGCACGCCGCCGGCTGCAGCTCCACGCCCCCGCGACGCGGATCGCCACCACCGCGGATCCCGGCGCACTGTCCTACTACCTCGTCGGCGGGGCGACCCTCCTCCTGCTCGTGATCGGCGTCGTGATGGTCCTCTCCGCCTCCACGATCACCTCGATCCGCCTGAACGACGGCAACCCGTACGCGAACTTCCTCTCGCAGGGCCAGTTCGTGCTCATCGGCCTGCCGATCCTCGTGCTCGCCTCCCGGTTGCCGGTGGCGGCCTACCGGGGGCTCGCCTGGCCCGCGTTCCTGGGCAGCCTGATCCTCCAGGCGCTGGTCTTCACGCCCCTCGGGGTGACCGTGGGCGGTAACCGCAACTGGATCGAGGTGCCCGGTCTCGGCCAGAACCTGCAGCCCTCCGAGTTCATGAAGATCGGGCTCGCCCTCTGGCTCGGGCTGATGATCGGCCGCCGCGGGGTCGACCTCGACGACTGGCGGCAGGTCCTTCCCGTGCTGGCGGGAGGGGGTGCCGCCGTCGGTCTCGTGATGGCCGGCAACGACATGGGGACGGCCCTGGTGCTCGTCATGCTCGTCGCGGGCGCGCTGTTCATCGCCGGGCTGCCGGTCTGGTGGTTCGGGGCCGGCGGGCTGGTGGGTGTGGTGGGAGTTTTGGCGCTCATCGTCGCCTACCCCTCCCGTGTCCGCCGGATCATGCACTTCCTCGGCATGGGCGGCGACGACCCGACCGGGACCGGCTACCAGTCCGACCACGGACTCTGGGGCCTCGGCACGGGCGGGATCACGGGGGTCGGTCTGGGTGCCTCCCGGGAGAAGTGGGCCTACCTGCCGGAGGCGCACAACGACTTCATCTTCGCGATCCTGGGCGAGGAGCTCGGACTGCTGGGCACGCTCCTCGTGCTCGTGCTCTTCGGCGTCCTCGCCTTCGGCCTCCTCCGGATGATGCGGCGTCACCCCGACCCCTTCGTCACGGTCACCACCGCAGCGGTCACCTGCTGGATCATCGGCCAGGCGCTCGTGAACATCGGCGTCGTGATCGGCCTGCTGCCCGTGATGGGCCTGCCGCTGCCGCTCGTCTCCGCGGGCGGGTCCGCGATGATCTCCACGCTGCTCGCCCTCGGCATCATGCTGGCCTTCGCGCGCAGCGAACCCGGTGCCCGCGCGGCACTGTCCGTGTCGTCCTCCGCCGTCCGCCGCTCCCTCGCGGTCGTTGGCGGACGCCTGAGGGGCGGTTCGCGTGGCTAGGATCCTGCTGGCGGGCGGAGGCTCCGCCGGACACGTCAACCCGCTGCTCGCCACCGCCGACGAGCTGCGCCGCCGCCATCCCGAGATCGTGATCGAGGCCCTCGGCACCGAGACCGGCCTGGAGACCGAACTCGTGCCCGCGGCAGGCTACCCGCTCACGTTCATCCCGCGGGCGCGGCTGCCGCGTGGCCCCAGCCCCGAGCTCCTCACCCTCCCGGGGAGGCTGCGCGCGGCCCTCACCACCACGGGAGCCGTCATCGAACGGTTCAGGCCCGACGTCGTCGTCGGCTTCGGTGGCTACGTCTCCACCCCGGCCTACCGGGCGGCGTTCGCCCGGGGAGTCCCCGTCGTCCTGCACGAGCAGAACGCCCGTCCCGGGCTCGCCAACCGGTACGGCGCGCGCCGGGCCGCCGTCGTGGCCCTCACGTTCGCCTCGACGCCGCTGACCGCCGCCCGCGGCCGCACCGTGGTCACCGGCCTCCCGCTGCGCGGGCCCGTGGCCGAACTGGCCGCCGCGCGTGCCGCCGGGACCGCCGACCGCGCGGCGGCGGCACGGGAACTCGGCCTCGACCCCACCGCGCCCACCATCCTCATCACCGGCGGTTCGCTCGGCGCCGCGAGCATCAACGCCGC
>DBPQ01000039.1:0-30770 GCA_002304945.1 Actinomycetales bacterium UBA1416 | reverse complement strand
TCCGGGAAGTCCGGGCCCGTTCTGGAGGCGCACCGGCGTGCCGGGAGCCCCACGAACTACCACATCCGGGAGTACCTGCCGGAGATGCACCGGGCCTACGCCTGCGCCGACCTCGTGGTGACGCGCTCGGGCGCCGGGATGGTGTGCGAGCTCAGTGCGCTCGGCCTGCCCGCGCTCTACGTCCCGTTGCCGATCGGCAACGGTGAGCAGCGGCGCAACGCCGCGGACGTGGTGGCGGGCGGCGGTGGCCAGATCGTGGAGGACTCCGCCCTGACGGCGGACCTCCTGGCCTCCCGCGTGGCGGAGCTCGTTCGCGACCCGGAGGCGCTCAGGGCGATGGGGGAGCGGGCCGCCGCCGTGGGCACGCGCGACGGTGCGGGAGCCCTTGCCGACGAGATCGAGGCCATATGGTGACCCATCACCTCATCGGGATCGGCGGCGCCGGCATGAGTGTGGTGGCCGAACTGCTCGCCGCCCGTGGCAACGCCGTCCAGGGCTCCGACGCGAGGCACTCCGCGGTCCTTGACCGGCTCGCGGAGCAGGGCATCGCCACGTTCGTCGGGCACGACGCCGGGCATGTCGGGCCCGGGATGGTGGTCGTGGTGTCCACCGCCATCCGGGCGGACAATCCCGAACTGGTGCGTGCCCGGGGCCTCGGCCTGGAGGTCGTGCACCGCTCCGAGGCCCTCGCCCGGGCGGCAGCCGGCATGGACTTCGTGGCGGTCGCCGGCGCGCACGGCAAGACGACGACGTCGGCGATGATCGCCGTCGCGCTCCGGGAGGCCGGCCTCGACCCGTCGTGGGCCATCGGGGGGACCGTCGTCGGCGTGGGCAGCGGTGCCCACCTCGGCTCGGGGCGCGTGTTCGTCGCGGAGGCGGACGAGTCCGACCGGTCCTTCCTCAACTACTCCCCGCGCATCGCGGTGGTCACCAACGTCGAGCCGGACCACCTCGACCACTACGGGTCGGAGGAGGCGTTCATCGCTGCGTTCCACGACTTCCTCGCCAGGATCGTGCCCGGTGGGCTGCTCGTGGCGTGCCGGGACGATGCAGGCGCGTCCGGCCTGCTCGACGTCGCCCGCGCCCGCGGGATCCGCTGCGTCTCGTACGGCAGGAGCGCACCCTCCGGTCCCGACGACATCGCGGTGGACGGCGACGACGTCGTCGTGGGCGGGCGGCGGGAGCCCCTCGTGCTGCGGGTCGCCGGGGACCACAACCGCCTGAACGCGGCCGCGGCCCTCGCGGTGGGGCTCGAACTGGGGGTCGACCTCCCGACGATGACCCGCTCGCTCGCCGCGTTCACCGGTACGGGCCGGCGCTTCGAGGAGCGCGGCCGGCGCTCTGGCGTGGTCGTCGTGGACGACTACGCGCACCACCCCACGGAGGTGGCGGCCACCCTCGCCGCGGCGCGGGCCGCGGCGGGTGATGGCCGCGTCCTCGTGCTCTTCCAGCCGCACCTCTTCTCGCGGACCCGGCAGTTCGCCGATCGCTTCGCCGCCGCGCTCGACCTCGCCGACGAGGTGGTGGTGACGGCTGTCTACGCGGCCCGGGAGGATCCCGAGCCCGGGGTGACGTCGGAGCTGATCACCCGTCGCATGAGCCGCGGCAGGTACGTCGCGGACCGGCACGAGGCCGCGGCGGTCGTCGCCGGGGCGGCCCGGCCCGGCGACCTAGTCCTGACCATGGGGGCCGGTGACGTCACCGACCTCGCGGACGAGATCGTGGGGGCGCTGTGAGGCCGCCCCGTCCGCCGCGGGTCACCCGCACCGCGGCGGCGCCGCCGGTTCCTCCGCCAGCCCCTCCGGCGGCAACTCCGGCGGTGCGACCAGCGGCGCGCCCAACGCCACCTCCGTCGGCGCGTCCCGCCGCGCAGGTGGTCCCGCGACCCCCGGTCGACACCCGATTCCTGCCGTCCCTGCAGGCCAGGCTGGGCGAACGGGCCGCAGCCACGCGGCGCGCGATCCTGCGGCGTGCCGGCCTGGTGGCCCTCGCCGTCGCGGTCATGGTCGCGCTCGGCTGGGGCGCCTTCTTCTCGTCCCTCCTCGCCCTCGACCCCACCCGGATCAGCGTGGAGGCGCCGGCGGGGACCGTGGACCTCACGGCGGTGCGGGAACTGGCCGCCGCGCAGGCGGGCACGCCGCTCCCGCGTCTCGGGACCGGTGCGCTGGCGGACAGCATCGAGCAGGTCGCCGGTGTGCGCACTGCCACGGTGACGCGTGACTGGCCGCGCGGACTCGCGATCACCGTCGAGCCGCGCGTGGCGGCGGCTGCGGTGCCGACCGAGGGGGGCTTCACCCTGGTCGACGGCGAGGGTGTGGACCTGGGTGTCGTCGGCACGGCACCCGCCGGGATCCCGGTGCTGGACATCCCCCTGGACGAGGACACGCCCCGCACGCTCGGCGCCACTCTCGCGATCCTCGCCTCGCTCCCGGACGAGCTGCGCGCCGAGGTGTCGGGCGTCGCCGCCCGGAACGCCGACCAGGTGGTGCTGACGCTCAACGGGGCGATCGTCCGGTGGGGCGGGGACTCCGAGAACGAGCTCAAGGCGAGCGTGCTCGCGACCCTGCGCCAGATCCCCGCGGCCGTGTACGACGTGTCGACGCCCCGGCGCCCCATCACCGAGTAGTCCGCGCGACACACCCCCGGCGGTCGTTGCCACCACTGGGTGGCGTGCGTACCTTCACGGCGGCAGGAAAAGAACATTGTCTTAATCTCCAGCTCAGGTTGAAGGTTGGACCGGACGAGAGGGAACTCCCGTGGCAGCACCCCAGAACTACTTGGCGGTCATCAAGGTGGTCGGGATCGGCGGTGGTGGTGTCAATGCCGTCAACCGGATGATCGAGGTCGGGCTCAAGGGGGTCGAGTTCATCGCGGTGAACACCGACGCCCAGGCGCTCCTGATGTCGGACGCCGACGTGAAGCTCGACGTCGGCCGCGACCTCACGCGCGGCCTCGGGGCGGGGGCTGACCCCGAGGTCGGGCGCCGCGCGGCGGAGGACCACACCGAGGAGATCGAGGAGGTGCTCCGCGGGGCGGACATGGTCTTCGTGACCGCCGGCGAGGGTGGCGGAACCGGCACCGGTGGCGCCCCCGTGGTCGCACGCATCGCCCGGAGCCTGGGTGCGCTGACCATCGGCGTGGTGACCCGCCCGTTCACCTTCGAGGGCCGGAGGCGTTCCACCCAGGCGGAGAACGGGATCGACGGCCTGCGGTCCGAGGTCGACACCCTCATCGTCATCCCCAACGACCGGCTGCTCTCCATCTCGGACCGGAGCGTCTCCGTGCTGGACGCCTTCAAGTCCGCGGACCAGGTCCTCCTGTCCGGTGTCCAGGGCATCACCGACCTGATCACCACCCCCGGTCTCATCAACCTCGACTTCGCGGACGTCAAGTCGGTCATGAAGGACGCCGGCTCCGCCCTCATGGGCATCGGCAGCGCCCGTGGCGAGGGCCGCAGCGTCGAGGCCGCCGAGCTCGCGATCTCCTCCCCGCTCCTCGAGGCGTCGATCGACGGCGCGCACGGTGTGCTCCTCTCGATCCAGGGTGGCTCCGACCTCGGTCTCTTCGAGATCCACGAGGCCGCCCGCCTCGTCCAGGAGGCCGCGCACCCGGAGGCGAACATCATCTTCGGTGCCGTGATCGACGACGCGCTCGGCGACGAGGTGCGCGTCACCGTGATCGCGGCCGGGTTCGACCAGCCCGACCTGCGGGCGGCGGCACCGGCCCGTACCTCCCGGCCGGTGGGGGAGGTGGCGGAGAAGAAGCCTGCCCCGGCACCCGCCCCGGTCGCGGCCGCCTCGTCACCCTCTCCGCGGACACCGGCCTCGGCGGCGTCACCGGAGTCCTCCTTCGAGATCCCCCGCGTGTTCGAGGAGGACCGCCCGCGCCGCCCGGTCGAGGACCTCGACATCCCCGACTTCCTGAAGTAGGGACTTGCTCACCTGCCGGATCTCCCCCGGTGCGATCGCCGTCTTCACGGACCGCACCGGGGGAGTGTCGTATCCGCCCTTCGACTCCCTGAACCTCGCGACGCATGTGGGCGATGCGGGGGCGGACGTGCGGGAGAACCGGGCTCGCCTCGCCGCGCGGCTCCGGACCACGCCGGTCTGGATGGACCAGGTGCACGGCGCCGAGGTGCGGGTGCTCGCCACCGTGGCGTCGGAGACCGCCGGTGAGTGCGACGCCGTCGTCCTCGCCGGTGCGGACGGTCACGCACCGGCGGTCCTGGTCGCGGACTGCGTGCCCCTCCTGCTCGCCGACGAGACCGGCGCCACCCGGGCGGCCGTGCACGTGGGCCGGGCCGGACTGCTCGCCGAGATCGTCCCCCGCGTGGTGGAGCGGATGCGTGAGATGGCTGAGGGGTCGCTGCGGGCCGTCGCCGGGCCGCACATCTGCGGCGGCTGCTACGAGGTCGGTGCCTCGCTCTCGGAGAGGGCCCGGCCGTTCAGCGCGAACTGCACCACGCGCTGGGGCACCCCGGGGATCGACCTCGTCGCAGGGATCGAACGGCAACTCGGCGGTGTGCCGCTGCGCGCCGCGGGTGGGTGCACGCTGGAGGAGCCCGCGCTGTTCTCCCACCGCCGGGACGGCGTCACCGGGCGGTTCGCGGGTCTCGTGCTGCGCGACACGCCGCGTCCAATGTGAGAAGCCGCCGGCGTGCTCGAATAGCGTCTGCGGTGACGAACATGAGGAGTGGACCATGGCTGGAGCACTGCGCAAGACGATGGCATACCTCGGACTCTCCGAGGTCGAGGAGGACGAGGGCTACTACACGGTGGACGACCAGCCCGACACCCCGGAACGCCCCGAGCGGGCCGAGCGCGCCGAGCGCGCTCCCTCCCGGGTCGTGACGCCGATTCCCCGCGCCGTGGCCGACCCCGCCGTCGAGCTGTCCCGGATCGTGACGGTGCACCCCACCACCTACAACGAGGCTCGCGAGATCGGCGAGGCCTTCCGGCAGGGCATCCCCGTGATCATGAACCTCACGGGTCTCGCCGAGCCGGAGGCGAAGCGCATGGTCGACTTCTCCGCAGGTCTCGTCTTCGGGTTGCACGGGGTCATCGAACGCGTCACCAACCGGGTGTTCCTGCTCTCGCCCGCCACCGTGCACGTGGAGAGCGACGCCCGTGAGGCCGAGGTGCACAGCCGCTTCTTCAACCAGGGCTGAGCCGGCGCTCGCATGGGTGCCGTCCTGGAGGTCCTCGCGTTCCTCCTGACCCTCTACATGATCGTCCTCATGGGGCGGGTCGTGTTCGATCTCATCCAGGCCTTCTCCCGGGGATGGAGGCCGAGCGGCTTCGTCCTCGTCCTCGCCAACCTCGTCTACTCACTCACCGATCCGCCGATGCGGTTCTTCCGGCGGATCGTGCCACCACTTCGGATCGGTGCAGTCGCTCTCGATCTCGGTTTCCTCCTGCTGTTCCTCCTCGTGAGCTTCACACGCACGTTGCTGCTGGGATTCGCCGCGCAGATGTGAGGCGACGCGCCCGGGCGGAGGGCGACACCTGCGGTTTTTCCGCTATCGTGAGGTGGAGCGGATGACGTGTCATTCGCAGCGAGTCCAACGAGCGAGGAGACGAAATGGCGCTGCTGAGTGCAGACGACGTCCTCAACAAGAGGTTCCAGCCCACGAAATTCCGTGAGGGCTACGATCAGGACGAGGTCGATGACTTCCTTGACGAGATCGTCAACACCCTGCGTGCCGTCCAGACCGAGAACGACGAGCTGAAGGCCAAGCTCGAGGCGTGCGAGAACCGGGTGGCCGAGCTGTCGCGGGGTGGGGCAGCCCCGGCCGCCGCTCCGGCGCCCGAGCCCGAGCCGGAACCGGAGCCCGAGCCGGTTCCCGAGCCGGCCCCGCAGATGGCGCCGGTCGCGCAGCAGGCGCCGCAGCAGGCGTCCTCCAATCCGGAGTCCGCCGCCGGCATGCTCGCCCTCGCGCAGCGCCTGCACGACGAGTACGTGCGCAACGGCCAGGAGGAGGGCGACCGCATCGTCGCGGAGGCTCGCGCCAACGGCGAGAACCTGGTGCGCGAGGCGGAGACCAAGAGGGATGAGACCCTCCAGCAGCTCGAGAACGAGCGCACCCTGCTCGAACGCAAGATCGACGAGCTGCGGAACTTCGAGCGGGAGTACCGCTCGCGCCTGAAGTCCTACCTCGAGGGTCTCCTCGCGGACGTGGACTCGCGCGGCAACGTGTCCGCTGAGATGGGTGACAACTGATCCACGCGTCGTCGGCGGCGGCACCTGAGGGTGCCGCCGCCGTTCGCGCGAACGGGGGTGGGGGATGAGCCGGCACCGAGCAGCCGGTCCGGCCGTGCGGCGCCGGCGGGAGGGACCTGCCAACACCCGGCTCGTGGTGCTGGTGTTCCTGCTCGCCGCGGCGGTGGTGGTGGTGGACCAGGTGACGAAGGTGATCGCGACGGCGACGCTCTCGGAGGACGTCGCCAGACCCTTCCTCGGTGACTTCATCACCCTCCAACTGGTCGTCAACCCGGGTGCGGCGTTCTCCTTCGCCAGCGGCATGACATGGATCTTCACCATCGTGGCCGCGGTGGTCGTCACCGTGGTCGTCCGGATGTCCCACCGCATCGACTCCGGCTGGTGGGCCGTGATGCTCGGCCTGCTCCTCGGCGGAGCCACCGGCAACCTGATCGACAGGCTCGTCCGCGAGCCCGGGTTCGGCCGCGGTCACGTGGTCGACTTCCTGAACTACGGCGGCTGGTTCATCGGGAACCTGGCCGACATCGCCATCGTCGCGGCCGCAGTCGGCATCGCCGTCCTCGCCCTGGTGGGTCTGGAGCTGGACGGCACCCGCGCGGGCGCTGTCCGCGACACGGATGAGACCGCCGATGCCTGAATCCCGCATCCTGCTCGTCCCGGACGGGCTGGTGGGTGAGCGCGTGGACGCGGCTCTCGCCCGGCTGCTCGGCGTGTCACGGACGACGGCCGGTGCGATGGCGGAGGCGGGGCACGTGCTCCTCGATGGCCGTCCCGTGGGCAAGTCCGACCGGCTGACCGCTGGAGCGCACCTCGACGTCACCCTCCCGGAGGCACCCGGACCGGCAGTGGAACCGACTCCCGTGGCCGACTTCCGGATCCTCCACGAGGACGCCGACATCATCGTGGTCGACAAGCCGGTCGGTGTCGCGGCCCACTCCTCACCCGGGTGGTCCGGTCCCACCGTGCTCGGTGCCCTGCTGGCGGCCGGCTACCCGATCACGACCTCGGGGGCCGCCGAGCGCCAGGGCATCGTGCAGCGCCTCGACGTCGGCACCTCCGGGGTGATGGTGGTGGCGCAGTCGGAGAGCGCCTACAGCGTGCTCAAGCAGGCGTTCCGGGACAGGACGCCGGTGAAGGTCTACCACGCGCTGGTGCAGGGCCATCCCGATCCCTCCGCCGGCACGGTCGATGCCCCGATCGGACGGCACCCGGGCGCGGACTGGAAGATGGCCGTGACCGCCGGCGGGCGCCATTCGGTGACCCATTACCGGACTTTGGAGATGATGCCCCGGGCGAGCCTCCTCGAGATCCACCTCGAGACCGGCCGTACCCATCAGATCCGGGTGCACATGGCGGCGATCCGGCACCCCTGCGTCGGGGACCTGACGTATGGCGCCGATCCCAGCATCGCGCGCCGCACCGGTCTCACCCGGCAGTGGTTGCACGCCACCTCGCTCTCGTTCCCCCATCCACGGACGGGGGAGTGGGTGACCTTCGCCTCCCCCTACCCCGACGACCTCTCCCATGCTCTGGAGGTGCTGCGGTGATCCGTGTCGAGACCGTGGAGGACGCCGCGGGCCTCGCGGCCGCGTGGCGCGTGCGCGAGGAGGTGTTCGTCGTCGAACAGGCCGTCCCGGTGGAGGAGGAGATCGACGCGCTCGACACCGCCCCGACGACGGCCCACGCCCTGGCGTGGCTCGACGGCGATCTCGTGGCCACGGGTCGCCTCCTGCCCGAGGAGGAGGGCACCGTCCACGTCGGCCGCGTCGCCGTGCGAGCGCCGGCTCGGGGCAGGGGCGTCGGAGCGGCCCTCATGGCCCATCTCGAGGGACTCGCCCTCGCCCGGCACGGCATCCGGGACGGTGACCACCTGGTGGTCTGCGTCGCCCTCTCCGCGCAGGAGCAGGCCATGGGCTTCTACACCCGGCTCGGCTACGCCGTCGTCACCGGCGAGCGCTACCTCGACGCCGGCATCTGGCACCAGGACATGGAGCGCCGGATCCGGGTCTGACGCCCCCGCGACCTACACTGGCAGGCATGGCCGCCGCCCCCTTCGCACACCTCCACGTCCACACCGAGTACTCGATGCTGGACGGGGCCGCGAAGCTCGAGCCGCTCTTCAAGGAGGCCGTCGACCTCGGGCAGACCAGCCTCGGCATCACCGACCACGGGTACCTGTTCGGGGCCTACGACTTCTACCGCACGGCCAGGAAGTACGGCGTCAAGCCCATCATCGGGATCGAGGCGTACCTCACCCCGGGGACCTCCCGGCGGGACCGGACCCGGGTGACCTGGGGGACCGCCGCGCAACGGGACGACGACGTCTCCGCCCGGGGCGCCTACACCCACGCCACGCTCTGGGCTCGTGACAACGAGGGCCTCCACAACCTCATGCGCCTCGGGTCCCGTGCGTCGCTCGAGGGGCAGTGGGGGAAGTGGCCGCGGATGGACCGCGAACTGCTCGGTCAGTACTCCAGTGGGCTGATCGGGACGACGGGCTGCCCCTCCGGTGAGGTCCAGGTCCGGCTGCGCCTCGGTCAGTATGACGAGGCCCTGCGGACGGCAGGGGAGTTCCAGGACATCTTCGGCAGCGAGAACTTCTACGTCGAGGTGATGGACCACGGCCTGGAGATCGAACGGCGGGTCCTGCCCGACCTGCTGCGCATCTCGAAGCAACTCGGTGCGCCACTCGTCGCCACGAACGACTCCCACTACGTCTCGCCCAGCGATGTCGACACCCACGCCGCCCTGCTCTGCCTGCAGTCCGGCACCACCCTGTCCGACCCGGATCGCTTCAAGTTCGACGGCGACACCTACTACCTCCGCCCGGGGGCGGAGATGCGGGAGCTGTTCCGCGAGTTGCCCGAGGCCTGCGACAACACGCTCCTCATCGCCGAGCAGTGCGACGTCTCCTTCGTGACCACCGCGGAGGGTGCCAACTACATGCCGGTGTTCCCCGTCCCGGCGGGCGAGGACCAGGTCTCCTGGTTCCTCAAGGAGGTGGAACGCGGGCTCGCGGCGCGGTACCCCGGCGGCATCTCCGCCGAGGTGCGGGAACGCGCTGACTACGAGGCGGGCGTGATCACCCAGATGGGTTTCGCCTCCTACTTCCTCGTGGTGGCCGACTTCATCACCTGGGCGAAGTCCCACGACATCAGGGTGGGACCGGGGCGCGGCTCCGGTGCGGGTTCGATGGTCGCCTACGCCCTGCGGATCACCGACCTCGACCCGATCCGGCACGGACTGCTGTTCGAGCGCTTCCTCAACCCGGACCGCATCTCCATGCCGGACTTCGACGTCGACTTCGACGAGCGCCGGCGCGGCGAGGTGATCGACTACGTCAACCGCAAGTACGGGGACGACCGGGTGGCCCAGGTGGTGACCTTCGGGACCATCAAGGCGAAGCAGTCACTCAAGGACGCGGCCCGGGTGCTCGGCCACCCCTACGCCGTCGGCGAGCAGCTGACGAAGGCCATGCCGCCCTCGGTGATGGGCAAGGACATCCCGATCGGGCAGATCTTCGAGCCCAAGCATGAGCGGTACGCCGAGGCGGAGGAGCTCCGCCAGATCTACAAGGACGACGCCGTCGCCCGGGAGGTCGTCGACCTCGCCACCGGGCTCGAGGGCATCAAGCGGCACTGGGGCGTGCACGCCTGCGCCGTGATCATGTCCTCCGAGCCGCTCACCGACATCATCCCCGTGATGCGCCGGCCGGCCGACGGCGCCATCATCACCCAGTTCGAGTACCCCACCTGCGAGGAACTCGGCCTGCTGAAGATGGACTTCCTCGGGCTGCGGAACCTCACCGTGATCTCCGACGCGCTGGAGAACATCGCCCGGAACGACAAGGAGGTCCCCGACCTCGAGACCCTCGGCCTCGATGACGCGAGGACCTACGAGCTGCTCTCCCGCGGGGACACCCTCGGCGTCTTCCAGCTCGACGGCGGCGGCCTGCGGAACCTCCTGCGGCTGATGCGGCCGGACAACTTCGAGGACATCTCCGCGACCATCGCGCTGTACCGGCCGGGGCCGATGGGGGCGAACTCCCACAACAACTACGCGTTCCGCAAGAACGGGCTCCAACAGATCGAGGCGATCCACCCGGAGCTCGCCGAGCCGCTCGCCGAGATCCTCGGCACCACGCACGGCCTGATCGTCTACCAGGAGCAGGTGATGGCGATCGCCCAGAAGGTGGCGGGCTTCAGCCTCGGCCAGGCGGACCTGCTGCGGCGGGCCATGGGCAAGAAGAAGAAGGCCGAGCTGGACAAGCAGTTCGAGGGCTTCCAGGCCGGCATGCTCGAGCGGGGCTACTCCCAGGGTGCGGTGCGCACCCTCTGGGAGATCCTCGTCCCGTTCTCCGACTACGCCTTCAACAAGTCGCACACCGCCGCCTACGGCCTCGTCGCGTACTGGACCGCCTACCTCAAGGCGAACTACCCGACGGAGTACATGGCGGCGCTGCTGACCTCGACACCGGACAACAAGGACCGGCTCGCGATCTACCTCGCGGAGTGCCGGCACATGGACATCACGGTGCTCCCGCCCGACGTGAACTCCTCGGTCGCGACCTTCACGCCGGTGGGGGACGACATCCGATTCGGGCTCGCCGCGGTCCGCAACGTGGGGACCCAGGTGGTCGACGCGATCGTCGCCACCCGCGAGGAGGCCGGCGCCTACACCTCCTTCGGCGACTTCATGAGCAAGGTCCCCGCCCCCGTCTGCAACAAGCGGGCGATCGAGTCCCTCATCAAGGCGGGGGCGTTCGACTCGCTCGGCCACGCCCGCCGGGCGCTCCTGACCGTCCACGAGGACGCCGTCGACGAGGTCATCGCCATCAAGCGCAACGAGGCCATGGGGCAGTTCGACCTGTTCTCCTCGGACCCGGAGCCCGCACGCCTCACCACCGAGATCCCCGATCTGCCCGAGTGGGAGAAGCGGGACAAGCTGGCCTTCGAGCGGGAGATGCTCGGGCTGTACGTCTCGGACCACCCGCTCGCCGGTCTGGAGCACCTGCTGGCGCGCTCCTCGGACATCTCGATCGGCGCGCTCAAGCAGGACGGGGCGCGCGAGGGCGAGGTGGTCACGGTGGCGGGGCTCGTGACCTCGATGACCCGCAAGATCACGAAGGCGGGCAAACCCTGGGCGATCGCGACGGTGGAGGACCTCAGCGGCGAGACCGAGGTGACGTTCTTCCCCAAGGTCTACCAGGACGTCTCCGTGGTCCTGGCCGAGGACCTGCTCGTCTCCCTGCGGGCGCGCGTGCAGGTGCGGGAGGACACCACCAGCCTGAACGCGATCGAGCTGCGCACGATCGACGCGACGGCGGTGCGGGCCGCCCCGGTGACCATCCAGATCGCCGAGCAGCGCTGCACCGTCCCCATGATCGAGCAGGTCGCGGACGTCCTCAGCAGCCACGGCGGCAACGTCCCGGTGTTCCTCTCCGTCACGGGGCGCCGCGGACGGCGTCGCGTGGCGCTCGCCGACAGGTTCCGGGTGGACCCCGGTCCGGCCCTCTTCGGCGACCTCAAGGCGCTGCTCGGCCCCGGGTGCCTCGTCGACTGACAGCTGGACGTCGGCCGGGGGAGGCGCGACGCCACGCCTAGAATGGTCACCATGTTGCGCCGTCTCGACCTGACCCATGCCACCTCGGCCGGGCTCCCCGACCTGATGCCCCGGGCCGCGCTCGACATCGAGGCCGCGACCCACGCGGTCGCCCCCCTGATCGCGGACGTCCGCGAGCGGGGTGCCGCCGCGCTGGCGGACCAGGCCGAGCGGTTCGACGGCGTGCGCCCGGACTCGTTGCGCGTGCCGCTGGACGCCCTGACCGCCGCGCTGGACGGCCTCGACCCGGCGGTCCGCGCGGCGCTCGAGCTCTCCATCGAGCACGCCCGCCGCGCCCACGAGGCCCAGCTCCCGGAACCGCGCCGCACCGAGGTCGTCCCCGGCGGATTTGTCGAACAGCGCTGGGTGCCGGTGCGCCGGGTCGGGCTCTACGTGCCCGGTGGGCTGGCGGTCTACCCGTCCTCGGTCGTCATGAACGTCGTCGCCGCCCAGGTGGCGGGCGTGGAGGAGCTCGCGGTCACCTCGCCGGCACAGCGTGCGTTCGGAGGGCTCCCGCACCCGACGATCCTCGCCGCCTGCGAGCTGCTCGGCGTCACCGAGGTGTACGCCGCCGGCGGGGCGGGCGCGATCGCCATGTTCGCCCACGGGGTCGAGGGCCTCTGTGCGCCGGTCGACGTGGTCACCGGGCCCGGGAACATCTACGTCGCCGCCGCCAAGCGCGCCGTCATGGGCCGCGTCGGCATCGACGCCGAGGCCGGCACCACCGAGATCGCGATCCTCGCGGACGACTCCGCGGACCCGGCGTTCGTGGCCGTGGACCTCATCTCGCAGGCCGAGCACGACCCAGCGGCCGCCTCGGTCCTCATCACCGACTCGCCCGCGCTCGCCGACGCCGTCGACGCCGAACTCGTCCAGCGCGTGCCCCGCACCCGGCACGCCGAGCGCATCCGCACCGCGCTCAGCGGACCCCAGTCCGGCGTCGTGCTCGTCCGCGACCTCGACCAGGGGATCGACGTGACGAACGCCTATGCCGCCGAGCACCTCGAGATCCAGACCAGGGACGCCAACGCCGTCTCGCGCCGCATCGTGAACGCCGGTGCCATCTTCGTGGGGCCCCACTCCCCGGTGCCGCTCGGGGACTACCTCGCCGGCTCCAACCACGTCCTCCCGACGGGCGGCACCGCCCGGTTCGCCTCCGGGCTCGGTGTGCAGGCCTTCGTGAAGTCGGTCCAGGTGGTCGACTACGACGCCGCCGCCCTCGCGGCGCTCGCCGGCCCGCTGGTCGCGCTCGCCGAGAGCGAGGACCTGCCCGCGCACGGCGAGTCCGTGACCGCCCGGGAACGCTGAATGCGCGGACTCCGCCTTCCGCTGCGCGCCGACCTCGCCGGGATCGAGCCGTACGGTGCCCCGCACCTCGCCGTGCCCGTGATCCTGAACGTGAACGAGAACCCGTACGCCCCCGCCGAGGACGTCGTGGCGGACGTGGCCGCCGCGGTGGCGGCAGCGGCCCGCGGCGCCAACCGCTACCCGGACCGGGAGTTCACCGCCCTGCGGCAGGGACTCGCGGAGTACCTGGCGGTCGAGTCCGGCGTCGAGGTGCCCCCCGGCGAGATCTGGGCGGGCAACGGCTCCAACGAGGTGATGCTCCACATCCTCCAGGCCTTCGGCGGCCCGGGCAGGCGGGTGCTCTCCTTCACCCCCACCTACTCGATGTACCCCGAGTACGCCCGCGACACCCTCACCGAGTGGGTGGCGCGCCCACGGGGCGCCGACTTCGGACTCGACCTCGGCGCGGCCGTCGCCGCCGTTCGCGAGGTCGGCCCCGCCGTCGTCCTCCTGGCGAGCCCCAACAACCCCACCGGGACCGCGCTCACCACGGCCGAGGTCGCGGCGCTCGCGGCCGCCGCCCGCGGCGCCGGCCCGGACGGGACGGATGCCGTCGTCGTGGTGGACGAGGCCTACGGCGAGTTCCGCCGCCAGGGCGTGGCCTCCGCCCTCACGCTGCGCTCCGACCACCCGAACCTGGTGGTGACGCGCACCATGTCAAAGGCGTTCGCGATGGCGGGCCTCCGGCTCGGCTACCTCGCTGCCGACCGCCGGGTGGTCGACGCGCTCCGCGTCGTCCGCCTGCCCTACCACCTCTCGGCGATCACCCAGGCCGCGGCCCTCGCCGCGCTCGGGCACCGGGAGACCCTCATGGCCCAGGTCGCCTCGCTCCGGGCGGAGCGGGACGCCCTCCAGGCCTGGCTGGGCGAGCACGGCTTCACCGCCGTCCCCTCCGACGCCAACTTCGTCCTGTTCGGCGTGTTTCCGGATCGGCACCGGGTGTGGGCACAATTGCTCGAGCGTGGGATCCTCATCCGCGAGGTGGGGCCCGCCGGGTACCTCCGGGTCACCGTGGGTACCCCGGAGGAGATCCGCGCCTTCCGAACCGCACTGCTGGAGGTGTCCCGTGACTGAGAGAGTCGGAACCGTTTCCCGGACGACGAGCGAGTCCACCGTCTCGGTGCGCCTCGACCTCGACGGCACCGGCGCCACCGCCATCTCCACCTCGGTGCCCTTCTACGACCACATGCTCACCGCGCTGGCCAAGCACTCGCTCATCGACCTCGAGATCGAGGCCAGCGGCGACACGGACGTCGACGTGCACCACACCGTGGAGGACGTGGCGATCTGCCTCGGGCAGGCACTCCGCCAGGCGCTGGGGGACAAGGTCGGGATCGGGCGGTTCGGGGACGCGACCGTGCCGCTGGACGAGGCGCTCGCCCGCGCCGTCGTGGACGTGTCCGGTCGCCCCTACCTCGTGCACTCCGGCGAACCGGAGGGACAGGAGTACCACCTCATCGGTGGCCACTTCACCGGCTCCCTCACCCGGCACGTGTTCGAGTCCCTCGCCCACCACGCCGGCATCTGCCTCCACGTGACCGTGCTGGCCGGGCGGGACCCCCACCACGTCGTCGAGGCCCAGTTCAAGGCGCTCGCCCGCGCGCTGCGTCGCGCCGTCGAGCCCGATGCGCGGGTGCGGGGCGTCCCCTCGACCAAGGGTGCCCTCTGATGTCCGTCGACGACGAGTTCGAGCGCCTCGTCGCCGGGCTGGGTGAGGCACCCGCGCATCCCGCCGGACTCGCGGTTGTCCTGACCCCGGTCGCCTCGGCCGCGGCGTTGGCGGGGCTCTGCGCGATGAGCGGGCTCGCCTGCAAGGTGCTGCCCACGCAGAGGGGCGCCGTCGCGGCGATCTCGCTCGCCCCGGTCGACGATCCCTTCGCGGCCCTGACCAACGCCGTGCCCGCGGAGGCGGAGGAGCTGGCGGGAGCGCTCTCCCGCCTCACCCACCTCGAGGTGGTCCTCGTGGTCGCCCGCCTGAACCCCGGAGACGACGGCCCCACCGGCCAGCTCACGGCCCACCGGTACGCCGCGGGGGAGCGTGCCGGCGAGATCTCGCCCGGACTCGTCCTGTCCTCGGCGGACGCCCTCGTGGAGGATCTCCTCCTCGGCACCGTGCGGCTCGAGGAGGTCACGGGCGTGGAGGACACGGCGTCCATCCCGCGCTGGAAGGCGGCGAGGATGTTCACCCGCGGTCTGAGGAAGCGCAAGCAGTGACTCGAGTCGTCGTGCTGGACCACGGGTCCGGCAACGTGCGGTCCGCCGTGCGCGCACTCGAACGGGTGGGCGCGTCCGTCGAGCTCACCGCGGACCCCGGCGCGGTCGCGGAGGCGGACGGGCTCGTGGTTCCCGGGGTGGGGGCGTTCGCCGCCGTCATGGCCGGGCTGCGGGCCGTGGACGCCCCCCGGCTCATCGACCGGCGGCTCGCCGGCGGCCGGCCGGTCCTCGGGATCTGCGTCGGCCTGCAGGTGATGTTCACCGCCGGCCACGAGCACGGGGCGGACACCCCGGGACTCGGCGAATGGGAGGGCGACGTCGTCCGGCTGGACGCCCCGGTCGTCCCCCACATGGGATGGTCCGAGGTGCGGCCCCCGGCCGGCTCCGCGCTGTTCCGCGGCGTCGAGGACCAGCGCTTCTACTTCGTGCACTCCTACGGCGTGGTCACGGACCCCGCCGCGCGGTCCGGCGGGCCGCTCCGCCCGCCGCTCGTCACGTGGGCCACCCACGGCGTCGACTTCGTCGCCGCCGTCGAGAACGGGGCGCTCGCCGCCACCCAGTTCCACCCCGAGAAGTCCGGCGACGCCGGCGCCCAGCTGCTCGCCAACTGGGTCGCGACACTGTGAAGGAGCCCCTGATGCGCCTGACCCTCCTGCCCGCCGTCGACGTCGTGGACGGCCAGGCCGTCCGCCTCACCCAGGGCGAGGCCGGGTCCGAGACCGGCTACGGCGACCCGCTGGCCGCGGCGCGCGCCTGGGTGGAGGCCGGGGCCGAGTGGATCCACCTCGTCGATCTCGACGCCGCGTTCGGGCGGGGCTCGAACGCCGAGCTCCTCGAGCGGATCGTCGGGGAGCTGGAAGTGAACGTGGAGCTGTCCGGCGGCATCCGGGACGACGAGACGCTGAGGCGGGCACTGGCCAGCGGTGCCGCCCGCGTCAACCTGGGGACCGCCGCGCTGGAGGACCCCGCGTGGACGGCGCGGGCGATCGCCGAGCACGGCGCGCGGATCGCCGTCGGGCTGGATGTCCGTGGCACCACCCTCGCCGCGCGCGGTTGGACGCGCGAGGGGGGCGACCTCTGGGAGGTCCTCGCACGGCTCGACGCCGACGGGTGCGCCCGGTACGTCGTCACCGACGTGACCAAGGACGGCACCCTGCGGGGACCCAACCTCGAACTGCTGCGCGCCGTGTGCGAGCGCACCTCCGCCCCCGTGGTGGCCTCCGGCGGGGTGTCCACCCTCGAGGACATCCGGGCGTTGCGCGGCCTCGTCGAGGCCGGGGTCGAGGGGGCGATCGTGGGCAAGGCCCTCTACGCCGGGCAGTTCACCCTCGCCGAGGCCCTCGAGGTGGCCCGTGGCTGAGCCGAGCCTGCCGCCGGAGGTCACGGCGCCCCTCCCCACCGCGCCGCCACGGCCCCGCCGCGAACTCCCCGCGAGCCCGTTCGCGGGCGACGACGGCGCCCGCCCCCCGGCCTTCACCGCGGCCAAGGCGGTGGAGCCCCCCGAGCGGACACCCGCCGTCGTCCGGGCCCTGCGGGGTGGCCGTGTGCTCGTCCCCGTGCTGCCGCACGCGCATCCCGGCAGGACGACGGCCGGCGGCGTCCAGGATCACGTGAAGTCGTTCGGCGCCGACCCGGAGGCCGAGGCGTGCGAACAGGCGGCGACCGTCACGGTGGACGTCGCCGACGGTCGCG
Source organism: Actinomycetales bacterium UBA1416 (assembly GCA_002304945.1). Classification (GTDB taxonomy): domain Bacteria; phylum Actinomycetota; class Actinomycetes; order Actinomycetales; family Actinomycetaceae; genus UBA1383. Next base: position 13,697 of record DBPQ01000039.1, on the reverse strand, counting down.
CCGCGATGCCGGCCTTCTCCTCGCTCGCCGCGCTGCTGGCGTGGAATCCGGAGGCCCGGCCCGTGCCGGTGTTCGGGGAGCAGGCGGCGCGGGCGGCAGCGACGGTCTCGGACGGCCTGATGCTGCTCGACCCCGGCGACGAGCCCGTGCTCATTCCACGGCCGGCCGTGCGCGCCCTGGCGGTGGGGGCGGAGTGGGTGCCGTCCTGGGCGGACGAGGGCCTGGGCCCCGTCGCGGCCGCGGCGCTCGCCGGGATCGAGGAACTGGTGGGGGTGCGGATCGAGCCCGGGCGCACCACCGAGATCCGGGTCGTCGTGGCGATCCGCCGCGGCCTGGACGCCGATCGCCTCCGGGACGTGCTCACGCGCACCGCCGCCGCGCTCTCGGAGGACGCCACGCTGCGGGAGCGGGTGGACTCGATGGAGCTGTATCCGACGTCACTCGCCTGACCCCTCACCGCCTCTGGTAACATGTGGGGGACCGATTGCGGCCGCCCCGTGCGACCGCGATGTGCGAAGCGGATTTCACTCCCACCCAGGCGCCGACTGCAACTGCGACAGGTTCCGGGTCAAGGTCGGTGGTTGCCTGCGCCCGCAGGGTGGCAGGCCCACCGCGACCACGTGACCTCCGTGAGCACCCGCGCACGGAGGTTTTTCGTGCGTGGCCGACCACCAGAACAGGAGACCTCACATCAGCGAGCCCCGCATCAACGAACGGATCCGAGTCCCCGAAGTACGTCTCGTCGGTCCCTCCGGCGAACAGGTCGGAGTGGTCCGGGTGGAGGACGCCCTCCGGCTGGCCGCCGAGGCGGACCTCGACCTCGTCGAGGTCGCACCCGACGCGCGTCCTCCCGTCTGCAAGCTCATGGACTACGGCAAGTTCAAGTACGAGTCCGCCATGAAGGCCCGCGACTCGCGGAGGAACCAGGCGAACACGCAGCTCAAGGAGATCAGGTTCCGGCTGAAGATCGACAAGCACGACTTCGAGACCAAGAAGGGCCACGTCATCCGCTTCCTCGAGGGCGGCGACAAGGTCAAGGTCATGATCATGTTCCGCGGCCGGGAGCAGTCCCGTCCCGAGATGGGGATCCGCCTGTTGCAGCGGCTCGCGTCCGAGGTCACCGAGTACGGCTCGGTCGAGTCCCAGCCGCGGCTCGACGGCCGCAACATGACCATGGTGATCGGGCCCCTCAAGAAGAAGACCCAGGCGAGGAGCGACCAGCGTCGCAAGCGTGACGCGGAACGAGCCGCCCGTGGAGAGACCGCTGAGCCCACCGGCGGCTCCGAGGAAGGAAAGTAGGACATCTCATGCCCAAGAACAAGACCCACTCGGGCGCCAAGAAGCGCTTCAAGGTGACCGGCAGCGGGAAGCTCATGCACGAGCAGCGCAACCGCCGCCACCTGCTGGAGCACAAGTCGTCCCGGCGGACCCGCCGCCTCGCGCAGGAGAAGGTCCTCACCGGCGGGGACCTCAAGAAGGCCAAGAAGCTGCTCGGCCGCTAAGAACCAAGGAGAGAACACCATGGCACGCGTCAAGCGGGCGGTCAACGCCCAGAAGAAGCGCCGCACCACCCTCGAGCGGGCCTCCGGGTACCGCGGCCAGCGCTCGCGGCTCTACCGGAAGGCCAAGGAGCAGGTCACCCATTCGCTCGTGTACTCCTACCGGGACCGCAAGGCGAAGAAGGGCGACTTCCGGCGGCTCTGGATCCAGCGCATCAACGCCGCCGTCCGGGCCCAGGGCATGACCTACAACCGGTTCATCCAGGGCCTCAAGCTCGCCGAGGTCGAGGTCGACCGCCGCATGCTCGCCGAGCTCGCGGTCAACGACCCGGCCGCGTTCACCGCGCTCGTCGACGTGGCCCGCAAGGCCCTGCCGGCGGACGTCAACGCTCCCGCGGCCTGACGAGCCGCATGACCGAACGCCTGGACGTCCTCGACAACCCCCGGTCGACCCGCGTGGGGAACGTCGCAGGACTGTCCAGGCGTTCGGCGCGCCAGCGGCACCGCCAGTTCCTCGTCGAGGGACCCCAGGCGGTGCGCGAGCTGGTCTCCCACGCCCCGGGCCTCGTGCGGGACGTGTACGTCACCGACGCTGTCGCCACCCGCGAGCGGGCCACGGTGTCCCGTGCCCGCGCCGCGGGACTGTACCTCCACCGCGTCACCGCCGAGGTCGCGGCGGCGATGAGCCCGGACGCCCAGGGCATCCTCGCCGTGGCCACGATGCCGCCACCCCCCGGCCTGGAGGTGCTGGAGGGGGCCCGGCTGGCGGTCCTGTTGCCGCGCGTCTCGGACCCGGGCAACGCCGGCACCCTCATCCGGATCGCGGACGCCGCCGGGGCCGCCGCCGTCGTCGCCTGCCACGGGAGCGTCGAGGTGACGAGCCCCAAGGTGGTTCGGGCGACCGCGGGCTCGCTCTTCCATCTCCCCGTCGTGACGGGTGTCTCCTTCGCCGACGCCGTCGGCGCGGCCCGGGCCGCCGGCCTGCAGGTGATCGGGGCGGACGCGGCGTCCCCCCACTCCGTCTTCGGACTGCGGGACCGACTCGGCGCACCGACGGCGTGGGTCTTCGGGCACGAGGCGCACGGCCTCAGCGCGCCGGAGCGCGAGCTCTGCGACCTTCTCGCTGCCATCCCGATCCACGGGAGGGCGGAGTCACTGAACGTCGCCGCGGCGGCGGCGGTGTGCCTCTACGCCTCCGCGGAGTCGCTGGATTGAAAGCCCAGCACGCCTCGGTGTCCCACCGACCGGCTGGCGACCGCGGCGGCCCGTCCGACCGCGGTGCCGATCTCCTCGCCCCGCGCGATGGCCAGGGCGAGCGCACCGTGGAACACGTCCCCGGCGCCGAGCGTGTCGACCACGGTGGCGGCGGGGACGGCGACCGTGAATCCAGCGGTCGGCGTTCGCACCTCCACGGGGCCGGCGCCGTCGGTGCGCACCGCGACCCCGGCCCCCGCCGCCAGCAGCCCGGCGAGGACGTCTCCCTCCCAGGGCGGGGAGAAGTCCGCGGACACGGCGGCGACGTCGACGTGGGGGAGCAGTCGTTCGGTGCCCGCCTTCCACGAGCCCCCGTCGAACACCACGGGGACGCCGGTGCGGCGCGCCTCCGCCGCCAGTGCGATGGCGGCATCCATCAGGTGGCCGTCGACCAGCAGGGCGGCGGTGTGCTCCGGCAGGTGTGCCGGTGACGTGCCGGCCAGGCGGGTGGCGTTCACGGACACCACCGCGCGGCCACCGCCCCCGACCATGACGGTCGAGATCGGTGGCCGGTGGCTGGCCGGGGCGAGATCGGCGACGTCGATCCCGGCGAGCGTGGCCCGAAGCACGGTGGCGAGCGGCCCGGCTCCGAGGGCGGTCACGAGCGCGGCGCGCCCGCCGAGCGCGGCGACGACGCGGGCGGCGTTGGCGGCGGGGCCACCGACATCGAGGAGCATGTCCCGCGCCACGACCTTCTGGTCGGGACCGGGCGGGGCGTCGACCTCGTAGAGCAGGTCCAGCGTGGTGAGGCCGCAGCACACCACGCGGGGGTCAGCCGTGGACGTACCTCGCGAGCTGGTCCCGCTCGGCCTCGAGTTCGTCGAGCCGGTGCTTCACGACGTCGCCGATCGACACGATCGCCAGCAGGCGGCCGTCCTCCACGACGGGCACGTGGCGGATGCGCCGTTCCGTCATCGTGGCGGCGAGATCCCGGATGTCGTCCCGCATCGCGCACCACGCGAGCTCGGTGGTCATGATCTCCGCGACCGGGACCGTGACGTCGACGGAGTCGCGCAGGTGCCGGACGACGTCACGTTCGGAGACGATGCCGCTGATCTCGTCACCGTCCATCACCACCACGGCGCCGATCCTGTGCTCGGCGAGGGCGGAGAGCAGGTCCGCGATGGATGCGGACGGTGGAAGGGTGACGACGGAGGTCCCCTTCTTCTTCACGATGTCAGAGACGCGCATGCCGGGAAGATAGCACGCGCTCCACCCGTGGGACAGGTCACATCCAACGGGTGGCGAGTGGCGCGGCGCCCGCCCGTGGGTGGTCCGGCTGACGGCCCCGGCGGCGAAGCGTCCCCGCCGGCCCCGTAAACTGGGGCGAGCCCAACAGGAAAGGCACGCATGTCCGAGCAGCTCTCCCCGCTCGATCCCGAGGCGATCGACGCGGCCGTCGACGCCGCGCTGGCCGACATCGCCGGCGCGGCGAACCTCGCGGAACTGAAGGAGGCGCGCCTCGCCCACACGGGTGATCGTGCGCCGCTCACCCTCGCGAACCGGGCCATCGGCACGCTCGCTCCCGCCGACAAGGCCACCGCCGGCCGGAACCTCGGCCAGGCGCGCGCCCGGATCGGCCGGGCGCTCGCGGATCGGACGGCCCGACTCGAGGAGGAGGCCGCCCTCGCCATCCTCCGGGACGAGACGGTGGACGTCACCACTCCCGCGGACCGCCTCCCCCTGGGCTCCCGCCACCCGCTGAATGCGCTCATCGACGACGTCTCGGATTTCTTCACCTCGATGGGCTGGGAGATCGCGGAGGGCCCGGAGCTCGAGCACGAGTGGTTCAACTTCGACGCGCTCAACTTCGGCCCCGACCACCCGGCGCGCCAGATGCAGGACACGTTCTTCGTGGACGACGACGGCGCGGGCTCCCACCTCGTGCTGCGGACCCACACGTCGCCCGTGCAGGCCCGCACGCTCCTGGAGCGGGACCTGCCGGTGTACATCGCCTGCCCCGGCAAGGTGTTCCGGACCGACGCGCTCGACGCCACCCACACCCCGGTGTTCCACCAGGTGGAGGGCCTGGCTGTCGACAAGGGCATCACGATGGCGCACCTGCGCGGCACCCTCGACCACTTCGCACGGGCCATGTTCGGCCCCGAGGCCCGCACCAGGTTGCGCCCCTCCTTCTTCCCGTTCACCGAGCCCAGCGCGGAGATGGACCTGTGGTTCCCGCAGAAGAAGGGCGGTCCCGGCTGGATCGAGTGGGGTGGCTGCGGCATGGTCAACCCCAACGTGCTGCGGGCCTGCGGCGTGGACCCCGAGGTGTACACCGGGTTCGCGTTCGGCATGGGGATCGAGCGCACCCTCATGCTGCGGCACGGCATCGCGGACATGCGCGACATGGTGGAGGGTGACGTGCGCTTCTCCGCCCAGTTCGGCACCACCTCACTCGGAAGGGGCGTGTGATGCCCTACGTACCCCTGGACTGGCTGGCCGACCACGTCGCCGTGCCGGACGGCACCACCGTCGCGCAACTCGCCGCCGACCTCGTGCGCGTGGGCCTCGAGGAGGAGTCGATCACCCCGCCGACCGTCACCGGTGACCTCGTGGCCGGGCGGGTGCTCTCCGTGGTGAAGGAGAAGCACAGGAACGGCAAGGTGGTCAACTACTGCCGCGTGGACGTGGGGCCCTTCAACGACGCTCCCGGGACCGGCGCGGAGTCCGCGGACGTCGCCTCCCGCGGCATCATCTGCGGGGCGCACAATTTCGAGGCGGGGGACCACGTGGTGGTGGCGCTGCCCGGCGCGGTGCTTCCCGGTCCGTTCCCCATCACGGCGAGGAAGACCTACGGGCACGTCTCCGACGGCATGATCTGCTCCGAGCACGAACTCGGCCTCGGCAACGACCACAGCGGCATCATGGTGCTCGAGCGGTACCTCGCCGGTCCCGTTCCCGAGCCCGGCACGAACATGCTGGGTGTCCTCGGCCTCGGCACCGAACTCCTCGAGATCAACATCACCCCGGATCGCGGGTACTGCTTCTCGATGCGGGGCGTCGCCCGCGAGTACTCCCACTCCACCGGGGCGGCGTTCACCGACCCGGTCACCCGGCTGCATCCTCCCGCGCCCGCCCCCGGCGGGTTCGGCGTCGAGGTGAAGGATGATGCCCCGATCCACGGTCGCCCCGGGTGCGACCGGTTCGTCGCCCGCGCGGTGCGGGGCGTGGACCCGCAGGCCCCGACGCCCGCCTGGATGGCCGACCGCCTCCGGAAGGCCGGGATGCGGCCCATCTCGCTCGCCGTGGACGTCACGAACTACGTGATGCTCGATCTCGGCCAGCCCATGCACGCCTATGACCTCGGCAAGCTCGAGTCCCCGATCGTCGTCCGCCGGGCCCGCGCGGGCGAGCGGCTCACGACCCTCGACGACGTCGACCGCGCGCTCGACCCCGAGGACCTCCTCATCACGGACGCCGACGGCGAGCGTGTCCTCGCGCTCGCCGGCGTCATGGGCGGCGCGTCGACCGAGATCGACGCCGGGACGACCGACATCCTCCTGGAGGCGGCGCACTTCGACCCCGTCACCGTGGCGCGCACCGCCCGCCGGCACCGCATCCCCAGCGAGTCCGGGAAGCGCTTCGAGCGCGGGGTGGACCCGCAGCTGCCGCCGTACGCGGCCCAGCTCGCCGCCGACCTCCTCGTGGAGTACGGCGGAGGGGTCGCCGACGACGTCGTGACGGACCACGACGCCACCGTCCCGGCCGCCGTCGTCGAGATGGACGGCACGCTGCCGGCCCGCGTGGTCGGCGTGCCGTACACGGTCGACCAGGTGGTCGAGACCCTCACCATGCTCGGGGCCGAGGTGGAACGGCACGGTGACACGCTGCGGGTTCGCCCGCCGAGCTGGCGGTCGGACCTCGTCGTCCCGGAGGATCTCGTCGAGGAGGTGGCGCGCCTGCGCGGCTACGACGAGATCCCGTCCGTGGTGCCCACCGCCCCGGCCGGGCGGGGCCTGACCGGGCACCAGCTCCGCCGGCGCGCGGTCATGCGGGCGCTCGCGGAGCACGGCCTTCACGAGGTGCTGTCCTACCCGTTCGTCGGGGACGTCCACGACCGCCTCCAGGTGCCCGCAGACGACCCACGGCGCACCATGGTGCGGCTCGCGAACCCCCTGGCGGACGACGCGCCGTATCTGCGGACCACGCTGCTGGCCACGCTGCTGGACGTGGCGCGCCGCAACGTCGGCCGCGGCAACGACCTCGCCGTCGTCGAGGCCGGACTCGTCACGCTCGGGGGCGCCGTCCGGCCCTCCCCACTGCCGCCGGTGGCGCAGCTGCCCGACGGCGCGACGCTCGCGGCCATCCACGGAGCGGTGCCCGCGCAACCCTGGCACGTCGCGGCGGTCGCGGCCGGCCCGCTGGCCCCGGGTGGCGCGCTCGGCCACGCCCGGCCCGTCGACTGGGCCGACGCCATCGAGCTCGCCCAGCTGGTGGGACGCACCGTCGGCGTTCCGTTGACGCCCCGACGCGCCGAGTACGCGCCGTGGCATCCGGGACGCTGTGCCGCCCTCGTGGCAGGGGAGGTGGTCGTCGGGCACGCCGGCGAGGTGCACCCCCAGGTGCTCGCGGCCCTCGACCTGCCGGCCCGCACGATCGCCTTCGAGCTCGACCTCGACGCCGTGCTCGCCGCCGTCGAACCCGACCCTCTCCAGGTCGAGCCGGTCTCCACCTACCCGCTCGCGAAGGAGGACGTCGCCCTCGTCATGGACGCCGCCATCCCGAACGGCCGCGCGCTCGAGGTGGTGCGAGCAGCCGCCGGCGAGCTCGCCGAGGAGGTCCGCCTGTTCGACGAGTACCGCTCGGCAGCCCTCGGCGAGGGCTTGAAGTCCCTCGCCTTCGCACTGCGCCTCCGTGCCCCGGACCGCACCCTCACGGCCGCGGAGATCGCTGACGTGCGGGCGCGGGTCATCGAGACGGCGGGGTCGGAGTTGGGGGCGAGGCTGCGATGAGCCCGCGCACCGCGCTCATCACCGGCGCCTCCCGCGGCATCGGCCGCCACCTCGCGCTCGGGTTCGCCGAGGCGGGCATCGACCTCGGCCTCATGGCGACGTCCGCCGACGCGCTGGTTCCGGTGGTCGAGGAGATCGGCGGCCGCGTCCGGGTCGTCCCCGTCGCCGGGGACGTGGCCCGCGAGGTGGACGTCGTCCGGGCGGTCGACGAGGTGGCGCGCCAGCTCGGCTCGATCGACGTCCTCGTGAACAACGCGGGGCGCGTCGACGCGGAGGTCCCCCTGTGGGAGGCGGACCCCGACGAGTGGTGGGACATCATGCGCGTCAACGTCCGCGGGCCCTTCCTCCTCGCCCACGCCGTCATCCCCGTGATGCTCGAGCAGGGCGGCGGCCGCATCATCGACGTCAACTCGGGCTCCGGGACCCGGGACTTCCCGACCGCCACCGCGTACACCGCCTCCAAGTCCGCCCTGTTCCGGATCGGCGGCGCGATCCACGCCGCTGGGCACGACCTCGGGCTGCGCGCCTTCGAGATGGCGCCGGGCGTGGTGCGCACCGACATGACGGAGTCGATGCGGATGCACGACGGGCGCACCGAGTGGACCGAGCCCGCCGACGTCGTCGCCCTGGCGCTCGCGCTCGCGCGCGGCGACGGCGACCACCTCTCGGGCTGCTACGTGCGTGTCGGGCTCGACGACCCGGCGGCGCTCGCCGACGTCCCTCCGCGACGCCTCCGCCTCGCGTAGGACGAAAGGTACGATCGGTGCGGTTCGGGAAGGGGAGAATGGGCCCATGAAGGTGCTCGTCATCACCGCCTCCAAGCATGGGGCGACCAGGGAGATCGGTGCGGCCATCGCCGCGGAACTCCGGGAGGCCGGCCTCACGGCCGTGGAGGCCGAGCCGGGAGAGGTGTCGGGCCTGGACGGCTACGACGCCGTCGTCCTCGGCTCCGCGGTCTACATGACGCAGTGGATGGAGAACATCCGCAACCTGATGGCGCACCACGGGCGCGAACTGCGCGAACTGCCGCTGTGGGCGTTCTCCGTGGGCCTCTCGGGCGTCCCGGTGGGAGCGGTGCAGGACCCGCGGCGCATCGGGCCGCACCTGCTGTCGATCAACCCGATCGACCACCAGACCTTCAAGGGCCGGATGGACCTCTCGGGCCTCTCCCTGCGGGAACGCTCCATCGCACGCCTCGGCAACGCGCCCGAGGGCGACTTCCGGGAGTGGGACAAGATCCGGGGGTGGGCCCGCCAGATCGCGGCAGACCTGAAGGAGCACCTGCCCGCACGCTAGGCGGTGAGGAGCACCTTCCCGGTGGTGGCACGGCCCTCGAGGGCCTCGTGCGCCACCCGCGCCCGGCGCAGCTGCTCGGTGCGGCCGATCCGCACCCGAAGGGTGCCCTCGGCGACCATCCCGAACAGCTCGCCGGCTCGCCACTCGAGCTCCTCCCGGGTCGCGATGTACGCCCCGAGGGACGGACGCGTGACGAAGAGGGAGCCGAGCGCGTTCAGTCGTTGCAGGTCGAAGGGAGGCACCTGTCCGGACGCGCCCCCGAAGAGCACCTGGAGGCCGCGCGGTCGCAGGCACGCGAGGGTCGCCTCGAAGGTGTCCCGCCCGACCCCGTCGTAGCTGACGTCGACACCGCCCGGGACCAGGGCGCGCACCGCGTCCGGGAGGTCGGCCATCGCGAGGTCTGCCATGACCAGGACGTGGTCGGCGCCGGCCTCGCGCGCGAGCGCGGCCTTCGCCTGCGTGCCGACGGTGGTGATCACGGTGGCGCCGCGCGCCTTGGCGAGCTGGATCACCAACTGGCCGACGCCGCCGGCACCGGCGGTCAGGAGAACGGTGGTGCCCTCGGAGACCGGGTGGGTGGATCGGGTCAGGTAGTGGGCCGTCAGCCCCTGCAGGGGGAGAGCGGCGGCCGTGTCGAGGTCGACCCCGTCCGGCACGGCGAGGGCGCTGGCAGCGGGGACGAGCACGTACTCGGCGTAACTGCCGGGCGCGGAGGACCATGCCACCCGCTCGCCGACGGCGAAGGGGACGTCCGGGCCGCACCCCACCACCGTCCCGGAGCCCTCCGAGCCGGGGACGTGGGGGAACCGCATCGGGTACACGCCCGACCGCTGGTAGGTGTCGATGAAGTTGACGCCGGCGGCGTGGAGCCGTACGAGCAACTCGCCGGGGCCGGGCGTGGGGACCGGGATCTCCTCCCAGCTGAGGACGTCGGGACCACCGGGCTCGCGGGCGAGGATCGCGTGCATGGGTCGATTCTGCCAGAGGTGACATTGCCGACAACCGTTTGGGTCATATATGCACAGCTCCGTATGCTCATCCACATGACGTTCACCGTTGCCGTCGCCGGAGCGTCCGGCTACGCGGGCGGGGAGGTGCTGCGGCTCCTCCTCGGCCATCCCGAGATCACCATCGGCGCCCTCACCGCGTCCTCCAGTGCCGGGACCCCGCTCGGAACGCACCACCCCCACCTTCGTTCCCTCGCCGGGCGGGAGATCCTCCCGACGACGACGGACGTCCTCGCCGACGCGGACGTCGTGGTGCTCGCGCTGCCGCACGGCGCCTCCGGCGCGGTGGCCGCCGCACTGGACGGTCCGCTGGTCCTCGACTGCGGGGCGGACTTCCGGCTCATCGAGGCCGCCGACTGGGAGGCCTTCTACGGCTCCCCCCACGCGGGGACCTGGCCGTACGGCCTGCCGGAACTCCTCCACGCGGGGGAGAAGCGGGCGCGCGCGCAGCGGGAGGTCCTCTCCGCGGCGCGAACGGTGGCCGTCCCCGGTTGCAACGTCGCGGCCGTCACCCTCGCGCTCCAGCCCGGGGTGGGCCTCGTGGACGCGCGGGACGTCGTCGCCACGCTCGCCGTCGGCTACTCCGGCGCGGGCAAGGCTCCCAAGCCTCACCTCCAGGCGGCCGAGGCGCTGGGGAGCGCCGCACCCTACGCCGTCGGCGGGACGCACCGTCACATCCCCGAGATCGAGCAGAACCTCCGCAGCGCGGGGGCGTCCGAGCCCCGGATCGCCTTCCAGCCGGTGCTCGTCCCGATGTCCCGGGGCATCCTCGCCTCGGTCACCGCACCCCTGACGGGGGATCCCGCGGAGGTCCGCGCAGCCTGGGAGGCGGCCTACGCGGACGAACCGTTCATCGACCTCCTCCCCGAGGGGCAGTGGCCGACCACCGCGATGGTCGCCGGGTCCAACGGGGCGGTCGTCCAGGTGGGCGTGGACGCCCATGCGGGTAGGTTGATCGCCATGTGCGCGATCGACAACCTGGGCAAGGGCACCGCGGGCTCCGCCGTCCAGTCCATGAACATCGCCCTCGGCCTCCCGGAGACCGCCGGCCTCGACGCGATCGGCGTCGCACCATGAGCGTCACCACTCCCGGCGGGTTCCGCGCCGCCGGCGTCACCGCGGGGTTGAAGGCCTCCGGACGCCCCGACCTCGCCCTCGTCGTGAACGACGGTCCCCTCGACGTCGCGGCCGGGGTGTTCACCACGAACCGCGTGGAGGCGGCACCCGTGACCTGGAGCCGGACCGCCGTCGGGGACGGTCGGGCACGCGCCGTCGTCCTCAACTCCGGGGGGGCCAACGCGTGCACCGGTCCCGCGGGTTTCGGCGACACCCACGCCACGGCCGAACACGTCGCCGCCGTCCTCGGCGTGGACGCTGGGGACGTCCTCGTGTGCTCGACCGGCCTGATCGGCGAACGGCTCGACATGCCGCGGCTCCTCGCGGGGGTGGACGCCGCGGCGGGCGCGCTCGGATCCGGCGGCGAGGACGCCGCGCACGCGATCCTCACCACCGACACCGTGGCGAAGCAGGTTGCCGTCTCCCACGACGGCTGGACGATCGGAGGGATGGCCAAGGGGGCCGGAATGCTGAACCCCGCGCTCGCCACGATGCTCGTGGTCCTCACGACCGATGCCGTGCTCGACGCCGGGACCGCCTCCCGTGCCCTCGCCCACGCCGTCGAGCACTCGTTCAACCGGGTGGACTCCGACGGGTGCATGTCCACCAACGACACGGTCCTGCTCCTGGCCTCCGGCGCCTCGCGCGTCCCGGCCCCGGAGGACGGCTTCACGGCAGCGCTGACGGACGCCTGCTCCGACCTCGCGCGGCAGCTCGTCGCGGACGCGGAGGGGGCCTCGCACGACATCGCCGTCACGGTCCGGCACGCCACCACGGAGGTGGCGGCGCTCGCCGTCGCGCGGGCGGTGACCTCCTCCAACCTCTTCAAGGCCGCAGTGTTCGGCAACGACCCGAACTGGGGCCGGGTCCTCGCCGCCGTCGGCACCGTCCCCGTGGCCGTCGCACCCTACGAGGCGGACCGGCTCGACGTGTGGATGAACGGCGTCCAGGTCGCCCGCGCCGGCGGCGTCGGCGAGGACCGCTCGCTCGTCGACCTCGCGCCCCGCGAGGTCAGCGTCGTCGTCGACCTCCACGCGGGCGACGCCGAGGCGACCGTCTGGACCAACGACCTCACCCACGACTACGTCCACGAGAACAGCGCGTACTCCACATGATCTCCATTCACGACTCCGGCGAGATACCCGCCCCCTGGAAGGCCGACGTCCTCATCGAGGCCCTGCCCTGGTTGCAGCGCTTCGCCGGCACCCGGGTGGTGATCAAGTACGGCGGCCACGCCATGGTGGACGACAACCTGAAGCGATCCTTCGCGTCCGACGTGCAGTTCCTCCGGCAGGTCGGCCTGTACCCGATCGTCGTGCACGGGGGAGGCCCCCAGATCAGCGCGATGCTCCGCCGGCTCGGCATAGACTCCGAGTTCCGGGGCGGCTTGCGCGTCACGACACCGGAGGTGCGCGATGTCGTGCAGATGGTCCTCACCGGTACGGTCCAGCGTGAACTCGTCGGCCTGCTGAACGCGGACCGTCCCTACGCCGTCGGCCTGTCGGGCGGCGACGGCGGCCTCATGACCGCGCAGCTGCGCCACGCCTGGGTGGAGGGCGAGGAGCTCGACGTGGGACTGGTGGGCGACGTCGCCTCCATCAACCCCGGCGCGGTCGAGGACCTCCTGCGGACGGGGCGCATCCCGGTCATCTCGACCGTCGCCCCCGATGCGAGCGGCGAGATCCTGAACCTCAACGCGGACACCGCGGCCGCCGCGCTCGCCCAGGCGCTCGGCGCCCAGAAGCTCGTGATCCTCACGGACGTCGCCGGCCTGTACGCCAGCTGGCCGGACACCGACTCCCTCATCAACTGGATCTGGGTCAGCGAACTCGAGAAGATGCTGCCGTCCCTCGACGCCGGCATGGTCCCCAAGATGGAGGCCTGCGTCCGCGCGGTCCGTGGCGGGGTCGCCAAGGCGCACGTCATCGACGGCCGCCAGCCGCACTCNNTACGCCGCCCACCTCTTCGTGTTCGGCACGCCCCAACGGATGCTGGTCCGGGGAGAGGGGCCGTGGGTCTGGGACGAGACGGGGAAACGGTACCTCGATCTCCTCGGGGGCATCGCCGTGAACGTTCTCGGCCACGCCCACCCCGCGTTCGTGGCCGCCGTGGACCGCCAGCTCCGCACGCTGGGCCACATCTCCAACTTCTTCACCTCCCCGCCGCAGCTCGAGCTGGCCCGCCGACTCCTCGAACTGGCCGGGGCACCCGAGGGCTCCCGGGTCTTCCTCACCAACTCGGGTACCGAGGCCAATGAGGCCGCCGTCAAGATGGCGCTGCGGCACCGCCCGCGCGGCCGGATGATCGCACTCGAGGACTCCTTCCACGGGCGGACCCTCGGCTCGCTCGCCCTCACGGCCAAGGCGGCGTACCGCGAACCCTTCGAGCCGCTGCACCCGGTCACGTTCGTCCCCGTCGGGGACGTCGCGGCGCTCGACGCCGCACTCGGCGACGACGTCGCCGCCGTCTTCGTCGAGGTCCTGCAGGGTGAGGCGGGGGTGCGTCCCGTCGATCCGGCGTACCTCCGCGCCGTGCGGGAGCGGACGCGAGAGGCCGGCGCGCTGCTGGTC
>DBPQ01000053.1 GCA_002304945.1 Actinomycetales bacterium UBA1416 | reverse complement strand
CTCGACATCCCGCTGCTCGACTGACGAACCCGACACGGCGCACGGCGGCAATAGCGGACGTTGCCGAGGTGCTCAGGAGGCTTCTGAGAGGCGTCGTACGACGTACTGGTTGAGGCTGAGGNNGGCCTGGATCGCGAGTCGGCGGTGCAGGCTCTCTCCGACCCGGAGGTTGAACTTGCCCGAGTAGCTCCGCTGCGCCAGCGGTTCGGGGACGGCCTCACCCTCCGCCGTCAGATCGGCCACGGTGTCAGCGATCAGGTCAACCAGCCCTTGCAGGGCAGCCGCTTGAGAGTCGGCGAGCCACGACAGCGAGGGAAACTCCGCGCAGCTGGCGACGAACTCGCCGTCTTCGACCGACCACGTCACGCGATAGGTGTAGCGGGACACGTCGGCAGTTTGGGTCTGGGACATCACTTCGCCTCCTTCTTGTCGATCGCGGCCAACACCTGTCGGACCTGATAAGCCTTGGCGTGGCCGTTGCTGTTCTGGATGTTCACCCGTGGATCGCCGGGCCAGGGGGTCTTGAACACCGCATGCGATCCTCCGGTTCTGCGGGGCGGACCGAAGTAGTGCTCGCAGACCTTGTGGAGGTCGTCGTAGCGCACGTTCTGTGGGTTCTTCCGCATCGCTGCCACGAGCTTGTCCACGGTCGCCACATCGCAATGGTACCGCCGGCAGTACCACAGTCAAGTAGCTCCCCGGGGGGTCCGGTTGCGCTTCCAGAGCACACCAAGAGCGGCAGATCCGCGAACGATGACTACAGTCATTGACCACCGCCTCCCGGGACGCCAAGGATGGTCTCCTCACGAAGGGAGGGTGGAGGGTGTGAAGTACACACTGATGTACCGGCTCGGTCTAACCCCGTGGGAGCACTACGCCGAGGTGGCGCAGGCCAGTATCACCGCGAAGCTCGAGCGTGAGAGCGCCGAACGCATCGTTCGCCCCCTCGGTCGCGCCCTTGACGTCGGGTGTGGCCGCGGAGTGCACAGCGCCGCACTCGCTCACCTGGGCTGGGACGTGGTGGGCATCGACATGGTTCGCCAGGCAGTCGAGGCGGCACAGCGAGCCTGCATCCACGGTGCCCGCTTCGAAGTCGCCGATGCCACGAAGCTGCAGCTGGGAGAGCTGGGACACTTCGACTTCTTCCTCGATATCGGTTGCTTCCAGGGACTTGATTCCAGCGGGCGCCGCGCCATGGGCGAAGGCGTGAGCGCCCTCGCCAATTCCTGCGCTACCTTGCTGATGCTGGCTTTTGGACCCACCTTGTTTCACCGCTTGACGGAGGGGGTCACGCGCGACCAGGTCACGACAGCGTTTCCTGGCTGGCGACTGCTCTCAACCGAGCCAGCAGACACGCGCGGACTCGGCTGGCCCCTGGACCGCTCTCACCCCACGTGGTACCGATTCGGACGACGCGACTGAGGAAACGTCCCCCACCGGAGCTCGCAACCGACCGCACGGCGACTCCTAAGAAGAGCTCGACCATCGACATGAGCGACCGCGCACCTCGCGGCATGACCGGATGTTCTACGGGGTGATTCCGGGTCCTCGGTTTGGCCGTCACATCGAATCCCGGGTCGTGCTGGGTGGCCAGGGCAAGGAGTTGGTCATCGGCGAAGCGGCCGGATTCCCGGATGGCGTCGACATCGAGGTAGTCGCGTGGTTCGCCTCGGCTGAACAGCGCGCCCACCTTGTTCGCCACCGCGTCCTCGATCGCCAGGACCGGGCCAAGCTCGAGCGAGACCGGGTCGTGGGCACGCCAATCGAGGCCCAGGTCGACCTCGAAGATGTAGCCGTCGCTGGTGGTGAGCAGCAGGCGAGCGAAATGGCTGCTCACCCGGCCCACCTCGCAGGCGTAGCCGTGGGCGCCGAGCGTCGCGATCACCGTGTTGACGGCATCGCTGAACCCGGTCGCTGCCCGGGCAGGTGCGAACAGGTCGATGTCGTCGGTCGGACGGTTGATGAGCCCGTGCTCGCGGATCGCGCCCGAGCCCGCGAGAGCGAATCCTGCCGGCCCGATTGCCGCCAGGATGATCCGAGCGGCTTGCCGTTGGTGTTGCTCGCCGGTCGGCATCAGCTCAGCGGTGCCCTGCGCAACTGGGGGAATCGGGACTCCCACAGGGTCCGGCATGGTTGCGGCAGTGCCAGGTCGGCCCACACCTCGATCAGCCGGGCCGCGTTCAGCATGGTTTCCTGGAGGTCGGTGGTGCCTTCCCGGACCAAGTTGCGGTATGCCTTGTGGAGACCGCTGCGCGTGTCCAGGTCGGCCGTGGGATCAGGGCCCCAGTGCACGGTGCGAGGCAGGATCAACACGCCGGTGGCGGGGCCTCGCAACGCTTCCAGCGAACTCGGTGTTTCGTAGGGGAAGACATCTTGGTACAGCACGTGTGCTTCCATGGCGGCAACTCCTTCCCAGTCTGGTCGTTCTCAGCGTATCGGGCGACGCCGCCACAGCCCAGAGACCCCCGCCTACACCGGCACCGGGCGGGGCTTGAGCGTTTCGGCTCCGTTGTCAGGTGCCGGAGGCCATGT
>DBPQ01000111.1 GCA_002304945.1 Actinomycetales bacterium UBA1416 | reverse complement strand
CGGCGGCTCGTCGACGACGACGTCGTTCGGCCACTTGAGGCGCACCGGCACCCACGGGGCCACGGCGCGGCGCACCGCGAGGCCCACGAGCAGCGGCGCCCACGGCACCGGCGCCGACCCGGGGGCGAGCACCACCGAGCAGGTGAGCGCCCCTGGGCCCGGCGTGTCCCACGACCGGCCCGCCCGGCCCCGGCCGGCGGTCTGGCGCCGCGCCACGAGCACGCCCAGGTGGGGCCACTCCTCGGTGCTGAGCGCGGCCATCAGGTCCGTGTTGGTGGAGCCGGTAGCGGCCACCTCGACGATCCGCGTGAAGCCCATGCGGTGCCCCTCCCGTTGTGCGGTCCCTCCAATGATCCACCGCGAATCCCGGCCGGAGCCGGAACAGGGTCCGCCCATGCCCACCAACTACGCTGGGGGACGTGAGTGCCGACCAGAAGACCACGCAGGATCGCCTTGCCGATCTTGCCACGCGAGAGGACGAGCTGCGGCGCCTGGCCGAGGTGGCCGAGGCCAAGCAGCACGGGCGGGGCAAGGGCTCGGCGCGCGAGCGCATCGATGCCCTCCTCGACGAGGGCAGCTTCGTGGAGCTCGACGCGTTCGCCACCCACCGCTCCACCAACTTCGGCATGGAGCACAAGCGGGTGCTGGGCGACGGCGTGGTGACCGGCTACGGNNCAGGACTTCTCGGTGTTCGGCGGCTCGCTCGGGGAGGTGCACGGGCAGAAGATCACCAAGGTCATGGACCTCGCGCTGCGCACCGGCGTCCCCGTGATCGGGATCTCCGACGGCGGCGGGGCGCGCATCCAGGAGGGCGTCGCCGCCCTCACCCAGTTCGCCGAGATCTTCCGCCGGAACGTCGCGGCCTCCGGCGTGATCCCCCAGATCTCCCTCATCATGGGGCCGAGCGCTGGCGGCGCCGTCTACTCCCCCGCGCTCACCGACTTCATCGTCATGGTGGAGGCAACCTCCAACATGTTCATCACCGGGCCGGACGTGATCCGGGCGGTGACGGGCGAGGAGGTGGGCTTCGAGGAGCTGGGCGGCGCGGCCACCCACAACGTGCGTTCCGGGGTGGCCCACTACCAGGCCGCGGACGAGGAGGACGCCTTCGACTACGTGCGCTCCCTGCTCTCCTACCTGCCCGCCAACAACCTCGCCGAGCCCCCGGTGTGGCCCGTGGAGGCGGAACTGGAGGTCACCCCGGAGGACCTGGAACTGAACGCCCTGATCCCGGACTCGGACTCCCAGCCCTACGACATGCACGAGGTGGCCGAGCACATCCTCGACGACGGCGAGATGCTCGAGGTCCAGGCCGCCTACGCCCCGAACGTCATCACCGCGTTCGGCAACGTGGAGGGCCACCCGGTGGGCGTCGTGGCCAACCAGCCGCAGGCGATGGCCGGCACCCTCGACATCGCCGCCGCCGAGAAGGCCGCCCGGTTCGTCCGCACCTGCGACGCCTTCAACATCCCGGTCCTCACCCTCGTGGACGTCCCCGGCTTCCTGCCGGGCACCGACCAGGAGTGGAACGGCATCATCCGCCGCGGCGCCAAGCTCATCTACGCCTACGCCGAGGCCACCGTCCCCCTCGTCACGCTCATCACCCGGAAGGCCTACGGCGGCGCCTACATCGTCATGGGCTCGAAGCAGCTCGGCGCGGACGTCAACCTCGCGTGGCCCACCGCGCAGATCGCCGTCATGGGCTCCGGCGGGGCGGTCAACATCCTGCACCGCGGCGCCCTCGGGAAGGTGGAGCGGGCCGGCGGGGACGTGGACGCCGAGCGCGCCCGCCTCACCCGGGAGTACGAGGACGCCCTCATCAACCCGTGGGACGCCGCCGCCCGCGGCTACGTGGACGCCGTCGTCGAGCCGGCCACCACCCGCGTCCAGGTGGTCAAGGCGCTGCGGGCGCTGCGCACCAAGCGCGCCTCCCTGCCCGCCAAGAAGCACGGGAACATCCCGCTGTGACCGAGGAACCCCTGCTCGAGGTCGAGATCGTCGCCGGCAACGCCGACGAGACGGAGATGACCGCCCTGCTCGCGGCGAGCATGGCGGTGGCGGCCGGCGCCCCGGCCCCCCGGGAACCGCGGCCGCAGACCGGCGAGTGGGTGCTCCGCGCCCGCTGCGGCGGCTCGGCGGGCTCCCCGTTCGCCGGGGCGCGGTCCCGGTCCTGGCGGTGGTCGCTCCACCCCTGAGGCGCCGGTCCCTCCACCCCTGAGAAAGGGGGTGAGCGCTGCTACCGTCGGAGGCGTGAACTCCGAACGCGCTGCGACCCCCATCGACACCCTCGCCGACTCCTTCGTCACGGGCATGGCCGCCCTCGACCCCATCGGCGCCACCAGCCTCGGCCTGCCGGGCCACGACCACGAGCTGCCCGACTTCTCCCCGGCCGGGGCGGAGGCCCGCGCGACCTCCCAGCGCGAACTGCTGGCCGCGCTCGCGGACCTCGAGCCGGCCGACGACGTCGACGCGGTCACGAAGGCGGCGATCGCCGAGCGTCACGGGCTGGCCCTCGAACTCCACGACGCCGGCGAGCACCTCCGCGACCTGAACGTCATCGCCTCCCCGCCCCAGGAGATGCGCGACGTCTTCGACCTCATGGCCCACGAGACGACGGCGGACTGGGAGACCATCGCCGCCCGCCTCTCCGCCCTCCCCGCCGCCATGGACGGCTACATGGCCTCCCTCGCCGAGGGACGCCGCCGCGGCACCCTGCCGGCGCTGCGCCAGGTCGAGGCCGTCCTCAAGCAGGCCGACGACCTCGCCGACGCCGACTCCTCCTTCTTCACCGCCTTCGTCGCCGGGGCGCGCCCGGACGGTCACGCGCCCGACGACGCCCTCGCCGCCGCGCTCGAGCGCGGCGCCCGCGACGCCCGCCAGGCCTACGCCGACCTCGCCGAGTTCCTGGGCAAGGAACTCGCCCCGGACGCCCCGGAGGAGGACGGGGTGGGCCGCGAGCGCTACCAGCGCTTCTCCCGCCTGTTCCTCGGCGCCACCATCGACCTCGACGAGACGTACGAGTGGGGCAGGGAGGAACTCGCCCGCATCGTCGCGGAGCAGGAGGCGGTCGCCGCCGAGCTGTACGGCCCCGGCACCACCCCGGAGGAGGCGATGGCACGCCTCGACGCGGACCCGGCGCGGCAGCTGCACGGCACGGAGGCGCTGCGCGAGTGGATGCAGGAGACCGCGGACCACGCGGTGGCCACCCTCAAGGACGTGCACTTCGACATCCCCGGCCCCGTCCAGCGCATCGAGTGCATGATCGCCCCCACCCAGACCGGCGGCATCTACTACACGGGCCCCACGGCGGACTTCTCCCGCCCCGGGCGCATGTGGTGGTCCGTGCCCGCCGGCGTCACCGAGTTCGGCACCTGGCGCGAGAAGACCACCGTGTACCACGAGGGCGTGCCGGGCCACCACCTGCAGATCGCCCAGACCGTGTACCGGTCCGGGCTGCTCAACATGTGGCGCCGCCTCTACTCCTGGGTGTCCGGCCACGGCGAGGGCTGGGCCCTGTACGCCGAGCGCCTCATGGACGAACTGGGCTACCTCTCCGACCCCGCGGACCGCATGGGCATGCTGGACGGGCAGCGCCTGCGCGCCGCCCGCGTGGTGCTCGACCTCGGCGTCCACCTCGGCAAGCCGGCCCCCGAGGAGCTCGGCGGCGGCACGTGGGACGCGGAGAAGGCCTGGACCTTCCTGTCGGCCAACGCCAACATGGCGGAGGGGTTCCTGCGCTTCGAGCTGGACCGCTACCTCGGCTGGCCGGGGCAGGCCCCGTCCTACAAGGTGGGCCAGCGTCTCTGGGAGCAGATCCGGGACGAGGCGCGCGCCGCGGCCGGCGAGGAGTTCTCCCTGAAGGACTTCCACCGCCGGGCGCTCGACGTCGGGTCCGTGGGGCTCGACACGCTGCGCGACGCCCTGCGCGGATGATGCTCGTCCTGGCCTCGGCCTCCCCCGCCCGGCTCGCCACCCTGCGCGCCGCCGGGATCGACCCGGAGGTCGAGGTCGCGGACGTCGACGAGGACGGCCTCGTCGAGACGCTCATGGCAGCGGCGCGGGCCCGTCACGGTGGCCCCCACCCCGCCGCCGAGGTGGTCCTCGAGCTCGCACGCGCCAAGGCCGAGGAGGTGGCCCGGCGGCGCACCGCCCGCGGCGCGGCCCCCGCCCTCGTCCTCGGGTGCGACTCCATGCTCGAGATCCACGGCGAGGTGGTCGGCAAGCCGGGCACGCCGGAGGTGGCCGTGGAGCGGTGGCGGCAGATGCGGGGCGGCGGGGGGCTGCTCCACACCGGGCACTGGCTCGTCGACCTTCGCGGCGGCACGGCGAACGACGACGGCGCGACCGGTGGCGGAGCGCTAGGCGACGCACCGGCGGGCCTCGGCAGGACCGCCACCACCGCCGTCCACTTCGCGGACCTGACGGACGAGGAGATCGAGGCGTACGTCGCCACCGGAGAGCCCCTGGTGGTGGCCGGCGGCTTCACCGTCGACGGCCTCGGCGGCCCGTACGTCACCGCGATCGCCGGGGACCACCACACCGTTGTCGGGCTGTCGCTGCCGCTGCTGCGGGAGCTGCTCGGCCAGGTCGGCGTCCCGATCCACCGGCTCTGGAACGCCGGCCGGGTTGTCAGCTCGCGCCAAGAGCCCTGAGATGCAGCTGGTCGATTCCACCAACCGCCCTGCCGGGCCGGGTTCGATAGCGTAGGAGATCGATACGACGACCGTGCCCACGAGGCACAGGCTGGAGGAACTCACGTGACAGGTGCCGTCCGCAAGGTCCTCGTCGCCAACCGGGGCGAGATCGCGGTGCGGGTCATCCGCACCTGCCGGGACATGGGGATCGAGTCCGTGGCGGTCTACGCGGACCAGGACCGCTCCGCCCTCCACGCGATCCTCGCCGACGAGGCCTACGCGCTCGGCGGCGCCACCGCCGCCGAGACCTACCTCGTGGCGGACAAGATCCTGGAGATCGCGCAGCGCTCCGGGGCGGACGCCGTCCACCCCGGCTACGGCTTCCTCTCCGAGAATCCCGAGTTCGCCCAGGCCGTCCTCGACGCCGGCCTCACCTGGATCGGCCCCCCGCCCGCCGCCATCCGGGCGCTCGGGGACAAGGTCTCCGCCCGCCACATCGCCCAGCGGGCGGGCGCGCCCCTCGTGCCCGGCACCCCGGACCCCGTCCCCTCGTCCGACGAGGTCGTCGCCTTCGCCGACGCCCACGGCCTGCCCGTGGCCATCAAGGCCGCCCACGGCGGCGGCGGCCGCGGCCTCAAGGTGGCCCGCACCCGGGAGGAGATCCCGGAGCTGTTCGACTCCGCGGTGCGCGAGGCCACCGCCGCGTTCGGGCGCGGCGAGTGCTTCGTGGAGCGCTACCTCGACCGGCCCCGCCACGTCGAGACCCAGTGCCTGGCGGACGAGCACGGCACCGTCGTCGTCGTCTCGACGCGGGACTGCTCCCTGCAGCGCCGCCACCAGAAGCTCGTCGAGGAGGCCCCCGCGCCCTTCCTCACCCCCGAGCAGGAACAAGCCCTCGAGGAGGGCTCGCGCCGCATCCTCGCCGAGGCCGGCTACGTGGGGGCGGGCACCTGCGAGTTCCTCGTGGGCCAGGACGGCACGATCTCGTTCCTCGAGGTCAACACGCGCCTCCAGGTGGAGCACCCCGTCTCCGAGGAGATCACCGGGCTCGACCTGGTGGCCGAGCAGATCCGCATCGCCCGCGGCGAGGCCCTCGGCTACGACCGGGTGGACCGGCGCGGCCACTCCATCGAACTGCGCATCAACGGCGAGGACCCCGCCAACAACTTCCTCCCCGCCCCCGGCACGATCTCCCGCATCATCTGGCCCTCGGGCCCCGGGGTGCGCCTCGACGCCGGCGTGCGGCCCGGCGCCACCATCTCCGGTGCGTTCGACTCCATGATCGCGAAGATCATCGTCACCGGGCAGACCCGCGCCCAGGCCCTCGCCCGCGCCCGCCGCGCCCTCGACGAGCTGCGCATCGAGGGCATGAAGACGGTGGTCCCCTTCCACCGGGCGGTCCTCGAGGCCCCCGACTTCACGGCGGAGGACGGGGAGTTCCGCGTCCACACCACGTGGATCGAGAACGACTTCGCCGCCGAGCTCGCCCGGCTCGACTCGCCCGGCGTCGTCGGTGGCGTCGACGGGGAGCCGGAGACCCACCGCGTCGTCGTCGAGGTGGGCGGCAAGCGCCTCGAGGTGGTCCTGCCCGCCGGCATGGGCATCGCCAACACCCCGTCCGGGAGCGGGATCGCCGGGTTCCGCGGCCCGTCCCGCGCCGGACGACGGCGCCGCGCGGCCGCCCCCGTCGCGAGTACGGGCACCCTCACCGCCCCCATGCAGGGCACCATCGTGAAGCTGGCCGTCGCGGACGGCCAGGAGGTGGCGGAGGGGGACCTCGTCGTCGTCCTCGAGGCCATGAAGATGGAGCAGCCGCTCGTGGCGCACCGGGCCGGCACGATCGCCGGGCTGAGTGCCGCGGTGGGCGCCACCGTCTCCGCCGGCACCGTGCTGTGCGAGATCCGCTGACGGCGGACCTCGAGGCGGACCGGGACCCGGCGCCGTCCTGCCCACCCCGTACGCTGGGCGCATGACCCTCGCCTCCGGCATCGGCCTGGCCACCCTCGCGGGTGAGACCGTCCTGGACGTCTGGTACCCCTCCCCCGGCCTCGGGGCGGACCCGGTCAACCCGGGCGGCCTCCTCGAACGCGAGGACGAGGGCCGGGGGGTGCGCTCCCGTGTGGTCACCACGACCGTGGACCTGAACGCCCCGCCCGCGTCCGTCGCCGACGCCTACCTGCGCCTCCACCTGCTCTCCCACCGCCTCGTGCGGCCGAACGAGCCCAACCTCGACGGACTGTTCGCCATCCTCCCCACCGTGGTGTGGACGAGTCTCGGGCCCTGCCTGCAGGAGGACTTCGAGACGGTGCGGGCCCGGCTGCGCGCCCGCGGCCCCCTCCAGGTCCTGGCGGTGGACAAGTTCCCCCGCATGCTCGACTACGTGCTGCCCGAGGGGGTGCGCGTGGCGGACGCCTCCAAGGTGCGCCTCGGTGCCCACCTCGCCCCCGGCACCACCGTGATGCACGCCGGGTTCGTGAACTTCAACGCCGGCACGCTCGGTACGTCGATGGTGGAGGGGCGCATCTCGCAGGGCGTGGTGGTGGGCGACGGCTCCGACATCGGTGGCGGCGCCTCCATCATGGGCACGCTCTCCGGCGGAGGCCGGGAGCGCATCTCCATCGGCGAGTCCTGCCTGCTGGGTGCGAACGCCGGCCTCGGGATCGCGCTCGGGGACGACTGCGTGGTGGAGGCCGGCCTGTACCTCACCGCCGGGACCAAGGTGTCGCTCGTGCCCGGCCGTGGGTTGCCGCGGGACCGGTTCCCGGAGGGACCTCCCGTGGTGTCGGCCCGGGAGTTGTCCGGCCGGTCGAACCTGCTCTTCCGCCGCAACTCCGTCTCCGGTGCCGTGGAGGCCCTGCCGCGAAGTGGCCGCGGGATCGAGCTCAACGCCGCCCTGCATGCCTGACCGTCCCCTGCGCCGCGCGGCGCTCGCCGTCCTCACGTTCGTCCTGCTGCTGGGCGCCGGTGTCACAGCCGTGGTGGCGTTCCTCCAGGCCCGGCCCGTGCCCGCGTCCCTGACCTGCGTGGCCGTGCTCCCCGACGGCGACCGCCACCTCCTCGACGCCGGCCAGTCCGACAACGCCGCCCTCATCGCGGCGGTCGCGGGGCAGCGTGGACTCCCGGCGCGGGCCGTGACGATCGCGCTCGCGACCGCGCTGCAGGAGTCGAAGCTCGAGAACATCGACCACGGGGACAGGGACTCGGTCGGGCTGTTCCAGCAGCGGCCCTCCCAGGGCTGGGGCACCGTGCAGCAGATCCTGGACCCGGTGTACGCCACCGGGGCCTTCTACGACGCCCTGGTGGCCGTGGAGGGCTACGAGGACCTCGAGATCACGGTGGCGGCACAGGCGGTCCAGCGCTCGGCCTTCCCGGAGGCCTACGCCCGGCACGAGGCGAGGGCACGTGCCTTCGCCTCCGCACTGAGCGGCCACTCCCCCGCCGCCCTCACCTGCGACCTCGATCCGCTCCCGGAACCCGCTCCCGGCCTCGCCGAGGCGGTCGCCGCGCGCCTCACCCGCGACTGGGGCGCCGCCCCGGTGGCCGACGGCGGCGCGGCGGGCGGCGGCGGCACGGCGGGCGGCGTC
>DBPQ01000031.1 GCA_002304945.1 Actinomycetales bacterium UBA1416 | reverse complement strand
AGGTGCCGCTCGAAGTCAATGAGGTGTTCGGATTCAATGGGATGTTCGGATTCAATGGCGTGTTCGGATTCAATGGCATGTTCGGATTGGGTATCCCGTGGGAGACGTGAGACTGCCTACTGTGGCGAAGCAGGCTCACGTCCCCACGAGGGATCCTTCCGCTGGACGCGCGGCCAGTGAGCGCGGACGATGGTCAAGCGCCACATGCGGCACCCCCTGCACCCACAGTGCACTATGCTGCACTCGTGCATCGGGAAGCAGAGGAACTCGCCACGCTCGTGGGCGCGCGGGTGCGGGCGGAGCGCCGCGCGCGTGACTGGACCCTGGATCAGCTCGCGGAGGCGGCAGGGGTGAGCCGGCGGCAAGTCGTGAACGTGGAGCAGGGGGCGGCGAACCCCAGCCTGACCACGCTGCTCCGGCTGAGCGAAGCGTTGGGCCTCGGGCTGCCCGGCCTTGTGGCGCCGCCGCCCGCCGCGCCCGTCACGATCACGCGGAGTGGCGAGGGGGCGGTGCTCTGGACCGGTGACTACGGCGGCCGGGGCACCCTCGTGGCGGGTGCCGAGCAGCCGGAGCCGCTGGAGCTGTGGGAGTGGGAGCTCCAGCCCGACGACCGCCGCGCGAGTGAGGCGCACCTGCCGGGCACCCGCGAACTCCTGCAGGTGCGCGAGGGCGTGCTCACGCTGGAGGTCGCGCACGAGATCCACCAGCTCACCGCCGGCGACGCCGTCTCCTTCCCCGGCGACGTCCCCCATGCCTACATCAATCACAGCACCGGGCCAGTGCGCTACACCCTCGTGGTGCTGGAGCCTGGGGCCAGTCGGACGGAGAAGCCCCATGCGTGACGCGACCCCCGCCCGCGGGTGGGCTGAGATGCACAGGGTGGCGGCGGCGTCGGCGGCGATGGGGCCGGCACGGGCGATGGGGCCAGCACGGGCGATGGGGACCGCAGCACGAGCGGAGGGGGCGGCGGAACCGGTGGGGGCGAGGCGGGGCGGGGTCCCGCCGTGGCTGCTCGCGGTGGCGGCAATGCTCTCGGTGCAGATGGGCTCGGCGCTGTCGGTGGGCCTGATCGGGCAGGTGGGGCCAGCGGGGACGGCGTGGCTGCGTCTGACGGCCGGGGCGCTGATCTTCCTTGCGGTGGCGCGGCCGCCGCTGCGGGAGGTCCGCCGGCGGGACGTGCTGCCGTTGGTCGGGCTCGGGGTGGCGACGGGGCTGATGACCATCGCCTTCCTCTCCGCGATCGAGCGGATCCCGCTGGGGACGGCGGTGGCGATCGAGTTCCTCGGGCCGCTGACGGTGGCGGCGGTGCGGAGCCACAGTAGGTCGGCGCTGGTCTGGCCGAGCCTTGCCCTGGCCGGGGTGCTGCTGATGACGCGGCCGTGGCTCGGGGAGGTGGACCTCGTGGGCATCGGGTTCGCGGTGCTGAGCGGGACCGGGTGGGCCACCTACATCCTGCTCACCCAGGTGGTGGGCGACCGCTTCACCGGGATCCGCGCGCTCTCGCTCACGATCCCGGTGGCCGCGCTGACGGCGGCTGCGATGGGAGTGCCGCAGGCGTGGGGCGGGATCACGTGGGGCGCGGTGGCCGCAGCCGTCGGGCTGGCATTCCTGCTGCCCGTGCTGCCGTTCGCGCTGGAGATGCTCGCGCTGCGGCGGATGACGCACACGGCGTTCGGGACGCTCATGGCGGTGGAGCCCGCGATCGGCACGATGCTCGGGTTGGCGGTGCTGGCGCAGCGGCCCACGCCGGCGCAGGTGGTGGGCGTGCTGCTGGTGGTGGCTGCCGGAGCGGGAGCGCAGCGGGGCGGGCGGCGGCGCTGACGGGCGCATGGCCGGGCTCTCTCTCGGCTGAGGTTGCTCGCCGTCGACCAGCGCGTGCGTGATCGCCCGCGAGGCGGTACCAGCCCGGATCGGGCGCGGCGGGCCAATCGAGATTCCGGCGGTTCTGCTCGCCAAGCTCGCTCTCGACACCGACCTCCACGGTGAGGGCCCCGGAGCCGTTCTCGTCGCGGATGCGCTCGATCCGCCGATCCGGCCTCCGCCCGCAGCTGCACCAGGCTGTCGAGGCACACGCGCCGCACTAGGGTGTCGATATGGCAGATCTCAGCAGGTCGGAATGGCGCGCTGCCCGCCCCGACCGCTTCACCGCCGTCGTCTTCGACCTCGACGGCATCCTCGTCGAGACCGAGGCCCTCTGGGACGAGGTGCGCCGCGGGCTCGCCGCCGCGGAGGGCATCCCGTGGCCGGAAGCTGCCACCGCCGCGATGATGGGCATGAGCACCCCGGAGTGGTCCACGTACCTCGCCGAGACCGTCGGGCTCAGCGGCACTCCCGAGGAGGTCGGCAAGCGCGTCATCGACGGCATGGCCGCCCGCTACGCCACCGGCCTCCCTGTCCTGCCGGGTGCCCAGGCGGCCGTCCGCCGCATGGCCGAACACCACCTCGTCGGGGTGGCGTCGTCGTCGCCGCGCCGCCTGATCGACCTGGTCGTCCACGAGCTCGGCCTCGACGGCGTCTTCACCGCCACCGTCTCCACGGAGGAGGTGGCGGCCGGCAAGCCGGCCCCGGACGGCTACCTCCGCGCGTGCGAGCTGCTCGGGGTCAGCCCGCACGACGCCGTCGGCATCGAGGACTCCACCAACGGCATCAGGTCCCTCCACGCGGCCGGCATGACGATCATCCACATCCCGCCGTCGTTCCACGCCCCGGACGAGGAGACCCGCGCCCTGTGCGACGCCATCATCCCCACCCTCGATCGCCTCACCGAGGAGCTCCTCGCCGGCCTCTGACGCACGCGGCCGGGGTTACTGGGTTGGACTGCGCCGCACAGCGGCGGATGATGGACGGGTGCAGTTGAACAGGCGCGGGTTCCTCATCGCCGCCGGATTGGCGGCGCTGGCGGGCTGCTCCGCCTCCAGCTCCGACCGCGGCCTCGCCTCGGCCTCCCCCCGCCCGACGACGGTGCCCTCACCCCCGCCGTCACCGACGCCGTCACCCACGCCCACCCGCGGGACGCCGGAGGAGATCCTCGCCCGCTCGAGCGTTCCCGTGCTCTGCTACCACCAGGTGCGCGAGCACACGGCCTCGGACGGCGACTACGCCCGCGCGTTCACCACCCCGCCCGGCGCGTTCGCGGCGCAACTGCGGGCCCTGAAGGATGCCGGGTACGTGGGGGTGTCGGGCGACGCCGTCGTCGACTTCCTGGAGTTCGGCGCCCCCGCGCTGCCGGAACAGCCAGTGCTCCTCACTTTCGATGACGGCCACATCTCCCACTACACCGCCGTCCTGCCGGCGCTGCGGGAACTCGGCTGGGTGGGCACCTTCTTCCCCATGACTGTGGTGCTGAACAAGCGGGACTGGGTCACCCACGACAACCTGCGGGAGATGGCCGCCGCCGGCATGACGATCGGCACGCACTCGTGGGACCACCAGCGCTTCGACAAGCTGCCGGCGGACCAGTGGGGCACGCAGGCCGCCCAGCCGCGGGAGGAGCTCAGCGCGATCCTCGGCCACGAGGTCACCCTCCTCGCCTACCCGTACGGCGCGTGGAACCAGGAGGCGCTGCCCCACGTCATCGAGGCCGGGTACCGCGCCGCCTTCCAGCTCTCGGACCACCCGCAGGACCCGGCCAACCCGCTGCTCACGATCCGGCGGATCATGCCGTCGCCCGCGTGGGACGGCCCGACCCTGCTCGCGCGGCTCGAGTCGGAGTTCCCCCGGGCCTGATCCGCCTTCACCGGGGTGCGGTGCCAGAGCGGTCGCACCGCGGTCGCCCGTCTGTCGCCCGGCGCGGGCGAGTTTGCGAAGTCTTGACCCTTCGTGTGATCCAGCTCACCCTGTTAGTATTGACACATGTGAGTTTCTCCCCCACACTGGGTTGAAACGCAGCAATACCCACGGACTCAAACCAAAAACCACACGCAACCGAGTGGACCTCCCGATCACGACGTCAGAAGAGAGCAGGTGACGTGAGTAGCACGACAGTAGCGCTACCAGACGCGAAGGTCAACAAGAACCTCGAGGGACCCGGCATCCGTGCACGGATACAGAAGTTCGGCGGCTACCTCGCCGGAATGATCATGCCCAACATCGGGGCCTTCATCGCATGGGGCCTGATCACGGCCCTGTTCATCCCCACCGGGTGGACGCCGAACGAGGGCCTGGCCAGCCTCGTGGGCCCGATGATCACCTACCTCCTGCCCCTCCTCATCGGCTACACCGGTGGCCGCATGGTGCACGGCCAGCGCGGGGCGGTCATCGGCGCGATCGCCACGATGGGCGTGATCGTCGGCGTTGACATCCCGATGTTCCTCGGCGCGATGATCATGGGCCCGCTCGCCGCCTACGTCCTGAAGAAGGCCGATCAGGCCATCGAGGGCAAGGTGCCCGCCGGCTTCGAGATGCTGATCGACAACTTCTCGCTCGGCATCCTCGGCATGGGCATGGCCATCCTCGGCAAGCTGGCCATCGGCCCCGTGGTGGAGACCCTCGTCACCTGGCTCGGCGACGGCGTGAACTTCCTCGTCTCCAACGGCCTCCTGCCGCTCGCCTCCATCTTCGTGGAACCCGCGAAGGTGCTGTTCCTCAACAACGCGATCAACCACGGCGTCCTCTCGCCGCTCGGCGCTGCCGAGTCAGCCGAGGTCGGCAAGTCGATCCTCTTCATGGTGGAGTCCAACCCCGGACCCGGCCTCGGCATCCTCGCGGCCTTCGCCCTATTCGGCCCCCGCGTGCTGCGGGCCTCCACCCCCGGCGCGATCATCATCCACTTCTTCGGCGGCATCCACGAGATCTACTTCCCGTACGTCCTCATGAAGCCGAAGATGATCCTCGCGGCCATCGCCGGCGGCATGTCCGCCCTCTTCGTCGGCACCGCGCTGAACGCGGGCCTCGTGGCACCGGCCTCCCCCGGCTCGATCTTCGCCTACTTCGCCGTCACCCCCCGCGGCGGTTTCCTGGCGATGCTTGCCACGGTCGGGACGGGCGCCGTGATCTCCTTCGTGGTCGGTTCGTTCCTGCTCGGCTTCGGCCGCGGCGAGAAGAAGCTGCTCTCCGACGACGGCGCCCTCGACGACGACGTCGCCCTGTCCGCCGCGCCGCTCGCCACCGCTGGCACTGCCCGCGGGCCGGTCGTCTCCGGTGGGGACGTCCGCGAGCTCATCATCGCCTGCGACGCCGGCATGGGCTCCTCCGTGATGGTCGCCTCCACGATGCGCAAGAAGCTGGCGCAGTACGGCGTCGAGGTCCGCCACACGCCGGTCGCCGGGATCCCCGACTCCGCCCAGGTGGTCCTCACCCACGAGGGCCTCGTGGACCAGGCGCGGAAGAAGAACCCGCACGCGGTCGTCGTGCCGTTCTCCCAGTACATGGGCGACCCCGCCTTCGCGCGGGTCGAGGACGCCATCAAGAACAACCTGTCCCTCAGCGCGACGGGGGTCTCGGCGGCCCCGGCCGCCGTCCCGGTCGCCGCTGCGGCGGCGTCGTCGGCAGCCTCGGCTGCGGCACCGGCCGCCGCTCCGGCTCGGCCCCGGCGCCCGAAGAAGCGCCTCGAGCGTGGGGTGCTGAACCCCGAGGGCGTCAAGCTCGGCCTGCCGTCCGTGAGCAAGGACGAGGCGATCCGGCAGTCCGGTGGCCTGCTCGTGGCCCTCGGCGCCGCCACCCCGCAGTACGTCGACGGCATGCTGGCGCGTGAGCTGCAGACGTCCACGTTCCTGGGCAACGGCGTCGCGATCCCCCACGGCACCAACGAGTCGCGCGAGTTCATCACCAAGGCGGCGCTCGGGTTCCTGCAGTTCCCGGACGGTGTCGACTGGGATGGCAAGACCGCCCACGTCGTGATCCCGATCGCCTCCAACAGCGACGAGCACATCGCCATCCTGGGTGCGCTCGCCACCGCGCTCGCCGACCCCGCGAAGGCGGAGCGGCTCCGTACCACCACAAGCGTCGACGAGGTGCTGGACATCCTGGCACCGGAAGAGGACTGACCATGAAGGCATTGCGTTTCTACGCCCCCGGCGACCTGAAGGTCGAGGACATCCCGGAGCCGGTCTGCGGCCCCAAGGAGGTCAAGATCAAGGTCAAGAACTGCTCGACCTGCGGCACTGACGTCAAGATCATGAAGAACGGGCACGTCAACATCACCCGCGTCACCACGATGGGCCACGAGGTGGCCGGCGAGGTGGTGGAGGTGGGCGCCGAGGCCCTCGGTGGCTTCCAGGTGGGGGACCGCGTGCAGTCCATCGCGGCCGTGCCCTGCGGCGAGTGCCACGAGTGCAAGAAGGGCTGGATGGAGGTCTGCCAGAACCAGACCTCGGTGGGCTACCAGTACGACGGCGGCTTCGCCGAGTACATGATCGTCCCCGAGCAGGTGCTCAAGGTGGACGGCCTCAACCGGATCCCCGAGAACGTGGGCTATGACGAGGCCTCAGCGGCCGAGCCGTTCGCCTGCGCGATCAACGCCCAGGAGCAGCTCGGCATCGAGGAGGGCGACTTCACCGTGGTGTTCGGCGCCGGCCCGATCGGCTGCATGCACATCCGCATCGCCCGCGGCGTGCACAAGGTGGGCACCATCGTGCTCGTGGACATCAACGCCGAGCGGCTGAAGATGTCCGCCGAGGCCGTCCAGCCGGACGCGATCATCGACTCCTCGCAGGAGGACGTGGTCGCCAAGGTCCTGGAGATGACCGGTGGCCGCGGTGCGGACGTCATCATCACCGCCACCCCGGCGAACGTCACGCAGGAGCAGGCCATCGCGATGGCGGCCCGCAACGGCCGGATCTCGTTCTTCGGCGGCCTGCCCAAGAACGACCCGTTCATCAAGTGCGACAGCAACCTGGTGCACTACCGCCAGCTGCACATCCACGGGGCGAACGGATCCTCCCCGGACCACAACAAGCGGGCGCTCGAGTACATCTCGACCGGCCAGGTCCCGGTCAAGGACCTCATCACCCGCCACATCCCGCTGGAGAACGTCCTCGAGGCGTTCGACATCGTGGCCAAGGGCGAGGCCATCAAGGTGACGGTCGAGCCGTAGGGCTCACTGCGATGAGCCGTACGGCTCACCGCGATACCAGGGCCCGGGTGGGATTCCACCCGGGCCCTCATCGTGTCAGCGGTCGGCGAGATGATCGGACCTCAACCCGCCGGAGAGAGGACAGCCGCCATGCCGGAGTACGTGCAGACTGGTCTCATGACTTTCGACACCGCCGAGGCACGCAAGGCCCGCGGTGCCTTCTTCACCCCGCCGGAGATCGCCGAGTTCCTCGTCAATTGGGCGATTCGCGCACCCGGGGACTCGGTCCTCGAGCCCTCGTGCGGAGAGGCCGTGTTCCTGCTCGCGGCCGGTCGTCGACTCCGCGGGATGGGTGACCTCGCCCCGGATCTCCATGGCGCGGACCTCCACGAGGCCTCTGTTCGAGCAGCTCAGGCGCGCCTCACCTCTCACGGCCTCGAAGCCCGTATCTCGGTTGGGGACTTCTTCGAGCGAGCCGCTCTGCCGGCTTTTGACGTCGTGGTCGGGAACCCGCCGTTCGTCCGCTATCAGGCGTTCACCGGCTCCGCGCGGGCGCGAGCCCGTGCCGCCGCGCTCGGCGCCGGCGTGGCACTGTCGGGACTCGCATCCTCGTGGGCCGCCTTCCTCGTCCACGCCGTCCTGTTCCTGAAGGACGGCGGCCGCCTGGGCATGGTGGTTCCGGCCGAATTGCTCACGGTGAACTACGCGGCGCCCGTGCGGTCGTTCCTCCTGCAACGGTTCTCCTCGGTGCAACTCGTGCACTTCGTCGAGAGGGTGTTCGGGCCGGATGTCCAGGAGGAGGTCGTGCTGGTCCTCGCTGATGGCCACCATCCCGATGGTCCCGGCACCGATCACTTCGACCTGTTCGAGGCCCGCGACGCGGCTGCCCTCCGCGGCGTGCTGAGTCCGCGGACCTGGCGGCCCTCCGACCCTTCGGAGAAGTGGTCCGACGCCTTTCTGGGAGACGAGGCACTGGTCGCCTACCAGCAGGTCCTCGCGTCCGAAGACATGACGACGCTCTCCGCGTGGGGTGACACAACGCTCGGCATCGTCACGGGCAACAACAAGTTCTTCACTCTCCCACCCGCGCGTGCAGAGGACCTCGGGATGACCGATGTCGACACCGTCCGCGTGTCTCCCCCGGGATCCTCGCACCTCCGGCGGTTGCGGCTGACGGCTGAGTACCTGGACCAGATCGGCAGGAACGGCGCGCCCACGCGGCTGTTCCGTCCCGAACTCCCGCTCTCCTCCGCAGCGGAGGCCTACATCACCGCCGGAGAAGCCACCGCGGTTGACCAAGCCTACAAATGCAGGGTCCGCAAGCCATGGTGGCGGGTGCCTCTCCCCGCACCGAAACGGCCACCCGACCTGTTCCTCACCTACATGAACGCGGACACCGCCCGCCTGTGCTCCAACGACGCCCGGGCATGGGCTGTCAACAGCGTGCACGGCGTGTACCTGGGTGGGGGGTTCAGATCTCTGGGCGCTGAGCTGCTGCCGATCGCGGCACTGAACTCGATCACGATGCTCGGTGCCGAGCTGGTGGGCCGTGCATACGGAGGCGGCGTACTCAAGATTGAACCGAGGGAGGCGGACGCCTGGCCAATGCCTTCTCCCGCGTTGATCGATGCCGTGGCGGACGACCTTCGGATGCTGGTTCCTCGCGTGGAGGACCTTCTGCTCTCTGCACGACTCGGCGAGGCGGCGACCCTCGTGGACGACGTCCTCCTGGGCGGAGGAGCGCGTCTCTCGCGGCGGGAGATCGCAGCCATGCGCGATGCGCGGAATCTGTTGGAAGCGCGACGGAAGGCTCGGGGACGTGGCTGAGAGCATCGGCGAGCGCTTGATCAAGGCGATCCTGGAGGCAGGGCCGAAGCCTCCGGATTCCGCTCGTCGCGAGGTCAAGGCTCCGTACAACAATCGGCTGTCCAATGCCCTTGCGCTGGCGATCGCGTCCGAGTTTCGGGATCGCGGCATGGAGGGTGTGATGCCGTCGAGTTCGGAGGGCTCCAAGAGTTCCGGAAGCGAACGACGCCTGGCCGGGGGAATCGGCGCCAAGAAGGTGGACGTCACGTGGGCAACCGAGGAATCGGGCCTCATCCTGGCGGCAAGCGTGAAGACCATCATGTTCCGGGATAGCGCCAGCAAGAA
The DNA here is from genome assembly GCA_002304945.1 of Actinomycetales bacterium UBA1416. Taxonomy (GTDB): domain Bacteria; phylum Actinomycetota; class Actinomycetes; order Actinomycetales; family Actinomycetaceae; genus UBA1383. Next base: position 1,777 of record DBPQ01000031.1, on the reverse strand, counting down.
CTTCCAGAAGAACCTCGTGAACCGGCGTGGAGACATGCTCATCGAGGCCGTGACCCTCCACCGCCGCTTCCCATATGCCGTGCTGATCGGGCTCCTCTTCCTCGACGTCGGTGCCACTCGCGACGGAACTGAGCGGAGGAAGTCGACCTTCGCGAACGCGTTCCCGCGAACACGCCTGTTCACCCGCCGACCGGATCCGGCAGGGCGCGAGGAGCAGTTCGAGCGTCTCTACCTCCTCACCATCGACACCGATCCGGAGAGTCCATCGGTACACGCCTTCGAGGTGAACTCACCCGACCGAGAGGTCCCGATTGCCCAGATCATCGACGACGCCATGGAACTCGTGGCGGAACGCAATGTGGACCTCTACGAGGTGGAGTCGGGGCGGATCCGGAAACTGTAGGGGCGTCACCAGAGCGTTTCGAGCCCGGTCAGCCTGGAGAACGCGCGGTCCCGCGTCACGAGCGTCCACCCCTCGAGGATCGCCTGCGCGGCGAGCATCCGGTCGAAGGGGTCGTGGTGGTCCCAGTCGAGGCCGCCCGAGACCAGGGCATGTTCCGTCGTGATGGGCACCTCCTGCGCTCGAAGCCGCCTGATGTGGCGCGAGTAGGCAGCGAGGACCACCTCCGCCTCGGGCATCCGCCCGCGGCGGGCTTTCGTGGCGATCTCCCACGCCGACACTGCAGAGACCACGAGCTGCACCCGGGGGGACTCGATCACCTCCCGCGCCCCGTCACTGAGGCGGTCGGGCTCGGTCAGGGCCCAGATCAGCGCGTGGGTGTCCAACAGGAAGGTGGAGGTCATCCCTCCCACGCCTCAAGCTCTTCCGGGGGGAGTTCGTCGAAGAAGGAGTCCGGGAACGTGACCGGGACGAATCCGAGTTCGCGGCGCTGCTCACCGCTCGTGACCGGCACCAGACGCGCCACCGGGACATTGCCTCGGGCAATGACGAACTCCGCTCCTGCCTCCACCTCGGCCAGCAGCGCCGAGAGGTGGGTCTTCGCCTCCTGCACCTTCACCACTCGCTCCATCCCATCAGGCTAGGTTGACCAACCTCCCTTGGTCAACCTCCCTTCAAGCGCCGCCGTCGTCCCGTTCGCGTCCACAGCCCCGAGCGCCCGCGCCGGTGACTCCCCACGATGTGCGTGTCCACGATCCCCATCGCCGCCATGCACGCGAACACGTTGACCGGCCCCACGAACGTGAACCCTCGCGCCCGCAACTCCCTCGCCAGCGCCGCCGACTCCGCAGTCTCGGACGGCACCTCCGCGCCGGTCCGCGGCATCGGCGTGACGTCAGGCTGGAACGACCAGAACAGCCCCGCCAGCCCGCCGACGACGTCGTCGGCCTCCCGCAACGCCACCGTGGCCTGCGCGTTCGTGATCGTGGCGAGGATCTTCCGGTGGTTGCGGATGATGGCCGCGTCCCCCATCAACCGCTCCACGTCGTCCGGTCCGTACCCCGCCACCACGTCCGGGTCGAAGCCGTCGAACGCCGCCCGGAACGCCTCCCGCTTCCGCAGCATCGTCCCCCACGAGAGCCCCGCCTGGAACACCTCCAGGCTGAGCCGCTCGAACACCCCGCGCTCGTCCCGCACGGGCATGCCCCACTCGGTGTCGTAGTACTCCCGCAGCAGCGGGTCGGTCGCCGCCCACGCCGGCCGCGCCAGCCCGTCGTCGCCCACCACGAGCGAGAAGTCGTCATCGGTCTTCGCCATCGTCACCCTCCTGTTTCCCGGCACGCTACCCTCGCGGCCCGACGACGGCGCCACCCCCAC
>DBPQ01000045.1 GCA_002304945.1 Actinomycetales bacterium UBA1416 | reverse complement strand
GCTCGCGCGCATCCCCGCCGTCGCCCCTTGGACGGTCGATGACATGGTGCCTCCCTCGTGCGGTCACACCAATGATCTGCCCGGGGGTGGCGGCTCGCGTGGGCCCAATGGCCCAGTGTCAGGTCTCGGTCGCTCCCAGCCAGTCGTGCCAGCGGTGGTGCAGCACCAACCACGCGACCAGGCCGTACCCCACCTGGGTGGGGTGCACGCCGTCGGTCAGGTCGATGTCGGCGAGCCACTGGCTGTTCGCGGCCAGGGGCTCATGGCACTCGACGAAGGGGATGTCCCGGCGGTCGCAGACGTCGGACCACGCCTTCGACAGGGCGGCCGCGGCCCGGCCCTCCGTCGCCCGCGACGGCGCCGGGCCGACCACGAAGACCGCCGTCCCCTCCGCCCGTGCCTGGTCGACGACGTTCGCCAGGTTGAGCCGTGACCGCGCGAGCGAGAGCCCCGCGTTCACGTCGGCCGCACCCGGGGCGAGCGCGAGGAAGCGGGGTGCGTCCGGGATCCAGCGGCGGGAGGTCTCCTCCTGCCAGCGCGCGGCGAGCGACGTCGTCGTCTCGCCGATCACCGGGAGCGTCGCGGTGAACAACGGGTCGGTGGTGTGGGTCCGTGCGAGGACGCGGCCCACCCAGCCGAGCTGGCGGGCGTCGCCGAAGCCGGAGACGAGCCCGTCACCGAGGACGCAGAGGGTCTGTGCCACCGTCACCCCTGCTCGAACGCGGCCCGCATGAGCTGCTCGTTCTCCTGCTTGTGACGCACGCCGGAGCCCGTGGAGGGCGAGGCGGCGGCCGGGCGGGAGACGCGGCGCATCGTGCGGCCGCCGAGGAGGGGTGGCAGGTGGTCGGACACGAAGGACCAGGGGCCCTGGTTCGCCGGCTCGTCCTGCACCCACACCAGCTCGGCGTCCCCGAACGGCTCGAGGGCGGCCCGCATCGCCTCGCCGTCGAGGGGGTACAGCTGCTCGAGGCGGACGATCGCGACCGTGTCGTCGCTCAGCTTCGCGCGGCGTTCGGCGAGGTCGTAGTAGATCCGGCCCGAGCACAGCAGCACCCGGCGGACGGTCCCGAGGTCCGTGGTGTCCGGGATCACCGTCTGGAACTCGCCCTCCGTGAAGTCCTCCACCGCCGACTGGGCGGCACGCAGCCGCAGCAGCTGCTTCGGCGTGAAGTCGATGAGGGGCCGCCGCGGCCGGGCGTACGCCTGACGCCGCAGGAGGTGGAACTGGCTGGCGGGCGTGGAGGGCTGGGCGACCACCATGTTGTCCTCGGCGCACAGCTGGAGGTACCGCTCGATCCGCCCGGAGCTGTGGTCCGGGCCCTGGCCCTCGTAGCCGTGCGGCAGCAGCATCACGAGCGAGGAGCGCTGGCCCCACTTCTGCTCGGAGGAGGAGATGAACTCGTCGATGACCGTCTGGGCCCCGTTCGCGAAGTCCCCGAACTGCGCCTCCCAGGCCACGAGCGCGTCGGGCCGCTCCACGGAGTAGCCGTACTCGAACGCCAGCGCCGCGTACTCGGAGAGCGCCGAGTCGTAGATCCAGAACTTCGCCTGGTCCTCGGTGAGGTACTGCAGGGGCGTCCACTCCGCCCCGGTCACGTGGTCGTGGAACGTGGCGTGGCGCTGGACGAACGTGCCGCGGCGCGAGTCCTGCCCGGCGACGCGCACGGGGACGCCCTCGATCAGGAGCGAGCCGAAGGCCAGCAGTTCGCCGAAGCCCCAGTCGATCCCGCCCTCGCGGCTCATCCGCTCCCGCCGCTCGAGCAGCTGCTGCAGCTTCGGGTGAACGCTGAAACCCTCGGGGGCGCGCAGGTGCGCCTCGCCGATCCGCTCGACGATCGCCCGGTCGACGGCGGTGCGCCAGCCGATCATGACGCCCGCGTCCTCCTGCTGGGACTCGGGCACCTCGAGGCCCTTGACGTTCTCCTGGGTGCTGGCCGGGGCGGTGCGCCCCTCGTCGGCGAACACGTTCTCGAGCTGGGCCCGGAAGTCGTCGAGCGCCTCCTGCGCCTGCTCCGGCGTGATGTCCCCGCGGCCGACCAGCGCCTCGGTGTAGAGCTGGCGGACGGTCCGCTTGCCCTCGATGAGGGAGTACATCACCGGCTGGGTCATCGAGGGGTCGTCGCCCTCGTTGTGACCCCGGCGGCGGTAGCACACCATGTCGATGACGACGTCCTTCCGGAACTCCTGCCGGTACTCGAACGCCATCTTGGCCACGCGGGCCACGGCCTCCGGGTCGTCACCGTTCACGTGGAACACCGGGATCTGGAGACCCTTGACGATGTCGGTGCAGTACTGGGAGGAGCGGGAGGAGGCGGGACCGGTGGTGAACCCGATCTGGTTGTTGACGATCACGTGGACGGTGCCACCCACCCGGTAGCCGCGGAGCTGTGACATGTTGAGCGTCTCCGCCACCACGCCCTGCCCGGCGAACGCGGCGTCCCCGTGGATGAGGATGGGCAGGACCGTGAAGCCCTTCTCGCCGAGGTCGATGCGGTCCTGCTTGGCGCGGGTGACCCCGACGAGCACGCCGTCGACGGCGTCGAGGTGCGAGGGGTTCGCCGCGAGGTACACGCGGGTCTCCTCACCGGTGGGGGAGGTGTACTTGCCCTCGGTGCCGAGGTGGTACTTGACGTCACCCGAGCCCTGGACGGAGTTGGGGTCCGCCGCCCCCTCGAATTCGTTGAAGATCTGCCCGAACGACTTGCCGGCGATGTTGGCGAGCACGTTCAGCCGGCCGCGGTGGGCCATCCCGATGGTCACCTCGTCGAGGCCGTCCTCGGAGGACTCGGCGAGCAGGACGTCCAGCAGCGGGATGAGGGACTCCCCACCCTCGAGCGAGAACCGCTTCTGGCCGACGAACTTGGTCTGGAGGAAGGTCTCGAACGCCTCGGCCTCGTTCAGCTTGTGCAGGATCTGCAGCTGCTCCTCGTTCGAGGGCTTGACGAACGGGGTCTCGAGGCGCTCCTGCATCCAGCGGCGCTGGGCCGGGTCCTGCAGGTGCATGTACTCGATGCCGGTGGTGCGGCAGTAGGCGTCGCGCAGCTGGGTGAGGATCTCGCGGAGCGGGAGGGACCTGCTGCCGGCGAATCCCCCGGTCGGGAAGCGGCGGTCGAGGTCCCACAGGGTCAGGCCGTGGTTGGTGAAGTCGAGGTCGTGGAAGCGCCGGGTGCGGTAGGCGAGCGGATCGGTGTCCGCCTGCAGGTGTCCCCGGGAGCGGAACGCGTGGATCATCTCCGCCAGCCGGGCGGACTTGCCGAGCTCGGTCTCGGGGTCGAACTCGACGTCGCGCTGCCAGCGGACGGGCGCCGTCGGCACGCGGAGCGCGGAGAAGACGCGCTCGTAGAACCCGTCCTCACCGAGCAGCTTGGTGTGGATAACCCGCAGGAACTCGCCGGATGCGGCACCCTGGATGATCCGGTGATCGTAGGTGGAGGTGAGGGTGAGCATCTTGGAGATCGCGAGGCGCGCGACCGTGTTGACGGACGCCGCGGCGTACTCCGCGGGGTAGTCCATCGCGCCGACGCCCACGATGGTGCCCTGCCCCGTCATGAGGCGCGGGATCGAGTGGACCGTGCCGATGGTGCCCGGGTTGGTGAGCGTGATGGTGGTCCGCTGGAAGTCCTCGACCGTGAGCTTCCCCTGGCGGGCCCTGCGCACCACCTCGTCGTACGCCGCCCAGAACTGGGCGAAGTCCATCGTCTCGGCCTTCTTGATGGACGGGACGAGGAGCTGGCGGGTGCCGTCCTCCTTGGGGAGGTCGATGGCGAGCCCCAGATTCACGTGGGCCGGCTTGGTGATCGCGGGCTTGCCGTCCTCGGTGAGGGCGAAGCTGGTGTTCATGTCGGGCACCTGGCCCAGGGCCTCGACGAGCGCGTAGCCGATCAGGTGGGTGAAGGAGACCTTCCCGCCCCGCGTGCGGCTCAGATGGGCGTTCAGGAGCAGGCGGTTCTCGATGAGTACCTTGGCGGGGATCTCGCGGACCGATGTCGCGGTCGGGATCGCGAGGGAGTCCTCCATGTTCTTCACGGTGCGCGCGCCCACGCCACGGAGCCGGATCACCTCGTCCTCGGCGGTGTCCTCCTCCGAGCCCTGCCGGTCGACGACATGGGCGTAGGGCGTCGACGGCGGCTGTGCCACGGCCTCGGGGATCGACCCGCCCAGGAAGCTCGCGATCTCCGGCGCGGTCCCGCGTGGGTCGAGGTGGAGAGAGGGAGACGGTTCGGGCTCGGGCTCGGGGGCGGGCGAGCGTTCCGGCTCGGGGGCGGGCGAGCGTTGCGGCTCGGGGGCGGGCACGCGCTCCGGCTCGGGGGCGGCGGCCGCAGCCTCAGGCTCCGGCTCAGGCTCCGGTGCGCGAGCAACCTCCGGCTCGGGTCTCGGGGCCGGCCTTGGCTCCTTCTGAGCGGCCGGCGAGGGGGACGGGGCGGGCGCCCCGCCCCCGCCGTCGAGCTTCGCGAAGTACGCCTGCCACTGCGGGTCCACGCTGGAGGCGTCGGCGAGGTACTTGTCGTAGAGCTCCTCGATGAGCCATTCGTTGGCGCCGAAATCCGCGGAGATGTCGCCGGCGTGCTCGTCCACTGACACTCAGATCCCTCTTTCGGGTGGGCTCGATGGTGATCCCTCAACCCTAGGACACAAGTGACCCGGGTCGCTTTCCGGAAGGCCGCGGAACAGGGGTGGGCGCGCTGTCAGGCGGGAGCCGCCGGACCCTTCGCCAACGGGTGGTCAAGCACCGCTCGTGCTCGTCCCCGGACACGGTCATCGTCCGTCAGCCGTGCGTCCCGGGTGGCGGGGCCGCCGGCCGGGACCGGTGAGGGGGAGGGTGATGCGGAAGGTGGCGCCGACGTCGGAATCGATCACCTCGATCGTGCCGCCGTGGATGGAGACCGCCCAACGCGCGATCGCCAGGCCGATCCCCGTGCCACCGGTGGAGGGGGCGTCGGGGGGAGTGGCGCGCTGGAACCGGTCGAACACGCGGTCGCGGTCCGCGGGGTCGATGCCCGGGCCCTCGTCGGAGATCTCGATGCGCACGGTGGCGCGCACCCGCTCGACGACCACGTGCACGGTCGTGCCCGCGGGCGTGTGGCGGGCCGCGTTGTCCAGCACGTTGACGAGCACCTGCATGAGGCGTGCGGGGTCCCCTTTGATCGTGAGGTCCACCGGGTCGATCCGGGAGGCGAACTGCACCGCCAGGCCGCGGGCGCTCGCGGCGAGGCGCGTCACCTCCACCGCCTCCGCCACGAGGTCCGCGACCACGATGTCCCGGAGTTCGAGCCCGGCCACCCCGGCGTCCACCCGCGACAGGTCGAGCAGGTACTGCAGCAGCTCCGTCAGCTTCTCGGTCTGCCGGAGGGCGGCCTGGAGGTTGTCCGGCGTGGCCTCCTCCACTCCGTCCGCCAGGTTCTCCAGGCGGGCACGCAGCGCCGCCACCGGGGTGCGCAGCTCGTGCGAGACGTTCGCCACGATGTCGCGGTGCAGGAGATCCACCTCGGCGAGATCGCGCGCCATGGTGTTGAACGCCTCGGCGAGCTGGCCCACCTCGTCCGCCGTCGCGGCCTCCACCCGCATCGTGTAGTCGCCGCGAGCCATGGCCTTCGCCGCGGTGGTGGCCTGCTTGAGCGGGCCGACGATGTCTCGCGAGACGACGTGCCCGATGAGCAGGGAGGCGAGCACCGCGGCTGGCACCGTCCACGCGGGGGAGACCCCGCGGGCGGTCGCCCACCAGGCGATGAGTGCCGCCGACCCCGCGGCGACGCCGACCACCGCGAGGATCTTGGCGGTGATCGAGGTGAGACGCGAGAGCGGCCGTGCCGGCATCAGGCAGGCGGTTCGAAGGCGTACCCGACGCCGTGCACGGTGCGGACCACGTCCGCCCCGAGCTTGCGCCGGAGCGCCTTGATGTGGGAGTCCACCGTCCGCGTGCCCGACGCGTCCACCCAGTTCCACACCTGCTCGAGCAGCGCCTCCCGTGAGAGGACCGTCCCCTGGTTGGTGGCGAGGCACACCAGCAGGTCGAACTCCGTGGGGGTCAGGTGGACCTCCTGGCCGGCGCGCCGCACCCGGCGCCCCGCACGGTCGACGACGATGTCACCGAAGGTGAGCGCGGTCACCCCGTACTCGGCCTCCACCCGGCGCTCGGCGCGTTCCATCCGCCGCAGCAGCGCCTTGATGCGCGCCACCAGTTCGCGCATCGAGAAGGGCTTCGTCATGTAGTCGTCGGCGCCCACGCCGAGTCCGACGAGGATGTCCGTCTCGTCGTCGCGCGCCGTCAACATCAGGACGGGGACCTCGCGGTCCGCCTGGATGCGCCGGCACACCTCCAGCCCGTCGATGCCCGGCAGCATCACGTCGAGCACCACGGCATCGGGCAGGAAGTCCCGGGCCTCACTGACCGCCTCGAGGCCGTCGTGCACCTCGCGCGCCGTCCACCCCTCGGACTCGAACCTGCGGGCGATCTGCGCGGCGATCTCACGCTCGTCCTCCACCACCAGGATCCGATAGCTCGCCATGGGCCCAGTTTCCCACAGGTGGGTGCGGGTCATGCGATCACCTAGAATCGCAGCCATCATGAACGACGAGCCCCGACATACCGCCCCCAGGGAGCCCCGGACGTGACCGACTGGCTGCTCATCGCCTTCGGCGTGGTCCTCACCGCGGGCACAGCGGTGTTCGTGGCCTCCGAGTTCTCGCTCGTGGCACTCGACCCGGCCGCCGTCGAGCGCCGGATCGCCGCCGGCGACAGGCGCGCGGCCGGCATCGGTGAGGCGCTCCGCACGTTGTCCACCCAGCTCTCCGGGGCACAGGTGGGCATCACGCTCACCACGATCCTCCTGGGCTACTCCGCCCAGGGTGCGCTCGCCCGCCTCCTCACCCCCGTTCTCGGCGGTGTCGCCGGGGAGACCGCCGCGGCGGCTGCGGCCGTCACCCTCTCCGTGCTCCTCGTCAACGGCTTCTCCATGCTCTTCGGCGAGCTCGTCCCGAAGAACTGGGCGATCGCCGATCCCATGCACACCGCCGGGTGGGTGTCCCCCGCCCAACGGCTCTTCACACGCATGTTCCTGCCGGCGATCCGGGTGCTGAACGGTTCCGCCAACCGCGTCCTCCGCCGGATGGGCGTCGAGCCCTCCGAGGAGCTCTCCGGGGCGCGCTCGCCCGCGGAACTGGCCGCCCTCGTGCGGCACTCCGCCGAACAGGGGACCCTCGACGTCTCGACCGCGACGCTGCTCACCCGGTCGATCGGGCTCGGTGCGCTCACCGCCGTCGACGTCATGACGGACCGTGGGCGCGTGCACGCCCTGCCACGCACGGCGTCCGCCGCCGACGTCGTCGCCCTCGCCCGCAGGACCGGCCACTCCCGGTTCCCGGTGGTGGGGGAGTCCCTCGACGACGTCGTCGGGCTCGTGAACCTGCGCCGCGCCGTCGGGGTCCCGTACGAACGCCGCGGCGACGTGGCCGTCACGTCCTCCTCGCTCATGGTGGAGGCGCCCCGCGTGCCCGAGACCGTGCCGCTGGCACCGTTGCTCGTGCAGCTCCGCGACCAGGGCCTCCAGATGGCCGTGGTGGTCGACGAGTACGGCGGCACGAGCGGGATCGTGACACTGGAGGACGTCGTCGAGGAGATCGTGGGGGACGTGGCGGATGAGCACGACCGCCGTCGCCTCCGCCCGCACGTCGCCTCCGGCGGGTCGTGGGTGGTGCCGGGCGTGATGCGCCCGGACGAGCTCGCCCAGCACGCCGACCTCCACGTGCCCGACGACGGCCCGTACGAGACCCTCGGCGGCCTCGTGATGGACCGGCTCGGCCGCCTCCCCGAGGCCGGGGACGAGGTCGTGGTCCACGGCGTCGCCCTCCGGGTCGAGCGGATGGAGGGCCGGCGCGTCGACCGGTTGCGCGTCTGGGACGCCGGGGAGGCCTCGTGAGCTCCTCCACCGCACTCTTCATCTCCGTGCTCCTCCTCGCCGGCAACGCCTTCTTCGTGGGGGCCGAGTTCGCCGTGATGTCCGTTCGGCGCTCCCAGGTGGAGCCACTCGCCGCCGCGGGCGACCGGCGGGCCCGCACCGTCCTGTACGCCCTGGAGCACGTCTCCGAGATGCTGGCGACGGCCCAGCTCGGCATCACGGTGTGCTCCACCAGCCTCGGGGCCCTCGCCGAACCGGCGATCGCCCACCTGCTCCACGACCCGTTCGAGGCCGTGGGACTTCCCCCGGAGGCCTCGCACGCCGTCGCGTTCGTGATCGCCCTCCTCGTGGTGGTGTACCTCCACGTCGTGGCGGGCGAGATGATCCCGAAGAACCTCGCGATCTCCGCACCGGAACGGGCCGCGCTGGCCTTCGGCCCGCCCCTGGTGCTCATCTCCCGCCTGCTGAAGCCCGTCATCTGGGTGCTGAACGAGCTGGCGAACCTCATCCTGCGGGCGGTGGGGATCGAACCGCGCTCCGAGGTCTCCTCCACGTTCACGGCGGAGGAGGTCTCCTCGATCGTCGAACTGTCCCGGGCGGAGGGGGTCCTCCAGGATGACCTCGGGCTGCTCTCCGGCGCCATCGAGTTCTCCGAGGAGACCGCACGGGGCGTGATGGTGCCGGTCCCCCGCCTGCGCACCGTGCCGGCCGACGTCACTCCGGAGGAACTCGAGCTCGCGGTCTCCCGCACGGGCTTCTCGCGCTTCCCCGTCGTGGACGGCGAGGAGCTGATCGGCTACATCCACCTGAAGGACGTGCTCCACGCGGAGGGTCCGGAGCGGGCCGAGCCCGTTCCTCGGTGGCGGGTCCGGGCGCTCGCCCTGGTCGACCCCGCCGACGAGGTCGAGGAGGCGCTCGCGGTCATGCAACGTTCCGGCGCCCACCTCGCTCGCGTGGTGGAGGACGGCGCCACCATCGGCGTGGTCTTCCTCGAGGACATCCTCGAGGAGCTCGTGGGCGAGGTGAGAGACTCGATGCAGCGGCGCCCTGTCGTCGAGTGACACCGGGTCGACGAGTGAAGCTGCCCACAGTTCGGGAACGGTTGTGGACGACCGCCCGAGACCCCGTTATCGTTTCGTGATGAAGCCGGTTCCCGTGGGAACCGCTCGTCGCCGAAAACTCCCTGGAGGACCTGTTCCATGACGTCTGTCGCCGTGCCCGCTCCGGCACCGCTCACCCGTCGCCAGCTCCGAGAACTCGAGCGTGCGCGTGAGGCCGCGGAGCTGGCCGAGGCAGGGGCGGCACCGGAGCTTCCTGCCGCACCGCCGGACGCACCCGCCGACGACCTCGACGTCGTCGCCCCGGTCATCGACCACCTCCCGATGGGTGCGACCCCCAGCGAGGAGCTCACCGAGCACCTCCGGGTGACGGTCTCCCGCCGCGACCTCCGGCGCCCGGCGCAGCCCACCGGCACGCGGGCAGGCCGGATGGCCCCCCGTGCCGCCATCCTCACGTCGCTCGGCGCGCTGACGATCGCCGCCCCGTTCACCGGATTCGTCTCCTCCTCCAGTCCCGCCGCGGCCATCGGACCGATGATCCCGACCGAGGTCTCGGTCCTCGACACCGTCGACTCGGCCGCCGCGGCGCGAACCCTCGAGGGCTCGCTGCCGACGGGGGCCGCTCTGCAGTACGACCCGACGGCGGTGACCCGCGCCGCCGAGCTCGCCTCCCGTCAGCAGGCACGCACCGGCGTGCCGGCCTGCGCCCCGGTCGAGGGTGCCTCCGGTCTCCGCGAGGCGTACACGGAGCGCGACGAGGTCCTCTACCGCCCGATGATGCAGGGCACCTACCGCGACACCTCCGTCTACGGCCCGCGTTGGGGCTCGTACCACTACGGCACGGACATGGCCGCGCCGCTCGGAACCGCCATCTACGCGGTTGCCAAGGGCGAGGTCATCTACGCCGGGGGAGGCAAGGAGGGCCGGTCCGGCCAGCTCGTAATCATCCACCACGTGATCGACGGCGTCGACGTCTACACCTGGTACGGCCACATGTACTCCGGCGGCGTGTACGTCTCGGCCGGGCAGAAGGTCGAGGCCGGCGAGATGATCGCCGGAGTCGGCAACAACGGCTTCTCCACCGGCCCGCACCTCCACTTCGAGGTCCACGTCGGCGAGTACGGCAACCACGTGAACCCGCTCACCTGGCTGAGCGACTCGGGCGCCGTCTTCCCCGGGTCGTGCTGACCCACCCGTACCTCGCCGGGGACGGCCCGGTCCTCCTCGCACACCGCGGGGGCTCGACCGAGGTCGTCGAGAACTCGCTCGCCGCGATCGAGCACACCCGTCGGCTCGGGGTCACCTACCTCGAGACGGACGCCCACGCCACCCGCGACGGCGTCGTCGTCCTCCACCACGACGCGAACCTCGGCCGCCTGACCGGCGTCAGGGCGGAGATCGCCGACCTCACGTGGCGGGAACTCTCCTCCATCGCGGACCACTCGGGTTCGCCGCCCGTCCGCCTGGACGAGGCCCTCGCCTCCTTCCCGGAGCTGCGCTTCAACGTCGATGCGAAGTCCGACGACGTCGTGGCGCCGCTGGCGGAACTCGCCCGCCGGAACCTGGAGCGGATCGGCCTCGCCTCCTTCTCCGACACGCGGCTCGCCCGCATCCGCGCCCTCGCGCCGGGAGTGTCGACCTCGACCGGCCAGAGCGAGACCGCACGTCTCGTGGCGCTGTCCCGCCTCCCGCGCGGCGCGGCGCTCGCCGCCCGGAGGCCCCTCGCCCCCACCTGTCTCCAGGTGCCGCTCCGCCACCGCGGTATCCCCGTGGTCACTGCTCGTCTGCTGGACCTCGCGCACTCGCTCGGCCTCGAGGTGCACGTCTGGACGGTGGACGACCCTGCCGAGATGGTGCGGCTCCTCGACCTCGGTGTCGACGGGCTGGTCACGGACGTGCCGTCCACCGCGATCCGGGTGCTCGGCGCACGAGGGCCCTGGCGCTGAGCCAGTACGGGCGGGTTCCCATGGGATGCGCCACAATGGCGGCATGGCACCTCCCGGCATGGATCCGCGTGGCCGAAGGACACGCGCCGCCCTCCACCGAGCGATCCTCACCCTGATCCGGCGGAAGCCCATCTCCGAGATCACGGTCGCCGAGCTCTGCCGTGAGGCCGCGATCCACCGGACCACGTTCTACAAGCACTACGCGACCGTCTCCGACTTCGTCGGGCAGGCGTTCGCCGACGTCGTCGACGACCTCATCGCGATCCCCCCGGGCTCCCGGTTCGGCTTCGAGGAGACGCCGCAGGTGTACCGGGAGGCCGTGCGGCGCGTCTTCACCGCCGTGCTGGACGACCGGCTCACCTACCGGAGGCTGCTGGGCACGGACGGCGACCTCCGCTTCCAGCGGGCGATGGCGGACGGCCTCACCGGCCGCTTCACCTCAGCGGCGGAGAACTGCCTCCGGTTCACCGGTGCCCCCGTGGACGCGGCCGCCGCGGGTGCCGCCATCGCCGGCGCCACCCTCATGGTCGCCGAGCGGATCGCCCTCGGGGAGAGTGACGACGTCGAGGCCATGATCGACCTCTGGCGCACCACGTTGCCGGGCTGGTTCGCGGACGGCTGGGGCAACCGGCCCGGTGAGGCGCTCTACACCGAGGGCGCCGAGGCGTGATCCTCGACGTCGTCGTCCTCGCCGGCGGCCGGGGGCGGCGACTCGGGGGCCTCTCCAAGGCCGACCTCGTGGTGGGAGGAGCGCGACTCCTGGACCACATCCTCGGAGACCTCGCGGACTGGGACCATCCCGCCGTCACGCTCGGCCGCACGGTGGTGGTGGCGCCGGACACGGTGAACGTGCCGGACGGGGTGCGGCGCACGCTGGAGGAGCCCCCGGGGGGTGGGCCGTCGGCGGGCGTGGCCGCGGCGCTCGCCGTGCTCGGGGAGGGGGACCTCGTGGCGGTGCTCACCTGCGACGCCCCGCGCTCCGCCCGGGCACTGCCGCTGCTGCTGGAGGCGCTCAGCGACGACGTCGGCGGCGCAGCCGCCGCGCGAGCCGGCTTCACGGAGTACCTGCTGGCGATCTACCGGTTCGACCGCCTGGCGGCGCGGATCCGTGACGAGCGCGGTGCGCGCGACATCTCCGCCCGGCGGCTGCTCGGGCCTCTGGCACCCGTGCCGGTGGACGTCGGGGACCTCGGCAGGGACGTCGACACCTGGGAGGATCTCGCCCAGCTCGGCGAATGAGACCTAGGTCCCAGGAAGCCGGGTGGGGCGATTTCCGGACCAACGGTCGGTCCGACCACGCGAACGAATTGCGAGAGGCCGGACCTGCCGGAATTGTACGGTTGGCTCCGTACTAGTTCTGCAGCGTTGCGGAGGCGATGAGATGAGCGCGTTGGACACCAGCGGGCGGGTGCTCCAGGGATGGGATCCGGAGCACGAGGAGACCTGGGACAAGGGCATCGCCTGGCGGACCCTGTGGGTGACGACGTTCTCGCTCACCATGGCCTTCTGCACGTGGTTCCTCGTGTCCGCCATCGCGCCACGCCTCACCATGATCGGCTTCGACCTCACCAAGGGCCAGCTGTACTGGCTCGCGGCCACTCCCGGTCTTGCCGGCGGGATGTTGCGGCTGGGCTACATGTTCCTCCCACCGATCCTGGGTACCCGGAAGCTCGTCGGTTACACCTCTCTCCTCATGGCGATCCCGATGCTCGCGTGGTTCTTCGCCGTGCGGAACCCCGAGACGCCCTACGTCGTCCTCCTGCTGCTCGCCTTCCTCACAGGTATCGGCGGGGGCGCGTTCTCGGGGTACATGCCCTCGACGGGGTACTTCTTCCCGAAACGCATGGCGGGAACGGCGCTGGGGATCCAGGCGGGCGTCGGCAACTTCGGGGTGTCCCTCATCCAGTTCCTCGGCCCCTGGATCGTCGGGTTCGGACTCCCCGGCACCTTGTTCCTCGCGCCCCAGACCACCACCGAGGGTGAACCGCTCTACCTCCACAACATCGGCATCGTCCTCGTCCCGTGGACCATCGCCGCCGCCGTGGTCGCCTTCCTGGTCCTCAAGGACGTTCCGATCAAGGCCAACTTCCGTCAGCAGATGGACATCTTCGGGAACAACAACACCTGGATCCTCACGCTGATCTACCTCATGACCTTCGGAGCGTTCTCCGGCTTCGCCGCCCAGACGGCCCTCCTCATCAACAACACCTTCGGGCCGTCGTCTCCCTTCGCGGAGACCATGGACCCCACCACTCTGCCCCTGGGGCTCAACTACGCGTTCTACGGACCCCTCATCGGCTCGGCCTCCCGCGTGGCCTTCGGGCCTCTGTGCGACCGCTACGGCGGTGCACTCTGGACCTTTGTCAGCGGCGTGGGCATGACCGCGTCCGCAGCAGTTGCGGCAACCCGGCTCAGTCCGGCATCGCCTGATGAGTTCACTGTGTTCCTGTGGGCGATGCTCGCGCTCTTCTTCTTTGCCGGAGTCGGCAACGCGGGCACCTTCAAGCAGATGCCCATGATCATGCCGCCGCGCCAGGCAGGAGGCGTGATCGGCTGGACGGCGGCGATCGCCGCGTTCGGTCCCTTCGTCGTGGGTGTCGGCCTCGCGAGCTTCGGCGGCCAGCCGTTCTTCATCGGGTGCGTGATCTTCTTCGCGATCTGCACCGTCCTCACCTGGATCTACTACGCCCGTCCGCACGCGCCGTTCCCCGGCTGACAAAGGAGTTTTCACATGGATGCCAAGGCTGTGTACGCCCCGGAGAACGCCGCAGGCCTCTTCCGGCTCGGGACCTACCTCCGCCAGGGAAAGGCCTCGGAGGACGCCCGCCAGATCTTCCTGGAGGGTGGACGCGAGGCCGACGACTTCTACCGCGACCGTTGGTCCTACGACAAGGTGGTGCGCTCCACCCACGGGGTGAACTGCACCGGGTCCTGCTCCTGGAAGGTCTACGTCAAGGACGGCGTGATCACCTGGGAGTCCCAGCAGACCGACTACCCCTCGATCGGCTCCGACATGCCCGAGTACGAGCCCCGTGGCTGTCCCCGGGGCGCCGCCTTCTCGTGGTACACGTACTCGCCGACCCGGATCCGCTATCCCCACGTCCGCTCCGCGCTCCTCGACCTGTACCGCGAGGCCAGGAAGCGGCTGGGCGACCCGGTGCTGGCGTGGCGGGACGTCGTCGAGGACCCGGCCAAGGCCGCGGCCTACAAGTCGGCGCGTGGCAAGGGAGGCATGGTCCGCGTCACCTGGCCGGAGGCGGCCGAGATCATCGCGGCGGCGCACGTCTACACGATCAAGAGGTACGGGCCGGACCGGCTCGCGGGCTTCACCGTGATCCCCGCGATGTCGATGATCTCCTACGGTGCGGGCTCGCGGTTCTACGAACTGCTCGGCGGCGTGATGCTGTCCTTCTACGACTGGTACGCCGACCTCCCGATGGCCTCCCCGCAGGTGTTCGGGGACCAGACCGATGTTCCGGAGTCCGCCGACTGGTACAACTCCGGCTACCTCATCATGTGGGGCTCCAACATCCCGCTGACCCGCACGCCGGACGCGCACTTCATGACGGAGGCGCGCTACCACGGCCAGAAGGTGGTGGCAGTCTCCCCGGACTACGCCGACAACACCAAGTTCGCGGATGAGTGGCTGCGGATCCACCCCGGCACGGACGGCGCCCTCGGCATGGCCATGGGGCACGTGATCCTCAACGAGTTCCACGTCGCGCAACGCACGCCTCGGTTCATGGAGTACATGACGCGCTACACGGATGCGCCGTTCCTCGTCCGCCTGGAGAAGCGCGACGGGGCCTACGTTCCGGGCAAGTTCCTCACTGCGGCCGACCTCGGTGGTGACCTCGCCGCGAAGGAGAACGCGGCGTTCCGTGCCCTCGTCCTGAACAGCGACGGGAAGCCGGCGGATCCGGGCGGGACCCTCGCCGACCGCTTCGGCCCCGACGGCATGGGCAAGTGGAACCTGGAACTCGCCGGCGTGGACCCGGTGCTGTCCGTCCAGGACCTCGCCGGTTCCAAGGGCATCCTCGGCTTCGGCGGTGCGAAGACCGCCGAGGTTCTCCTACCCCGGTTCGACCTCACCGAATCCGCCCCGAACGGCTCCATCGGTGCCGGCATCGTGCGCCGTGGCGTGCCGGTGAAGGAGATCGCCGGTCACCTCGTCACCACCGTCTATGACCTGATGCTCGCGCAGTACGCGGTGAAGCGGAAGGGCCTGCCCGGTGAGTGGCCGACCGGGTACGACGACGCCTCCACCCCGGGGACCCCCGCGTGGCAGGAGGAGCACACGGGAGTGCCGGCGGCGGCCGCAATCCGCATCGGACGCGAGTTCGCGCAGAACGCCGTCGACACCGACGGCCGCTCCATGATCGTGATGGGTGCCGGGACCAACCACTTCTACCACTCGGACGAGATCTACCGGACCTTCCTGGCGCTCACCGCCATGACCGGCTGCCAGGGGGTGAACGGCGGCGGCTGGGCGCACTACGTCGGCCAGGAGAAGGTGCGTCCCATCACCGGTTGGTCGCAGTACGCGATGGCCCTGGACTGGCAGCGGCCCGCCCGCCAGATGATCACCACCGGGTACTGGTACCTCAACACCGACCAGTGGCGGTACGACGGCGCCAAGGCCGATCGAGTGGCCTCTCCGCTCTCGGAGGGCTCCTTCGCCGGGATGACGACGGCGGACACGGTGGTCGAGGCGTCGCGGCGGGGCTGGATGCCCTCCTACCCGACGTTCGATCGCAGCCCGCTGCTGCTCGGAGCCGAGGCCGCCGACGCGGGCAGGGCGCCGGCCGAGTACGTCGTCGAGGAACTGAAGGCGGGACGCCTGCGGTTCGCCGCCGAGGACCCGGATGCGCCGGAGAACTTCCCCCGGATCCTCGCCTCGTGGCGCACCAACCTGTTCGGCAGTTCGGCCAAGGGCGCCGAGTTCTTCATGCGGCACCTCCTGGGCACCGACAACGCGGTGCAGGCGAAGGAGGTCGGCGAGGAGTCCCGCCCGCGGGAGATGGTGTGGCGCGACGAGGCCCCCGTGGGCAAGCTCGACCTGCTGTTCACGGCTGACTTCCGCAACACCTCGACCACCCTGCTGTCCGACATCGTGCTGCCGGCGGCCACCTGGTACGAGAAGCACGACCTCTCCTCCACCGACATGCACCCCTACGTGCACACCTTCAACGCGGCGATCGACCCGCCGTGGGAGGCACGGACCGACTTCCAGATCTTCCAGACACTGGCGGCGCTCGTGTCGGAGATGTCGGTGACCCATCTCGGAACCCAGACGGACGTCGTCGCCGCGCCTCTCATGCACGACACGCCCGACGAGCTCGCGACGCCGCACGGCACCGTGAAGCCGTGGGCGGAGACCGAGCTGAAGCCGGGTGTGACGATGCCGAAGCTGGTGCCGATCGAGCGCAACTACACCCAGATCCTCGCGAAGTTCAACACCCTGGGCCCGCTAGTGGACAAGCTGGGCATGGCGACCAAGGGCGTGGCGTTCAACCCCGATGAGGAAGTGCGCTACCTCGCCTCCCGGAACGGCGTCGCCGAGGGAGGGCCGGGCAAGGGCCGCGCCCTCCTCGACACTGACCTCAAGGCGGCGGAGATGGTGCTGGCCCTCTCCGGCACCACGAACGGGCGCCTCGCGACCCAGGGATTCCGGAACCAGGAGAAGAGGACCGGAACGCGGATGGCGGACCTCTCCGAGGAGCAGGAGGCCACGAGGATCACCCTGGCGGACGCGCAGGCCCGCCCGATGCCCGTGGTCACGTCTCCCGAGTGGTCGGGTTCGGAGCACGGCGGGCGGCGCTACTCCGCCTTCGTGATCAACGTCGAGCGCAAGAAGCCGTGGCACACGCTCACCGGCAGGCAGCACTTCTACCTGGACCACGACTGGATGCGGGACATGGGGGAGAACTTCCCCATCTTCCGGCCGCCGCTCAACCTCCATCAGCTGTACGGCGAGCAGGCACCCGGCACCGTCGGGACCAACGCGGCCGGACAGGCGGAGGTCGCGGTCCGGTACCTGACGCCCCACAACAAGTGGGCGATCCACTCCCAGTACTTCGACAACCTCCACATGCTGTCCCTCTCGCGGGGCGGCCAGGTGGTCTGGATGTCCCCGGCGGACGCCGCGAAGGTCGGGGTGCGGGACAACGACTGGATCGAGGCCTACAACCGCAACGGGGTGGTCGCGGCCCGCGCCATCGTCTCGCACCGCATCCCCGAGGGAACGGCCTACATGTACCACGCCTCCGAGCGGACCGTGGGCACGCCCGTCACCGAGACGTCAGGCAAGCGCGGCGGCATCCACAACTCGCTGACGCGCATCGTCGTCAAGCCATCGCACTTCGTGGGCGGATACGCGCAGCACTCCTACGCGTTCAACTACATCGGCCCCACCGGAAATCAGCGTGACGAGGTCACGGTCATCCGCCGCCGCAGCCAGGAGGTTGAATTCTGATGAAGGTCATGGCACAGATCGCGATGGTGATGAACCTCGACAAGTGCATCGGGTGCCACACGTGCTCCGTCACGTGCAAGCAGGCATGGACCAACCGCGCCGGCACCGAGTACGTCTGGTTCAACAACGTCGAGACCAAGCCCGGGGTCGGCTATCCGCGGGGCTACGAGGACCAGGAGAAGTGGCAGGGCGGCTGGGTTCGCACCAGGTCGGGCAAGCTGCAGCTGCGCGCCGGGGGGCGGTTGAAGAAGCTCGCCACCATCTTCTCCAACCCGCGCATGCCGTTGATGACGGACTACTACGAGCCGTGGACCTACGAGTACGACAACCTGCTCGCGGCCCCCAAGGACTCGAAGTACCTGCCCACCGCGCGGCCGGTCTCCCAGATCACCGGCAAGGAGATGGGGAAGATCCCGTGGTCGGCGGCGTGGGACGACTCCCTCGGCGGCTCGCTCGAGACCATGCACGAGGACCCCATCCTCAAGCAGATGCAGCAGACGGTGAAGGCCGAGATCGAGCAGGCCTTCATGTTCTACCTGCCCCGGATCTGCGAGCACTGCCTGAACCCGAGCTGCGTGTCCTCCTGCCCGTCGGGCGCGATGTACAAGCGGGTCGAGGACGGCATCGTGCTGGTGGACCAGGACAAGTGCCGTGGGTGGCGCATGTGCATCTCCGGGTGCCCCTACAAGAAGGTGTACTTCAACCACGTCACCGGCAAGGCCGAGAAGTGCACGCTGTGCTACCCGCGCATCGAGGTGGGCCAGCCGACGGTGTGCTCGGAGACCTGCGTGGGGCGGCTCCGCTACCTCGGCGTCATCCTGTACGACGCCGACCGGGTCGGCGAGGTGGCGTCCGTGGAGGACGAGAAGGACCCGTACATGGCGCAGCGGTCCATCCTCCTGAACCCCCGCGACCCCGAGGTGATCCGGGACGCGCGCCGCAACGGCGTGCCGTCGTCGTGGATCGAGGCAGCGCAGGAGTCCCCGATATGGGACCTCATCGAGACCTACGAGGTCGCGCTGCCGCTGCACCCCGAGTACCGCACTCTTCCGATGGTCTGGTACATCCCGCCGCTCTCGCCGGTGGTCGACGCCGTCACGGCGTCGGGCGCCGACGGCGAGAACCACAAGAACCTCTACACCGCGCTGTCCACCATGCGCATCCCGCTGGAGTACCTGGCAGGGCTGTTCACCGCGGGCGACACCGCTCCGGTGGAGCGTTCGCTCCGGCGGCTGGCGGCGATGCGGTCGTACATGCGGGACATCAACCTCGGTGACGAGCCCCAGGAGGAGATCGCGGCCGCCGTCGGGATGACGGGAGCGAAGCTGAACCAGATGTACCGCTTGCTCGCCATCGCGAAGTACGAGTCGCGGTACGTGATCCCGACCTCCCACCCGGAGACCGAGCGGCAGTTCGACGAGTTCGGGTGCGCTCTCGACGTCCCCGGCGGCCCGGGCATGCAGGCCGCCGTCGGCGCGTTCCACGGGGTGCCCGCCGACGTGGAGAGCCCGAACGTCCCGACCGGAGCCGGACGCGTCAGCCTCCTCGACTGGCACGGCGGGAAGGCCCAGGAGGGCCTGTTCCCGCCCCGGACGGGGGAGAAGGCATGAGCGTGCTCGCGGCGTCGCCGGTAGCGCTCGACGACGCCCAGCGTCGCGTGGCCCACATGGCTGCCTCGGTGCTCCTCGACTATCCCGACGAGGAGGACCCCGGCCGGCTGGCGGAGGTCCGTGCGGCCCTGCCCCTGCTTCCGGAGCCGGTTGCCGGTCCGCTCGGCCGCTTCCTCGACGCCGCAGACGGTATGGGGGTGCGGCGCCTCGCGGAGCACTACGTCGAGACGTTCGACCGCCGTCGGCGGTGCACGTTGTACCTCTCGTACTACGACGCGGGCGACACGCGAAAGCGGGGCGCATCGATCCTCGCCTTCCGTGACGCCTTGGCGGCGACGGGATGGGAGTTGGTGCGCAAGGAGCTCCCCGATTTCCTGCCGGTCGTGCTCGAACTCTCGGCCCGCTCGGAGGATGACATCGCCGGTGAGTTGCTGGCCTCCCACCGCGATGGTCTCGAGGTGGTCCGCAACGCCCTCGCGCAGATCGGGAGCCCGTACGAGTCGGTCCTCGAGGCGCTCTGCCTCACGTTGCCAGAGATCGACGACGAGACGCGGGAGCGCTACGTCTCGCTCGTCACCCAGGGACCCCCGGCCGAGATGGTGGGGATCGTTGACACGCTGCCGTTCCCGCAGTTCGGAGCCGCCAAGGAGGCGCGATCATGAGTGCGTTCGAAATCTTCCTGTGGGGAGCGTTCCCCTACATCTCCCTCGCCGTGCTGGTTGTGGGCCTGATCTGGCGCTACCGGACCGACAAGTTCGGTTGGACCACCCGTTCCTCGGAACTCCACGAGCACGCGATCCTGCGGGCGGCGTCCCCGATGTTCCACGTCGGCATCCTGATGGTGGCGGGCGGGCACTTCGTCGGCCTCCTCATCCCGAACACGTGGACGGAGGCCGTGGGCATCTCCGAGGAGGCCTACCATCTCGGCGCGACCGTGCTCGGGACCTTCGCGGCCGTGCTGACCATCGCCGGCATCGTCGCGTTGATCTACCGACGCCGGCGGAACCGCTCCGTGTTCCTCGCCACCACGACCAACGACAAGATCATGTACGTGTTCCTTGCCGTCCCGATCGCGTTGGGGACGTGGGCCACGGTCCAGAACCAGATCTTCGGGGGCGCGCACGGCTACGACTATCGGTCGACGATCTCGCCGTGGCTGCGGTCCGTCTTCATCCTCCAGCCGGACATCGCGCTCATGGAGGACGTGCCGCTCTCCTTCAAGCTGCACGTTCTCTCCGGGTTCCTTCTCCTCCTGATCTGGCCGTTCACCCGACTCGTACACGTCCTGTCCGCCCCGCTCGGCTACACCACGCGTCCCTACGTCGTGTACCGCTCACGGGAGGCGAACGTGAGCGCGTCGCCGGAGGAGCGCGGCTGGGATCCCGTGAGCACGGGTGCCAGGAAGTCGGACGACGCCAGGTCGCGCGGGGCTTAGCTCCGTCGGCCCTGAAGAGGATGTGAAGGTGATGGCCATGGCGATCGACGTGGGCGGACCTGCGCCCATCGCGGAGCCGCTCGAGGAGATCGCATCGCTGACGGCTCATCAGCGGCGCCTCTTCGACATCATCGCGGATCGCCCGGAGGGCCTCACGGTGGCGGAGCTCGCCGTTCTGGTCTCCTCGCACGACAACACCGTGCGCGGGCACCTCGAGACACTGGAGTCGCGTGGGCTGGTGCAGGCGACGGTCCGCCCGCCGAGTGGGCGGGGGCGACCGAGCAAGACCTACCGTTCCACCGCGACGCCACCGCACCTTCCCGGCGAGCACCTCGCGAGCCTCGTGCGGTCCCTCGTCAGCTCGGTCGCGGATGACAGCGGGACGGCGCGAGCCCTCGGACGGCGGTGGGCCGAGGATCTGATCGCGGAGGGGCGCTTCGACCCCCACACGATCACGCCGCTGGCCGAGATCGAGACACTCTTCGCGCGCATGGGCTGCGCACCGGTCGCGTGTGCCGGCGGCACCATCGAGCTGGGGCGCTGCCCCTTCCTCGAGCCCGGGCTGCCGCTGCCGACCGCCGTCTGCGACCTGCACCAGGGAGCGCTGGAGGCTCTGACCGCGGCGGTGGCGCGCAACAGGCCCGCCCTGGGAATCACGGGGGTGGAGCTGCACCCCTACAGCGGCCACGGCTGCACGATCAGGATCAGGACCACGGACACGAGGGAGTGACCATGAGCTCGACAGAGCTTGACAAGGCTGAGTTGCGCGCCGCGAATCGCGTGATGTGGATCTCCACCATCGGATTCACGATCATGTTCGCCGCCTGGCTCATGTTCGGCATCCTCGGTGTGAAGATCCAGGAGGAACTCGGCCTCAGCAAGGTGGAGTTCTCGTGGATCGCCGCCGTGGCCATCCTCAACGGCTCGCTCTGGCGCCTTCCCGCCGGGATGATCACCGACCGCATCGGCGGGCGCAAGGTGATGACCTACCTGCTGGCGTCCTCCGCGATCCCGGCCTACTTCGTCTCCCAGGCCGAGAGCTACACGATGCTCCTGATCCTCGCCTTCCTGGTGGGCTTCGCGGGCAACTCCTTCACCGCGGGCACCGCGTGGAACGCCGCGTGGCAGCCGCGTGAACGGCAGGGCTTCGCGCTCGGGCTGTTCGGCGCCGGCAACGTGGGCGCCTCCGTCACCAAGCTCATAGGTCCCGGAATCATCGGTGCCACCACGGGCAGCGTCTACCTCGGTTTCATCGATGGCGGCTGGCGGTTCATTCCCGTGCTGTACGCGGTGCTGCTCGTCCTCATGGCCCTCGTGACCTGGTTTGGGACGCCCAGCCAGGACAAGATGCCCGGGCACGGCACCCCGCTCAAGGTCCAGCTCGCCCCCCTCGGCACGATCCGCGCCTGGCGGTTCAGCCTCTACTACGTTGCGGTGTTCGGGGCGTACGTGGCGTTGTCCTCCGTGCTCCCCACCTACTACGTCACCAACTTCGACGTCTCGCTCGCCACGGCGGGCTTCCTCACCGCTGTCTTCATCTTCCCCGCCTCGCTGCTCCGGCCGCTGGGCGGTTGGCTCGCCGACCGGTGGGGCGCCCGGCGCGTGATGTACCTGTCATTCGGCCTGATGCTCCTCGCCTCCGGAGTCCTGATGATGCCGGACGGCTACATCGTGATCACCCACCCCGATGGGTCCACGACCGAGCACCTGCGGTACGCCATGGGCGTGGTGCCCTTCACGATCCTGCTCTTCCTCCTCGGCTCGGCGATGGGAATCGGCAAGGCCGGCGTCTACAAGCACATCCCCGAGTACTTCCCCGGTCGGGTGGGGTCCGTCGGAGGACTGGTCGGCATGCTCGGCGGGCTCGGCGGGTTCTTCCTTCCCCCGATGTTCGCGTACGCGGAGCTCTGGTCGGGCTTCCCGACCGCGACGTTCTTCGTGATGTTCCTGCTCACCCTTGTCTGCGCGGTGTGGATGCACATCGTGGTCCTGCGGCTGCTGCGTGAGCACGCGCCGGGTGTCTCGGGCAAGCTCGAGGACCCACGGCTGACCCAGCCCGCACCGGCCTGACGGGAGAGCCCTCACAATGGCGTGGAGCCCTCCTCGCCGCCGTTTCCGCGCTCTGGGGGGATGGGCGAGCATTCTCCCCTCCTGCTCGCAGAAATCCGTGGGAGACGGGTGCGCGGGGAACGAGCACGACGAGGCGCCCGCGTGCGCACGTGGAGAGGTGGTGGGGTCGGTCAGGCAGACGTTGTGTCGGCGGCGTGTGTGATTCTGCGCAACGCGTGAGCGTACGCCAGGCGGACGAGTGGACGAGCGAGCCCGACGAGCCGGTCTGGGAGTCGGGCGACAGCGTAGCTCTGCCGCCAGTGGAGCGTTGTCTGTCCCGTTCCGAGTGGCGTGAGCGTCGCTTCGATTCGGCCCCGCAGCGGAGTGCCGACCTTCTCGATGACGCAACGTAGGGGCGGGTCCCACTCGCGGACCACCATCACGTCATCGAGGTGCAACGGACCGAACTTGGTACGACCGACGAATCGGCTTCCCAGCGCGAGTGGGCCGCCGGTCACGACGGTCAGGGGAACGGCGGCGGTGTGCCGGTCGAGGTCCCACAGCCGCTCCCACGTCTGCTCCGGCTCACCAGCGACGATGAACTCGATCTCGAAGGTGGGCCACCGCGAGTTCGGCGACTCTGTGGGGATCGGCTGCAGCATGATTCAAAGCCTAGGTCGAAGGTTGTACCTGAGTGCGGCGTTGCCCGCCTTCGGGCCACGGACACCGGGTAAGCCCACCCAGCTGGCGCACATGTACTCCCTGCTGCATTCCATCCTCGCCTCGGCTGTCCGGGAGGAACCGCCCATCATCGACGTCAATCCCGCCCGCATCCGCGGCGGCGGAAAGATCCGCCGAGCGCGACGGATCGAACCAGCAACCCCGGAGGAGATCGACGTCACCGGTTCTCGAGGGCGGGCAGGAGTCGAGTGCGCACGTCGGTGACTGATCCGTCCCAGTCCTCGACGTCGTCCAGTGCAGCGGTGAAGGCGGCCGGTGCGTCGGCGGTCATCCGGTGGACGCGGTCCAGTACCGCAGACTCGTCCACGCCGAGCTCGGCCGCGCACCGCCGCCACGCTTCTGCGTCGATGGCCTCCCAGTCGAAGACTCCGCCGATGCTCATCGAGAGCCGGCGGGAGGCCCTAGTTCCGATGGAGTACGCCAGCCCGGTGGCGACGTCGTACAGCGGCGCGAGGTGGACGCGGTCCCCGTCGAGGAGGACCGCGTAGTTGCGGGCGTGGGCGTCGGGGGAGGCGGTGACCGTGGTGAACACCAGTCCGTCCAGGAAGGCCTCGGTGTTGCGCCTGGCGTCGGCGGCTGTGGCGGCGGAGTCGCGGAGCAACGCCACGATGCGCGCGGCCGAGGGGCCTCCGGTGTCCTCGTACTTCTCCCGGATGCGGAGGGCTTGGCAGAGGTCCTCCTGGTGGAGCCGGTGCACGTGGCCAGCGTCATCCCGGGCCCGGTCGAACCGTTCGATCACGATGGCGCGCTCGGACCGGAAGTCCACGAGCTCGCGGCGCAGGGCGAGCTTCTGCTACATGCCACCGAGGGACCAGTGTTCCTCGGGCAGCACCCATGAGGGGTCGTCGCCCAGCCGCATCGCGGCGAGCCGGGCCTCGATGTCGGAGTCCGTGACGGGCTCGAGGCGACCGTCGCACGCGAAGGTGGCGGCGACGCCGTCGGGTTCGCAGAACTGCACCGCGCCGGCGCAGTCCCTCCCGATGGCGGCCAGAAGGCTCAGCGGATCTCTCGGGTCGGCGCCGTGGGTGCGGCGGAGGGTGGAGCGGGCCGCCTCGCTCTCCGGCAGGAGACCCCACAGCCAGGTCTCGACGGCCTCGCCGGTGAAGCGCCCCCGCTGGGGGGGCAGGGCCAGGGACAGGGGAGTGGCCCCGGGTGCGAGGTCGTCGTGGTAGGTCAGGCGCAGGACGCCGGAGCGGGTGCGTTCGACGTCGGCCACGTGTGCGCCGTCCAGCAGGACCGCGAGCCGGGTGGTCACGAGCCGGCCTCGTCACGGATGACGAGACTCGCGTCCAGGGCGTCGAGGAGGCGCATCAGGAGCGCGACCTCCGCGCCCGGCGTGCGCCCGTTCTCCACACTGCTCAGCCACTGGCGGGAGACGCCGGCGGCCCGGGCGAGCTCGGCCTGGGTCAGTCCACGACGACGGCGCAGCCCCGCGATCGCCGTCCCGAGCCGCGGGAGCGAGCGAGCGTTCAAGAGCGACCCGCTGTTGTCCATGCTGTCAACGTACGGCGACAGGTACATGCGTGTCAAGGTGTGGCGACATGGATGCGGTGTCATCACGCGACGACATTGAGGGAACGCTCAGGCAACGGTCCGTCGTTGATTTCGTGTGTGCTTTCTGAGCGATTTCTGAGTGCCGGGTGTTTGCACAAACCTCGGCCATCGCGATGGTCGTGAACTAACCAAGATGGCCCAGAGCGGGAGGCTCGCACGTCGGGCCGCCGGCCTGCCCCTCATCCGTGTGGGGCCAACGATGACACGCCGTGGCGGCACGCCACCGATGGATCTGGCACGAATCTGGCACGGAACAAGGAGAAAGGCCCTCAAAACCCACATACTTGCAGGTCAGGGGCCTGTGCCAGTTGGTGCCCCGAA